>NZ_CP154859.1:3208760-3529636 GCF_039614725.1 Thauera sp. JM12B12 | reverse complement strand
CTGCGCACCGTGCCGGCGGTCACCGCGATCATCTACGACCAGACCTGCGCCGCCGAGAAGCGCCGCCGGCGCAAGCGCGGCAAGTTCCCCGACCCCGCCAAGCGCGTGGTGATCAACGATCACGTGTGCGAAGGCTGCGGCGACTGCAGCGACAAGTCGAACTGCATGTCGGTGGGCGCGGTGGAGACCGAGTTCGGGCGCAAGCGCTTCATCGACCAGTCCTCGTGCAACAAGGACTACTCCTGCGTGAAGGGCTTCTGCCCGAGCTTCGTCACCATCGAGGGCGGCAAGCTGAGGAAGGGCAAGGCCGCGGGCAAGGCCGCCTTTGCCGAGCTGCCCGAGCCGCAGCTACCCTCCACCGCCACGCCCTGGGGCATCCTGATCACCGGCGTCGGCGGCACCGGGGTGGTGACCATCGGCGCGCTGCTCGGCATGGCCGCGCATCTGGAAGGCAAGGGCATCTCGGTGCTCGACATGGCCGGCCTGGCGCAGAAGGGCGGCGCGGTGTGGTCGCATGTGCGCATCGCCGACCGCCAGGCGCAGCTGCACGCCGCCCGCGTCGCCGCCGGCGAGGCCAATGCGGTGATCGGCTGCGACCTGGTGGTGGCGGCCAGCGACGAGTCGCTCGCCAAGATGCAGAACGGGCTCACCCGCGTCGTCATTAACCGCGACCAGACCAACACCAGCGAGTTCGTGCGCGGCTTCGCCGCCCAGGCGCGCAGCGGCAACGTCGGCGCCAACCCCGATCCGCAGTTCCCGGCGGCCTCGATGGAGGCGCAGATCGTCGATGCGGTCGGCGCGGACAAGGCCGAGTTCCTCGATGCCACCCGCATCGCCACCGACCTGCTGGGCGACTCGATCGCCACCAACCTGTTCATGCTCGGTTACGCCTGGCAACGCGGCCTGGTGCCGCTGTCGCGGCAGGCGATCGAGCGTGCGATCGAGATCAACGGCGCCGCGGTCGAGGCCAACAAGGCCGCCTTCCTGTGGGGCCGGCGCGCCGCGGTCGACCTGAAGGCGGTGAACGAGGCCGCCAAGCCGCAGTTCGGCACGCCCGAGCATCACAAGCTCTCGACCAGCGTCGATGAGCTGATCGCCCGCCGCAAGGCCCAGCTGACCGAGTACCAGAACGCCGCCTACGCCGAGCGCTACGCCAGGCTGGTCGAGCGCGTGCGCGCCGCGGAGACGAAGCTCGCCCCGGGCATCACCCTGCTCACCGAGGCGGTGGCGCGCGGCTACCACAAGCTGCTCGCCTACAAGGACGAGTACGAGGTCGCCCGCCTGTACACCGCGACGGACTTCCTCAAGCGCGTCGAGGAGCAGTTCGAGGGCGACTACAAGCTGGTGTTCCACCTTGCCCCGCCCACCCTGGCCGACAAGGACCCGCAGACCGGCGCGCTGCAGAAGAAGGCCTACGGCCCGTGGATGCTCAAGGCGATGCGCACGCTGGCGAAGTTCCGCCACCTGCGCGGCTCGATGCTCGACCCCTTCGCCCGCAGCCACGACCGCAAACTCGACCGCGAGCTGATCGCCGAATACGAGCGCGTGGTCGAGGAGATCCTCCTCAACCTCGACCGCAGCAACCACGAGGCGGCGATCGAACTCGCCGCCATCCCCGACCAGATCCGCGGCTATGGTCACGTTCGCGAGCGCTACCTCGCCAGCGCCCGCAAGCGCCAGGCCGCCCTGCTCGAGGACTTCCGCCACCGCCGCCCGGTCAGCGCCCCGCTCGCGACCAAGGTGCGCAAGACCATCGCCATCATCCCCGGCTGAAGATCAATGGGGTCAGACCCCATTGATCCGAAGCAAGGGTTCCACACCCTGCCAACCTGCACCGGCCTGCCACGAGCAGCGTCGGGCGGGACGGCTCACACCCACGTTCCCATAAGGAAGGAGACACAGCATGGCCGTATTTTCCCTGAGCGACTTCGCCGACCACGAGCAGGTGGTCTTCGTCAGCGATGACAAGAGCGGACTGAAGGCGATCATCGCCGTCCACAATTCCAACCTCGGCCCGGCGCTCGGTGGCTGCCGCATGTGGCCCTACGCCAGCGAGGAGGAGGCGATCCGCGATGTGCTGCGCCTGTCGCGCGGCATGACCTACAAGTCGGCGATGGCCAACCTCAAGCTCGGCGGCGGCAAGTCGGTGATCATCGGCAACCCGCGCACGCAGAAGACGCCCGAGCTGCTCGCAGCCTTCGCCCGCGCGCTCGAGCAGCTGAACGGCCGCTACATCGCCGCCGAGGATTCCGGCACGAGCGTCGCCGACATGAAGTACATGGCGCAGTTCACCCAGCACGTGGCCGGCATCGTCGACAAGCCGTCCGACCAGGGCACGCGCAGCGGGGATCCGTCGCCCGCCACCGCCTATGGCACCTTCATCGGCATCAAGGCGGCGGTGAAGGAGCGCCTCGGCCGCGACTCGCTCGAAGGCTTGCGCGTGGCGGTGCAGGGCGTGGGCAACGTCGGCTACGACCTCGCCCGCCAGCTCAAGGAAGCTGGCGCCCAGCTGTGGGTGACCGACATCCACCGCGAGCCGCTGGTGCAGGCTGGCCGCGAGCTTGGCGCCATCGTGGTCGCGCCGGAGGAGATCTTCGCGCTCGACGTCGACGTCTTCGCCCCGTGCGCGCTCGGCGCCATCCTGAACGACAGCACCATCCCGCAACTGAAGGCGAAAATCGTCGCCGGCGCCTCCAACAACCAGCTCGCCGAGCCGCGCCACGGCGTCGAGCTCATGAAGCGCGGCATCCTGTACGCGCCCGACTACGTCATCAACGCCGGCGGCATCATCGACGTCTACCACGAGCGCATCGGCTTCGACCGCGGCGCGCTGCTCAAGCACATCGAGGGCATCCACGACAACCTGATGGAAGTCTTCGAGCGCGCGCGCAAGGAAGAGCGCCCGACCGGCGAGGTCGCGGACGCGATCGCCGAGGAGCGCTTCAAGCGCTGAGCCCGGCGCGCGATGATACGAAGAACGGCGGCCTGCGGGTCGCCGTTTTTCGTCCGGCATGGGGCCGGGCGCGCGCTGGCGACGATCCCTCCGCGCGAGGTGCAGGTATTCCCCGATTGATCCGGACCACGCTTTGAGGGGTCAATAGGGCGAATTGGAATCGATCTCGCGCGCGTTCTTGTCGTGCCTTGCCTTTCCCTTGTTGAGGTTTATATTGAATCTAAACTCCGGGTCGTCGTGGCCATTCCGTTGGCGCTGACGAGGGTCGAGGGGAGAGGGGGAAACGGCATGCCGCGCTCGCGGGCTCGGCGAAAGGCACAGGGAGCAGTCAGGACTTCAGTTGCGCTGTTGTAGCGGCATCACACCCATAACGATAAGAGGGGGTCGGCAGTGAGACACCGTTCATCCGGGTTGTGGCAGGCGAGGACGTATCTGAACCACCCCACGGTCGCAGCCACGCTGCTCGCGACCGGTATTCCGGCGGGCGCGCAGGAACCCCGCTTCAACATGACGCGCGGCGCCACCGAGATCAGCCAGCAGGTCTTCGACCTGCACATGACGATCTTCTACATCTGCGTCGCGATCGCGCTGGTCGTGTTCAGCCTGATGTTCTGGTCGATCATCCACCACCGCAAGGCCAAGGGCGTGGTGCCGGCGCAGTTCCACGGCAGCATGAAGATCGAGATCCTGTGGACCGCGATCCCGGTGCTGATCCTGATCGCGATGGCCGTGCCGGCTACACGCACGCTGATCGCGATGGAGGACGTCTCCGCCTCCGAGCTCACCGTGCTCGTCACCGGCTCGCAGTGGAAGTGGCACTACAAGTACCTCGACTACCCGATCGAGTTCTATTCGGTGCTTGCCACCCCGCGCGCGCAGATCGCCAACGAGGCGGAGAAATCCCCCGACTACCTGATGGCGGTGGACAAGCCGCTGGTTCTGCCAACGGGCAAGAAGGTGCGCTTCCTGCTCACCGCCGACGACGTCATCCACTCGTGGTGGGTGCCCGACTTCGCGATCAAGAAGGACGCCGTGCCCGGCTTCATCAACGAGACCTGGACGCGCGTCGACAAGCCCGGCCTGTACTACGGCAAGTGCGCCGAGCTGTGCGGGCGCGACCACGGCTTCATGCCGGTTGCGGTGGAGGTGAAGACGCCCGAGGACTTCGAGGCCTGGGCGGCCCAGCAGGTGGCGCTTGCCGAGCAGGCGAGGGCCGAGGCGGCGACCGCCGGCCCGATGAGCATGGACGAGCTGATGGCACTTGGCCAGGAGGTCTACGACCGCGCCTGCGTGGCCTGCCACCAGCCCAATGGCGAGGGCCTGGCGGGCGTGTTCCCCGGCCTGAAGGGTAGCGCGATCGCGATGGGCGAGCCGGCCGCGCACATCCACATCGTGCTCTTCGGCAAGGAAGGCACCGCGATGCAGGCTTTCGGCAAGCAGCTGAGCGCGAAGGAACTCGCCGCCGTCATCACCTACGAGCGCAACGCCTGGGGCAACGCCAAGGGCGACATGGTGCAGCCGGCCGACGTCGCGGCCGCGATCGAGAAGGGGGAATGAGCGATGAGCACCCAGATCACCGGCACCCTGGACGCACACGGGCACCTTGACCACGACCACAAGCCGCGCGGCCTCGCGCGCTGGCTGTTCAGCACCAACCACAAGGACATCGGCACGCTCTACCTGCTGTTCTCGCTGACCATGCTGTTCATCGGCGGCAGCCTGGCGATGGTGATCCGCGCCGAGCTGTTCCAGCCCGGGCTGCAGTTCGTCGATCCGCACTTCTTCAACCAGATGACCACGGTGCACGGCCTGGTGATGGTGTTCGGCGCGGTGATGCCGGCCTTCGTCGGCCTGGCCAACTGGATGATCCCGCTGATGATCGGTGCGCCCGACATGGCGCTGCCACGGGTGAACAACTGGAGCTTCTGGATCCTGCCCTGCGCGTTCGCGATCCTGCTGTCCACGCTGTTCATGGAGGGCGGCGCGCCCGCGGCCGGGTGGACCTTCTACGCGCCGCTGTCGACCACCTACAGCGGCGACTCCACCGCCTTCTTCGTGCTCTCGGTGCACCTGATGGGGGTGTCCTCGATCATGGGCGCGATCAACGTAATCGTCACCATCTGGAACATGCGCGCGCCCGGCATGACCTGGATGAAGCTGCCGCTCTTCGTGTGGACCTGGCTGATCACCGCCTTCCTGCTCATCGCCGTGATGCCGGTGCTGGCCGGGGTGGTCACCATGGTGCTCACCGACAAGTACTTCGGCACCAGCTTCTTCGACGCCGCGGGCGGCGGCGACCCGGTGATGTTCCAGCACATCTTCTGGTTCTTCGGCCACCCGGAGGTCTACATCATGATCCTCCCGGCCTTCGGCATCGTCTCCAGCATCATCCCCACCTTCGCGCGCAAGCCGCTGTTCGGATACGAGTCGATGGTGGTGGCCACCGCCAGCATCGCCTTCCTGTCCTTCATCGTCTGGGGCCACCACATGTTCACCACCGGCATGCCGGTGGTCGCCGAGCTCTTCTTCATGTACGCCACCATGTTGATCGCCGTGCCCACCGGGGTGAAGGTGTTCAACTGGGTGGCGACGATGTGGCGCGGCTCGATGAGCTTCGAGGTGCCGATGATGTTCTCGCTCGCCTTCATCGTGCTGTTCACGATCGGCGGCTTCTCCGGGCTGATGCTGGCCATCATCCCGGCCGACTTCCAGTACCAGGACACCTACTTCGTGGTCGCCCACTTCCACTACGTGCTGGTGACGGGCGCGGTGTTCGGCATCATCGCCGCGGTGTACTACTGGATCCCGAAGTGGACCGGCGTGATGTACAACGAGCGCCTCGCCCAGGTGCATTTCTGGTGCTCGCTGATCTCGGTGAACATGCTGTTCTTCCCGATGCACTTCGTCGGCCTGGCCGGCATGCCGCGCCGCATCCCGGACTACGCGCTGCAGTTCGCCGACCTTAACGCCTTCATGAGCATCGGCGGCTTCCTGTTCGGCCTGTCGCAACTGCTGTTCCTGTGGGGTGTGGTGCGCTGCATGCGCGGGATCGGCGACAAGGCGACCGACCGGGTGTGGGAAGGCGCGCAGGGGCTGGAGTGGGAGGTGCCCTCGCCGGCGCCCTATCACACCTTCGACACCCCGCCGGTGGTCAAGTGATTGCACGGCGGCGCACGGAGGACGCGCGATGTCTGACCACCGTAGCCTGATCAACAAGCTGCTGCTCGCCTGCTTGGCGATGTTCGCGTTCGGCTTCGCGCTGGTGCCGCTGTACGACGTGTTCTGCGACATCACCGGCATCAATGGCAAGACCGACAAGGTTGCCGCCGCCGCGCCCGACCGGATCGATCGCGGGCGTGAGGTCACGGTCGAGTTCCTCGCCACCCACGACCCTGCCGTCGCGGTTGATTTCGCCCCCGAGACCGCACGTGTGCGCCTCAATCCGGGTGACCTGCAGGTGGTGTCCTTCGTGGTCGAGAACCGCACCGGGGAGCCGATCGTCACCACCGCCGTGCCCTCCGTTTCGCCCGGAGAGGCCGCCCGCCACTTCATGAAGATCGAATGCTTCTGTTTCCAGGAGCAGCCGCTGGCGCCGGGCGAACGCAAGGCCATGCCGGTTCAGTTCTATGTCGATCCGGAATTGCCGGCGCGCTTCAAGAACCTGACGCTGTCCTACCGCCTGTATCGCAGCGTCGGCCAGACCGCGAGCCGCTGAAGCCACGCGGTCCCGGCGCACGCCGCGCCGGGTTCCGCAGCAAGGGAGGGGCACCATGACGACGACCACGCATCAGAAGTACTACGTCCCGCACGACAGCGCCTGGCCGATCGTCGGCGCGCTTGCCTTGCTGCTCATCGGCTACGGCGCGGCGCTGTGGATCAGCCAGCTTGACCAGCCCGGGGCGCGCGGTGGGCCCTGGGTGCTCGCCGCCGGCATCGCGCTGCTGGTGGTGACGCTGTTCGGCTGGTTCGGCAAGGTCATCGACGAATCCCAGCGCGGTTTGTACTCCGCCCAGCTCGACCGCTCCTTCCGCCAGTGCATGAGCTGGTTCATCTTCTCGGAGGTGATGTTCTTCCTCGCCTTCTTCGGCGCCCTGTTCTATGCCCGCGTGGTATCGGTGCCATGGCTGGACGGCGCCAGCAACAACGCGATGACCGCCGAGATCCTGTGGCCGGACTTCGAGGCCGCCTGGCCGCTGCTCAAGACTCCGGGCGGTACCGAGACCCAAGCCATGCCCTGGTCGGGCCTGCCGCTGTGGAACACGGTGATCCTGCTTGCCTCCTCAGTCACGCTGCAGGTCGCGCACGTGGCGATCGAGCAGGGCAATCGGCTGCGGCTCAAGCTCTTTCTCGCGATCACCGTGCTGCTCGGGGTGACCTTCCTGTTCCTGCAGGGCTATGAATACATGCACGCCTACGAGGACCTCGGTCTGCGCCTGGACTCCGGGGTCTACGGCAACACCTTCTACCTGCTCACCGGCTTCCACGGCCTGCACGTGACCATAGGCGCGCTGATCCTGCTGGTCATGCTGCTGCGCATCGTGATCAAGGACCACTTCACCGCGGAGCACCACTTCGGCTTCCAGGCCGCGGCCTGGTACTGGCACTTCGTGGATGTGGTGTGGCTCAACCTCTTCATCTTCGTCTATGTGCTGTGAGGCGGGCGCGATGCGGGCGGGCGCTCGGGCGGGCACGCAATACGCGCGGGCTCAGTATGGACGCGGATTCGGCGTGATCACCCCGGTGGCGAGCAGCACCAGCAGCAGCGCCATCACCGCGACCGAGAACGCGAGCCGGCGGCCGAGGTGTTTCGACATCCGGGTCGTACCGTCTCCGCCCTTGAGCATCACGAACAGCGCCTGGAACAGGCTGACGACGACAAGTGCGAGCAGCAGCACGAAAACGATCTTGACGGCCATGAGGGCTCTCCGGCGGCAGGGTGGCGATGAAGATTAGCGCGTTCGGACACTGCTGGGTGCTGCGCTGGCCATGGGTGCTCGCGGTGCTGGCGGTCGCCGCGGTGCCGGCGGGGCTGTCGGTGTGGCAATGGCAGCGCGGCGAGGACAAGCTGGCGACGCTGGCGCGCATCGCGCAGTGGGAGCGCGAAGGCGCGGTGGGCCTGGCGCGGCTGGCAGCGCTGGCCGGAGGCGATGGGCGCGCGGCCGCGGGCGGCCGTTCCGGTGAACGCGGTGCAGCGGGCGCCAGCGCGACGCGCGATTCCGCCAGCGTGCGAGCGCGGAGGGCGCTCGTCGACGGCGTGCAGCTCGACTTCGAGGCCCGCTGGATTGCGCCCATGGTGTGGCTGGTCGACAACCGTGTCCTCGACCGTCAGCCCGGCTACGACGTGGTGATCGCGGTGGAAGACATCGCCGACCTGCGCGCAGCGGGCAGCAGCGGCGCCGCGCCGCGCGCGGCGCTCGTCAATCTGGGCTGGATTCCGGCCGGGGGCGCGCGCGACGTGCTGCCGCTGCCGGCGATTCCGGCGCAGCTGCGTGTGCAGGGCCTCTTCCGCACCGACGTCACCGGCCTCCTGCTTGGCGCCAATGTCGAGGACCACGGTCGTTGGCCGATGCGCATCCAGCAGCCCGACCCGGAGCAGCTCGCGCCCTGGCTGGCGGTGCCGCTGGCGCCAGGGCTGATCCAGCAGCAGCAGGCTTCACCCTTCCACATCCACTACCAGCCGGTCGTGCTGCCGCCCGAGCGGCATCGCGGCTATGCGCTGCAATGGGCGCTGATCGCGCTCGCGGTGATCGGTGTCGCGCTCGCTGCCAGCGCGCGCCGGAGGCCGGCCGAATCAGGGGAGATCGCCCATGAGCAGTCGTAAATTCCTGACCCTGTTCCTGCTCTGTGCGCTTGTGCCGCTGGCAGCGGCATGGGCGAGTCTGCGCTTTGGCTGGTTTGCTGCCGCGCCGACTCTCAACCACGGCGAGTGGCTGACGCAGGAACTGCGCCTGCTGCCTCCACCCGCGCAGGGCGGCGGGCAGTGGCATCTGGTCTATGTGCCCGCGGTCGGGGGCGAAGCGGCCTGCCCGGAAAGCGGCGAGGCGCTCGTTCCGCCTGGCGTCGGCATCGCGCCGACGGCCCCGGCCACGCGCTGCGAGCAGGCGCTGATGATCCTGCAGCAGCTTCACGCGGGCCTCGGCCGCAAGCAGGCGCGGGTGCAGGCGCTGGTGCTGGCGGCGGACAATCCCGCGGTGCGTGCGCGCTATCCGCATGTCGAATGGCAGGCCGCGCAGGTCAGCGACGCGGCGCTGCTGGGGCGCATCGTGCTGGTCGATCCGCGCGGCCTGGCCTTGCTGCGCTATGCGGTCGAGCCGGGGGCCGAGCAGGCGCAGCGCGTGGCCGGCGATATCCGCAGCGACCTGCTGCGGCTGATGAACTACGACCGCAGCGGCGTATGAGGAGGTGGCGATGAGGCGCGCACGCTGGCTGGTGACCGCGACCCTGGCGCTCGCGCTGGCGGTGATCGCGCTCGGCGCCTACACCCGACTCACCGACGCCGGGCTGGGCTGTCCGGATTGGCCGGGCTGCTACGGCCGGCTCACGCCGCCGGTGCACGACACCCACATCGCCGCGGCCCAGGCGCGCTTTCCCGACGCCGAGGTCGACCCCTTCAAGGCGCGCAACGAGATGGTGCACCGCTATCTCGCCGGCCTGCTCGGGCTCTGCGTGCTGGCGATCTTCATCGTCTCGCGCCGCCTGCCTCGCGGGCGCGGGGTGCGCGGGCTCGCTGCGCTGCTGCTGGCGCTGGTGGTGTTCCAGGCCGCGCTCGGCATGTGGACGGTGACGATGAATCTGATGCCGGTGGTGGTGGTGGCGCACCTGTTCGGCGGCTTCGGGCTGCTTGCGCTGCTGGCCTTGCTGCGCTTCGAGTTGAGGCCTGAGCCTCCCGTGGCCATGGAGCCAGTCGAGCCCCGTCTCGCCCGCCTGCTGCCGCTGGCCTGGCTGGCCTTCGCCGTGCTCCTTGCGCAGATCGCCCTCGGCGGCTGGACGTCGGCGAACTACGCGGCGGCGGTGTGCTACCAGTTGCCCTTCTGCGAGAGCGGCTGGAGCGCGCAGTTCTCGCTGCGAGCCGCCTTCAGCCTGCCGCTGGGCCACGAGACCTACGAGTTCGGCGTGCTGCCTTACGAGGCGCGGATGAGCATCCATGTGCTGCATCGCATCGGCGCCCTGGTCGCCACGGGCGTGCTCGCCAGCCTGGTGCTGCTGTGCTGGCGCCATGCGGCGGGTGCGCGCCTGCGCCGGCTGGCGGCGGCGGTCGGCGTGCTGCTGGCGCTGCAGGTGACACTCGGCCTGATCAACGTGATTGGTCAGGTGCCGCTCTTCAACGCGGTCGCGCACAACCTCACCGCAGCCTGCCTGCTCGCCACGCTGGTGTTGCTGATCCGGCAGATGCAGGCGTCGGCCGCGCAGTCCCGTCGTTCGGCGCAGCGCACCCATCCGGCTGCCCGGCCGACGTTCCCGGCGGATCCGGGCATGGGCGCCGACCGTGGGTGCGGGCTTGCCCGCGAATGGACAGACCCGGAGCCGCTGCCTTCGCGGGCAAGCCCGCTCTCACGGTAACGCACAACCGTGGCGGCCTTCGCCGTGAATGGTGGTCGCAGCAAGGACAACAGGGGGAGACGGAGACATGGACGGCTACAAGCGGATTCCGACAGCGGCTGCCAGCCTGGGCGAGGCGATGGCGCTCGGTCGCGCGTTCTGGCAACTCACCAAGCCGCGGGTGGTGGCGCTGCTGGTGCTGACCGCCTGGGTGGGCATGATGCTCGCCAGCGAGGGCTGGCCCGACCTCGGCCTGATGGCGACGGCGAGCCTGGGCATTGCGATGGTCTCGGGCGCGGCGGCGGCCTTCAACCATGTGCTCGACCAGAAGATCGACGCCCGCATGGCGCGCACCCGGATGCGTCCGCTGCCCACCGGCCGGCTGAGCAACGCGCAGGCGGTGAGCTTCGCCTTCGCGCTCGCCGCCGGCGGCTTCGTGCTGCTGCTGGTGGCGGTCAATGCGCTGACTGCGTGGCTCACCCTGGCCGGGCTGTTCGGCTATGCAGTGATCTACACGGTGTTCCTCAAGCGCGCCACGCCCCAGAACATCGTCATCGGCGGGGTCGCCGGCGCGCTGCCGCCGGTGCTCGGGTGGACGGCGATGACCGGAACGGTGGGCGCCGAGGCCCTGTTGCTGATGATGATCATCTTCACCTGGACGCCGCCGCACTTCTGGGCGCTCGCCATCCACCGCGTCGAGGACTACCGCCGCGCCGGCCTGCCGATGCTGCCGGTCACCCACGGTATCGAATTCACCCGCACGCTGGTGCTGCTCTACACCGTGCTGCTGCTCGCGGTGTGCCTGCTGCCGTATCTGGTGGGGATGAGCGGGCCGTTCTACCTCGCGGGAAGCCTGCTGCTCAACCTGCAGTTCCTGCGCCACGCCTGGCGCCTCAAGTTCGCCCCGCGCGCCGACACCGCGATCCGCACCTTCCGCTTCTCGATCACCCACCTCATGCTGCTGTTCTTCGTGCTGCTGGCGGATCACTACCTGTGATCGAGGATCAGCCCGCTCCGGCGACCAGCTCCAGGATCGCCGCCCCGTAGTGCTCCAGCTTGCGGTCGCCCACGCCGCTGATGTGGGCCAGTTCGGCGAGCGTCTGCGGGCGGGCGATGGCGATCTCGCGCAGGGTGGCGTCCTGGAACACCACGTAGGCGGGCACGTTGCGTTCCTTGGCGGTGGCGAAGCGCCAGGCGCGCAGGCGGTCGAAGAGGGTGGTGGGGATGCCATCCGGGATCTCGAGCGCGGCGGCGCTGCGCCGCTTGGTGCGACTGCGCCCGCGTTCGCGCTCGAGGCGCAGGTGGAACTCGGCCTCGCCGCGCAGCAGCGGACGGGCGGCGTCCGTGAGGCGCAGCGCGTTGTAGCGCTCGTGGTCCACGGCGACGAATTCGCGCGCCACCAGCTGGCGGAAGATCGTGCGCCAGCGCTTCTCGTCGAGCTCGCTGCCGATGCCGAAGGTGGTGATGTCCTGATGCTTGCGCTCGATCACCTTGTCCGTGAGTTCGCCACGCAGCACGTCGATCAGGTGGCCGGCGCCGTAGCGCTGGCCGGTGCGGTACACGCAGCTCAAGGCCTTGCGCGCGGCCTCGGTGGCGTCCCAGGTCTGCGGCGGGTGCAGGCAGTTGTCGCAGTTGCCGCAGGGGCTGGACTCTTCGCCGAAGTAGGCGAGCAGGTGCTGGCGGCGGCAGGTGGTGGCTTCGACCAGGCCCACCAGCACGTCGAGCCGGTTGCGCGCGAGGCGCTTGAACTCCTCGCTCGCTTCGGACTCGTCGATCATCCGCCGCTGCTGCACCACGTCCTGCGCGCCCCAGGCCATCCACGCCTGCGCCGGCAGGCCGTCGCGGCCAGCGCGGCCGGTTTCCTGGTAGTAGCCCTCGATCGAGCGCGGCAGGTCGAGGTGCGCGACGAAGCGCACGTCGGGCTTGTCGATGCCCATGCCGAAGGCGATCGTCGCCACCATGATCAGCCCGTCCTCGCGCAGGAAGCGGGTCTGGTGCTCGGCGCGCATCTCCTGCGTCATGCCGGCGTGGTAGGGCAGGGCGTTCAAGCCCTGTTCCTGCAGCCAGGCGGCGGTCTCCTCGACCTTGCGCCGCGACAGGCAATACACGATGCCGGCCTGGCCGGGGCATTCCTCGCGGATGAAGGCGAGCAGCTGGCGGCGGGCGTCGTCCTTGTCGACGATGGTGTAGCGGATGTTCGGGCGGTCGAAGCTGGAGATGAAGCGGCGCGCGTGCTGCAGGTTCAGGCGCTCGGCGATCTCCTCGCGGGTCTGGCGGTCGGCGGTGGCGGTGAGCGCGATGCGCGGGATGGCCGGGTAGCGCTCGGGCAGGATCGAGAGCTGCAGGTACTCGGGGCGGAAGTCGTGGCCCCACTGCGACACGCAGTGCGCCTCGTCGATCGCGAACAGCGCCAGCCGGCCGGTGTCACGCAGGTGGTCGAGCTGGTCGAGGAAGCGCGGCGTCATCAGCCGCTCCGGGGCGACGTAGAGCAGCTCGAGCGTGCCGTCCCACAGCGCGCGCTCGACCGCGCGGGCGCGTTCCATGTCCAGGCTGGAGTTGAGGAAGGCGGCATTGACGCCGGCTTCGACCAGCGCGCTCACCTGATCCTGCATCAGCGCGATCAGCGGCGAGACCACGATCGCGGTGCCGGTGCGCAGCAGTGCCGGGATCTGATAGCACAGCGACTTGCCGCCTCCGGTAGGCATCAGCACGAGCGCGTCGCCGCCGGCCGCCACATGCTCGACGATGGCCTGCTGCTCGCCGCGAAAGGCGGGGTAGCCGAAGACGTGCTCGAGGATGCGCAGCGCGCCTGCCGACAGGGTGGCGTCCTGCGCCGGCAGGCGGGGCTGATCCGGTGCGCCGGGTGGCCGGGCGTTGGGATCGGCGTCGAAGCGGTGGTCGAAGTCGGGATCGAGGCGGGGGGCGGCGAACATGGGGCGCATTTTACCGCTGCCGTCACTGCGTCAGGGGCGAACGCGGGCCAGCCGCTGACGCAGCGGTGGCGAAGTGGACAGGTATCTTAGTTTGTCCTGGACAAACAGCGCTCGCTTGCCTACCATTTCATCGACAGCGCTCACGCGTCGCGCCTCCGGGCAGACGACTGGCCTGCGCCTTTTCTCGCACGCATCCTCTCTCACGTCGGCCGACCATCACGATGAACGATCTCGCCCGCCCCGAAGCCGCCTCCAGCATCGCCGCCGTCGAGCGGGACACCGGGCTGCCCAAGGACACCCTGCGGGTGTGGGAGCGGCGCTACGGCTTCCCGGCGCCGGCGCGCGACGCCAACGGCGAGCGCCTGTATCCGCCCGAGCAGGTGGAGAAGCTGCGCCTCATCCGACGCCTGCTCGACCATGGCCGGCGCCCGGCCGGCATCGTGCGTGCGAGTGCGGAAGAGCTCGCCCGCATGCTCGACGAGTGCCTGTGCCCGCCGGATGCCGCGGCCGCGGCGCGCGACGACAGCCTGCTGCAGCTCGTGCGCCTGCATCGCAGCATCGAACTCAACGCCGCCTTGCGCAAGGCGCTGATGAAGCAGGGCCTGCAGCGCTTCGTGGCCGATACGGTGGCGCCGCTCGCCGCTGCGGTCGGCGAGGCGTGGATGCGCGGCGAGGTCGATGTGCCCGAGGAGCACCTGTTCACCGAGCAGGTGCAGAACGTGCTGCGCAGCGCAATCGGCGCCCACGCCGTGGCCGGCGGGCGGCCGCGCGTGCTGCTCACCACCTTCCCCGAGGAAGAGCACGTGCTTGGCCTGCTGATGGCCGAGGCGATGCTCGTGCCCGAGGGGGCGAGCTGCCTGTCGCTCGGCACGCGCACGCCGCTGGCCGACATCCGCAGCGCGGCGGTGGAGGGCGGGTTCGACATCGTCGGCCTGTCTTTCAGCATCGCCTATCCGGCGCGCCAGGCGATCGACGGCCTGCTCGAGCTGCGTGCGGCGCTGCCGTCGAGCGTCGACATCTGGGCCGGCGGGGGCGCGGTGCGCGACAAGCAGAAGCGGCTGGCCGGCATCCGTGTCGTCGGCGACCTCGACGACACGCTTGCCGCGCTGCGCGACTGGCGCGCGACGCACGCGAGCTGAGCGCTCAGGCGCTCGCGCCGCTGCCGTCCTCCACCGGCTCGAGGCCCGCATCCGCAGCCTGCTGCGGGGTGAGGTCGCCGTCGAGCACCGCGAGCATGCGCGCCGCCTTGGCGACCTGCTCGATCGCGCGCCGCTCCAGGCTCGCCAGGCGCAGCCAATCCTGCATGGCGCGGATGTCGATGCGGGCGTGCGCGCCCTCGAGCAGCAAGCCCTCCTTGAACGCCTGGTAGCGCACCTCCGCCTCCTGCAGGCGGATCTCGACCGCCGCCGCGCTGAACTCGTCACGCCCCGCGTCGGCGCAGGCCGCCAGCGTCGCCGTGGTCTGGCGGAAGGCGAGCGCGATCGACTCGAGCGCGGGGCCGGGCGGACTGCCGAGCGTGTTGGCGAGGCTGCAGGCCTGGCGCACGGCCGTGACCGCGCTCTCCTGGTATTGCAGCGCGCGCAGGCTGTGGGCGAGGGCCTCGACGAGCGCAGGCGGGAGGCGCGCGGCGCTGAGCTTGCGTACGTAGTCGGTGATCGCGGGGGCCAGGGCATCGAGCGCACTCGCCTGGCGCGCGATCCAGGGCTCGTCGGGCGGCACGCGGGTGACCGCGGTGAGCGCCGTCACCGCGAACGACTGGGTGCGGCCGAGCTCCAGGCGCAGCGCGCGCAGGGCCAGATCGGGCACCGCCAGCGAGGGCGCATCCAGGTAGCGCGGGCGCGCGATCTCTTCCTCGCGGCTGCGGAAGTGGCCGGACATGAAGCGCATCAGCGGCCGCGCCAGCGGCACCATCAGCAGCACCCCGAGCAGGTTGAAGGCGGTGTGGAACATCGCGATCATCACCGCCGGCGTGGCGGGCTGCTCGAACCACTCGCGCAGCAGCCCGAGCAACGCGATCAGGAGCGGCAGCATCACGATCGCCACCGCGCCGGTGACCAGGTTGAAGATGACGTGGGTGGCGGCCAGACGGCGCGCGTTCGAGGTCGCGCCGATCGCCGACAGGATCGCGGTCGAGGTGGTGCCGATGTTGGTGCCGATCACCATCGCGCACGCGGCCTCGATCGACATCAGGCCGCCCTGCGCCGCGGTGATGATGATCGCGATCACCGCACCCGAGGCCTGCATCAGCACGGTGAGCAGGGTGCCGATCCCGACCAGGATCAGCCAGCCCATGAAGCCCGGGGCGATGTGGTCCTGCAGGTTCATCGCCGCACCGAAGCCCGAGAAGGTGTCCTTGAGCACGTCGATGCCGAGGAAGAGCACGCCGAAGCCGGCGAGCGCCTGGCCGAGCGCGCGCTGGCGCACGGTGCGGCCGGCGAGCATCAGCACCGCGCCGAAGCCGACGAAGGGCAGGGCGAAGGCGTCGATCTTGAAGCTGAAGCCGAGCGCCGCCACCAGCCAGGCGTTGAGCGTGGTGCCGACGTTGGAGCCGAAGATCACCCACATCGCGTTGTGCAGCGACAGCAGCCCGGTGTTGACGAAGCCGATGCTGGCCACGGTGACCGCGGTCGAGGACTGCACCAGGGCGGTCATCGTCATGCCCGCGCCGAGGCCGCGGATCGGCGTCGCCGTGCCGCGCTCGAGCAGGCCCTCGAGGGCGCGGCCGGCGGCGAGCTTGAGGCCCTCGGTGAGCATGTGCATGCCGAGCAGGAACAGGCCGATGCCGCCAGCGAGTCCGGCGAAGACCGCGAACGGGGTGATTGCGCTCGTATCCAGGGGAGGCTCCTGCTGAGGGTGTTGTTGCAAGCCTAATGCCACCGCAGAGGCTTGTGGAGGACATTTGTTGCAAGAAAAGGCGCGGTCGGGGTGGGTGGACGAGTTGCTCGAATATCCTGCTTTGTCCTGGACAAACGATTGACAGCTGCGACGAGCTGGCCTATCGTTCAATCGTCATCTTCACCTGTCCAGGACACAGCCATGAAAGCGAACAAGTTCCACCCGCGCTGCGCCATGCTGTCCGTGATTGCCGCGGCCGCCATTGCGCCATCCCTAGCGGTTTCTGCCCAGCCGGTCGCCGGTGCTCCTGCGATCAGCCTCGCCCCGGCCAAATTCATCGTCGTGGACAAGACCCAGGCTGCGCCGCTCGAACTGCTGCTCTTCGTCCATCGCGCCGACCTGCCGCTCCGCCCCCTCCCCAACAAGCAAAAGGAAAACTCATGAACGCCCCGGAAAAGTTCTTCCTGCCCGACGTGCAGGCCAGCGCCGATCACCGTGCGCTCGTGATCCAGCGTGTCGGCGTGCGCGGCCTGCGCTACCCGATGTCCATCCGTGACCTCGACGGCAGCGTGCAGCACACCGTGGTGACGCTCGAGATGACGGTGGCGCTGCCGGCCGAGGTCAAGGGCACCCACATGTCGCGCTTCGTCGAGCTGCTCGAGGCCGAGCGCGGCGCCCTCGACCTCGACGGCATGCGTACCCTCTTCGCCGGCATGCTCGAGCGCCTGGAGGCGACCAGCGGCCGCATCGAGGCGCGATTCCCGTGGTTCATGAAGAAGACCGCGCCGGTGTCGGGTGTCGACAGCCTGCTCGACATGGACGCCTGTGTCGTCGTCGACAAGGCCGAGGGCGGCGAGGTGCGTACCACGCTCGAGGCCGTGGTGCCGGTGACCAGCCTGTGCCCGTGTTCGAAGAAGATCTCGGCGTACGGCGCCCACAATCAGCGCTCGCACATCACGCTGTCGGCCACGCTGCGCGGCGACCTCGGGCTGCGCGAGCTGGTGCGCATGGCGGAGGAGGAGGCCTCGTGCGAGGTCTTCGGCCTGCTCAAGCGCCCGGACGAGAAGTGGGTCACCGAGCGCGCCTACGACAACCCGAAGTTCGTCGAGGATCTCGTGCGCGACATCGCGCTGCGCCTGCGCGCGGACGGGCGCGTGGCCTCGTGGCGGGTGCAGTCGGAGAACTTCGAGTCGATCCACAACCATTCCGCCTACGCCCTCATCGAGGGCGACAACGCCCCGGAGTAATCGCCATGAAGATGGGTGAGATCGAGCGCCTGCAGCGCGCAGCGTCCATCGGTGAGGGCCGCCGCATCGCGGTGATCGGCGGCGGTATCGCCGGCCTGTCCGCCGCCTGGCTGCTTGCGCAGCAGCACCGCGTCACGCTGTTCGAGGCGGGCGGTTACGTCGGCGGCCACACCAACACCATCGACGTCACCGTAGACGGGCTCACCCACCCGGTCGACACCGGCTTCCTGGTCTTCAACCGGCGCACCTACCCCAACCTGTGCGCGCTGTTCGCGCTGCTGCAGGTGGAGACGGTGGAGACCGAGATGAGCTTCGGCGTCAGCCTCACCGAGCCCGAGCTCGAGTGGGCTGGCACCGACCTCGCGAGCGTGTTCGCCCAACGCCGCAACCTGGTGCGCCCGGCCTTCCTCGCCATGCTGCGCGACATCCTGCGCTTCAATCGCGACACCACGCGCATGGCGAAGGACGGCACCATGCCGGCGCTCTCGCTCGGCGACTACCTCGACATCGAGGCCTACTCGCAGGCGTTCCGCGACTGGTACCTGCTGCCGATGGCCGCGGCGATCTGGTCGTGCCCGACACACACGATGCTCGCCTACCCGCTCGCCACCTTCGTGCAGTTCTGCCACAACCATGGCCTGCTGCAGGTCTTCGATCGCCCCACCTGGATGACGGTGAAGGGCGGCGGGCGCAGCTACGTGCGCCGCATGCTCGCCCGCCTCGAAGATGTGCGTGTCAACGCGCCGGTGAGACGGGTCGTGCGCGGCGCCGACGGCGTGTGGGTGCATACCGCGGAGGGTGCGGAGCAGTTCGACGAAGTGGTGTTCGCCTGCCACAGCGACCAGACGCTGGCCATGCTCGGCAGCGAGGCGAGCGCTGACGAGCGCCGCATCCTCGGCGCCGTGCGCTACCAGCCGAACGTTGCCTGGCTGCACACCGACACCGCGCTGCTGCCGCGTCGCCAGCAGGTGTGGTCGGCCTGGAACTACCTTTCCGGCCGTGGCGCGCCCGACGCGCGTCCGGTCTCGGTGAGCTACCTGATCAACCGCCTGCAGCCCTTGCCCTTCAAGACCCCGATGGTGGTGTCGCTCAACCCCTTCAGCGAACCCGCGGCCGACAAGACCGTCCGCCGCATCGAGTACGCCCACCCGGTGTTCGACCAGGGGGCCATCGACGCCCAGGCCGCGCTGCCCGCGCTGCAGGGGTGCAACCGCAGCTGGTTCGCCGGCGCGTGGACCGGCTACGGCTTCCACGAGGACGGTCTCAAGTCCGCGGTGGCGGTGGTCGAGGCGATGGGCGTCGAGGTCCCGTGGCGCCGCGGCCGGGTGCGTGCCTCCGCCGCAGCCGAGGCGATGGCGTGATGAGCGCCCTGGCACATCCGGCGGTGTGCTTCGGTGCAGTGATGCACGAGCGTCACGTGCAGGCCCACAACCGCTTCATCTACCCGACCGCCTTCCTGCGCCTGCCGCTCGGCGATCTGGACACGCTGCGTGCGCCGCTGCTGGGCATCGAGCGTGCCAACGTGTTCAGCTTCCGCAGCCGCGACCATGGCGCGCGCGACGGATCGCCGCTGCTGCCATGGATCCGCAGCCTGCTGCGCACGCACGGCCTCGCCGAGGTGTGCGACGGCGAGGTCGTGCTGCAGACCATGCCGCGCATCCTCGGCTTCGTGTTCAACCCGGTGAGCTTCTGGTTCTGCCACGACCGCGAAGGGGCGTTGCGTGCCGTGCTCGCCGAGGTCAACAACACCTTTGGCGAGCGCCACAACTACCTGGTGCGCCACCCCGACCTGCGTCCGATCGTCTCCGGCGACGAACTGCGCGCGAGCAAGTGCTTTCACGTCTCGCCCTTCTTTCCGGTGCGCGGCGAATACCGCTTCCGCTTCGAGCAGCGCGGCGACGTGCATGCGGTCTCGATCGACCTCTGGGACGGCGGCCACCGCCAGCTGTCCACCCGCCTGTCGGGCCGCGCCGAGGCGATCACCGGCCGCAGCATGGCGAAGTGGCTCCTGCGTCAGCCCTTCATGACCCTGGGCGTCGTCGCCCGCATCCACTGGCAGGCGCTGCGCCTGGCCCTGCGCCGGGTGAGCTTCTTCCGCAAGCCCGCCCCGCCGCTCGAGGAGACTACCTGATGAACGCACTCGACCACGCCCTGCAGCCGCTGGCCGGCCTGCACCTGACGCGCCTGCCACGCGCCACCCGGCTGTGCCTGGAGATGCTCGACCGCCTCGACGGCGGCGCAATCGCCGTCGAACTGCCCGACGGCCTGCGCGTGCGCGCCGGCCACGGCCCGCTCGTCGCTCACCTGCGCGTGCGCGACCACGCGGTCTTCGACGAGGCGCTCGCGCGCGGCGACATCGGCTTCGGCGAGGCCTGGATGGACGGCCTTTGGGACACCGAGGACCTTACCGGGCTGCTGCGCCTGCTGTCGGCCAACCGCGCCCGCCTGCAGGGCGCGATCTACGGTCGCATGTTCCGCCTGCTGAGCTATCGCCTGCAGCACCTGCTGCGTGCCAACACGCGCAGCGGCTCGCGGCGCAACATCGAGGCGCATTACGATCTCGGCAACGACTTCTACGCGCTCTGGCTCGACCCGACGATGACCTATTCGGCGGCGGTGTTCGCCGCGCCCGACGAGTCGCTGCGCGACGCCCAGCTGCGCAAGTACCGCCGCATCCTCGGCGAGCTCGGCGCCCAGCCCGGTCAGACCATCCTCGAGGTCGGCTGCGGCTGGGGCGGATTCGCCGAGGTCGCCGCCACCGAGTTCGGCTGCAAGGTGCTCGGCATCACGCTGTCGCCTTCGCAGCTCGCGTTCGCGCGCGCGCGCGCCGAACGCGGCGGCTGGGCCGACAAGGTTGACTTCGAGCTCTGCGACTATCGCGACGTGCGTGGCCAGTACGATCACATCGTGTCGATCGAGATGATCGAGGCGGTGGGCGAGCGCTTCTGGCCGACCTACTTCGGCCAGCTCTCCGCGCTGTTGAAGCCGGGCGGGCGCTGCGTGGTGCAGGCGATCACGATCGACGACGCGCTGTTCGCGCGCTACCGGCGCGGCACCGACTTCATCCAGCGCCACGTCTTCCCCGGCGGCATGCTGCCCAGCCCGGGTGCGGTGGCGCATCAGGCGCAGCGTGCGGGGCTGGACGTGGTGGGCGATTTTGCCTTCGGTCGCGACTACGCGCGCACGCTCGCGCACTGGCACCGCGCCTTCGAGGCGCAGGCCGCCTTCGTGCGCGCCCAGGGCTTCCCCGAGCGCTTCCTGCGCATGTGGCGCTTCTATCTTTCCTATTGCGAGGCGGGTTTCGAGACCGGAGACATCGACGTGCATCATTACGTCTTCGCGCATGCGGGGCGCGAGGTGGAGGCGGTGTGATGGCCTGCGCGGCCTCCGTTCGCGGGCCAGCCCGCTCCCACGACGGCGAACCCTCCACGCACATTTCCCTCGTGGGAGCGGGCTTGCCCGCGAATGCGCAGCGCGCTCGCGCCCGAATTGCAAGATGCTTCGCGGCAGTGTTCCTGTTTGTGCTCGCCCTCTCCACGACGCCGCCAGCGGCGGCAGTCTCCTTGCCGCCGCTGGCGCAGGCGACCGATGCGCGGCTCGAGCAGGTCGGCCAGGGCGAGATGCGCTGGCTCGGCTTCAAGCTCTACGACGCGGCGCTGTGGGCGGGCGCGCGTGGCGAGGCGGCGGTGGGCGACGCGCATGTGCTGTCGATCCGGTACGCGCGCGCAATCAGCAGCGAACGCCTGGTGTCGGTCAGCCTCGACGAGATGCGCCGCCTCGGTTTCAACGACGAGGCGCAGCTCGCGCGCTGGGGCGAGGCGCTGGCGGCGGCCTTGCCGTCGGTCGAGGCCGGCGACACGCTCGCCGCGCTTCACCGTCCGGGCGAGGGTGCGCAGTTCTGGCACCAGGATCGCCCCACCGGCGAGATCAGGGACCCCGAGCTCGCGCGCGCCTTCTTCGCGATCTGGCTCGATCCGCGCACGCGCGAGCCGCAACTGCGCGCGCAGCTGCTCGGGCTGGTGGAATCGGCGCGATGAGCGCGGGGACCCCGGGCGCGGGCTCGCCGGCGCCGGTCGCGATGCCGTCCGCCGGCGCCGACGCGATCCGTAGCGCTGCTGCGGCAGGCGGCGGGCAGGCAGGCGGAGAGCTCGGAGCCGGGCGGGACGGCACCGACGCGCGTGCCCTGCTGGCCTATGGGGCGCTCGGTCTGCCGCTCGCCTTCGCCGCGCTGCCGATCTACGTTCATGTGCCGCGCCTGTATGCCGACGGCCTTGGCCTGTCGCTCGCCATGGTGGGTGCGGTGCTGCTCGCTGCGCGCATCCTTGATGCGGTGACCGATCCGCTCATCGGCTGGGCCAACGATCGCTTGCCGCGGCGGCGGCTGTGGATCGTGCTCGCGCTGCCAGCACTCGCTGCCGGCATGCTCGGACTGCTGGCGCCGCCTGCAGGTGCTGGGGCAGGGTGGCTGTTCGCGCTGCTGGTGGCGGTGTCGCTGGCCTACTCGGTGGCCACCATCGCCTACAACGCCTGGGGTGCGGAGGTGGCCTCCACGCCCGATGCGCGTACGCGTTTCGTCGCCAGCCGGGAGGGTTTCGCGCTTGCCGGCGTGGTGCTGGCGGCGGCCCTGCCCGGCGTGCTTGCCGCGGGCGAGGGCGAGGCCGCCGGGCTCGCGCGGCTGGCCTGGGCCTTCCTGCCCCTGCTGCTGGTGTTCGGTGTGTGGACGCTGTGGCGCGCGCCAGCGCCGCCGCAGCTCGCGGGTGCCGATGCGCCGGTGTGGGCCGGGCTGCGTGGGGCGCTCGGCGAACCCGGCTTCGCGCGTCTGCTCGCGGTGTTCGCCGCCAATGGCATCGCGGCGGCCATCCCGTCGGCGACGGTGCTGTTCTTCGTCGCCGACGTGCTCGAGGCGGCGCAGCTCGCCGGGCTTTTCCTGGTGCTTTACTTCATTGCCGCGGCGGCGAGCCTGCCGCTGTGGGTGAGGGTCTCGCAGCGCGTCGGCAAGCTGCGCGCGTGGCTCGCCGGCATGGTGCTGGCGGTGGCGGTGTTCGCCTGGGCAGGCCTGCTCGGGAGCGGTGACGTGGTCGCCTACGGGGTGATCTGCGTGCTCTCCGGCCTGGCCCTGGGGGCGGACCTGAGTCTGCCGCCTTCGCTGCTGGCCGACCTGATCGCACAGGGGCGCCGCGGCGAGCGCGCCAAGCCGCTCGAAGCCGGGGCCTGCTTCGGCTGGTGGAACTTCGTCACCAAGGCGAACCTTGCCCTCGCGGCCGGCCTGGCCTTGCCGCTGCTGGCACTGCTCGGCTACGCGCCGGGCGCGCGCGACGCGGCGGCGGTGGCGGCGCTCGCCGGCGTGTATGGCTTTGCGCCGCTGGTGCTCAAGCTCGCGGCGATCGTGCTGCTGTGGCGCTGGCGGCAGGCGATCGAGCCCGGGCATACGCGGCCAGGCCCGCTCCCACGGTCGCGGCGAGGGAAAGAAGACAGGCTTAAGCGAGGAGAAGGCGCGTGAAACGTTTCTGGATGATCCTGGTGGCCGTGTTCGGCCTGTGGGGGTGCAGCTCGGTGAATATCGACCACTATCGTGCAGAGCAGCCGGTGCTCGAGTTGCGCGACTACTTCAACGGCACACTCGACGCCTGGGGCATGTTCCAGGACCGCTCGGGCAAGGTGGTGAAGCGCTTTCACGTGCTGATCGACGCCCGCTGGGAGGGCGAGGTGGGGACGCTCGACGAGCGTTTCACCTATTCCGACGGCTCCACCCAGCGTCGCGTGTGGACCATCACCCGGCTCGGCCCGGGGCGCTACAGCGGGCGGGCCGACGACGTGGTCGGCGAGGCCACCGGAGAGGCCGCCGGCAACGCGTTGCGCTGGCGCTACGTGCTGGCGCTGCCGGTTGACGGCAAGGTGTACAACGTCGACTTCGACGACTGGATGTTCCTGATGGACGACAAGGTCATGCTCAACCGCTCGCTGATGAGCAAGTTCGGTTTCCGCCTCGGTGAGGTCACGCTGAGCTTCGTCAAGCGGGCCCCGCAATGAGCGGTGGCAGGGGCGTGCTGCAGCGACTGTTCGGCCCGCTCAATACGCCGATTCGCGACTGGGCCGGGAGAAGGGTGTGGATCGTCGGCGCCTCGACAGGGATCGGCGAGGCGCTCGCGCTGGCGCTCGCCCGCCGTGGCGCCCGCCTGGCGCTGTCGGCGCGCGGCGCGGACAAGCTGCGCGCAGTGTGCGCGGCCTGCGACGCGGCGCGCGCGCTGGTCAGCACCCGCTCGCCCGCCGACGCAGGGAGAGCCGTCAGCCCCTCCAGCCCCGCCGACCCCGTGGGAGCGGGCTTTCCCGCGAATGGCGAGGCCTCAGCCGCCGCTTTCGCGGGAAAGCCCGCTCCCACGGGGCTGCCGCCGGAGCTTGAGGCGGATCGCAGCCTCGCTCTGGCGCTGGACCTCACCGACGCCTTCGCCTTCGCCCGCGCGTGCGACGACATCCTCGCCCGCTGGGGGGGCATCGATCTCGTCGTGTTCAACGCCGGCACCTATCGCCCGCTGCGCGCCTGGGAGCTGAGCGCAGACAGCGTGCGCGAGACCCTCGACGTCAATCTCGTTGGCACCATGAGCGGCGTCGCCTGCGTCCTGCCGACCCTGCTCGCCCAGGGCGGCGGGGCGATTGCGCTGGTGGGCAGCGTCGCCGGCTATGGTGGGCTGCCGAAGGCGGCGGTGTATGGCCCGTCCAAGGCCGCCCTGATCAACTTTGCCGAGGTGCTCTACCTGGATCTTGCGCCGCGCGGTGTGGATGTGTTCCTGATCGACCCCGGCTTCGTCGCCACGCCGCTCACCGCGCAGAACGACTTCACCATGCCGGCGCTGCAGACCCCGGAGCAGGCCGCGCAGGCGATCCTGGAGGGCTTCGCCGCGGGCGATTTCGAGATCCACTTCCCGAAGCGCTTCACGCGGGTGCTCAAGTGCCTGCAGCTGCTGCCGCGGCGGCTGTACTTCCCGCTCGTGCGGCGTGCGACCAGGCTTTGAGGAGGGGTGATGAGCGACACAGTTTCTGATTCCGGTTCTGTGCGGGCGTCCAGCGAGGCATGTTCGCGGGCAAGCCCGCTCCCACGGCCTCTCGTGGCACCCCCGGATCCTGTGGGAGCGGGCTTGCCCGCGAACCCGAGCTCCGCGCGCCGTCTGGCCGATTTCTACGCAACGCTGACCCCCGCCAGCCTCGCCACGCTCGACCACTACTACGCTCGCGATGCCCGCTTCAAGGACCCCTTCAACGAGGTCGCCGGCATCGACGCCATCCGTCGCATCTTCGAGCACATGTTCGCGACCACCGAGGGCCCGCGCTTCGTCGTCACCGAGCGCATCGAGCAGGGCGACCAGGCCATGCTCGGCTGGACCTTCCACTTCGGCTTGCGCGGACGGGCCCTGACGGTGCGGGGCGTGACCCACTTGCGTTTCGATGCGGCTGGACGGGTCGAACTGCACCGCGACTACTGGGACGCCGCCGAGGAGCTGTACGAGAAGCTGCCTTTGATCGGCGCGCTGATGCGCGGGCTGCGGCGGCGCCTGTCGGCCTCGGCGTGAGCGGCTGCGGGGCGAGCGTGCGTGCGATGCGCGCCTTCCCTGGCCCCGCCCCGGGCGGCGCGACTCATTGCCGCAGCGGGTTCCGGCGGGGCGGCGATCGGACTATCATCACGCGCTGATTCACTCGCCCCACAGGCAAGCCCATGGCATCCCGCTTCTCCGCCCGCCTGCGCACGCTCGCCCTGCCGCTGCTCGCCGTCGGCCTGATCGCCGGCTGCACGCCGCCCGAGCCCGCCTTCAAGAGCACGGACATCACCGGCGCCGAGTACGGCAAGCGCTTCGCGCTCACCGACCACACCGGCAAGGCGCGCACGCTCGCCGACTTCAAGGGCAAGGTCGTCACCATCTTCTTCGGCTACACCCAGTGCCCCGACGTGTGCCCGACCGCACTCTCGAGCATGAGCAGCGTGATGCAGGCGCTCGGCCCCGATGCCGATCGCGTGCAGGTGATCTTCGTCACCGTCGACCCCGAGCGCGACACGCAGGAATTGCTCGCCGAGTACGTGCCGGTGTTCGATGCGCGCTTCCTCGGCATGTATGGCTCGCCGGAGAAGATCGCCGAGATCGCCAAGGATTTCCGCGTGTTCTACCGCAAGAGCGGCGACCTCGCTGGCCACTACACCATCGACCACACCGCCGGCACCTACGTTTTCGGACCAGACGGGCGCCTGCGCCTGTATGTGAAGCATGCCGAAGACCCGCAGGTGATCACTGCGGACATCAAGGCGCTGCTGGCGGGGAAGTGAAGGGCGCTTGGGCGGGGGAGGTTTCGTGCTTCAGGTCTTTACAGAGCAGAGCCGCGATCACTCGCCACTGCTCAGTGTCTGCGAATATTTCTCGGCTTGTGCACTCAGCACGCTCAAGTCTGCCGGTGGGAGGCCGTGCCGCCGCCACTGCGTGTAATCGAAGCGGTCGCGCGAGATGGAGGCGATGAAGCGTTCGGCTTCCACCGGGCCAAGCGCCTTGACCAGCGCCTCCAGCCCCGTCTGACGGATTTCGGCATCAGTTTTCATACCACTTCTCCACGAAGGCGAGTGCAGGTCCCGGGGTGAGCGCCTCAAGCAGACGGGTGCGTTCCACCTTCCTCAAGAGCCGGTCGTCAGTGCTGACGAAAACATCGCATTTGCCCGCCACCGCGCAGCCTACATGCAGCGCATCGTAAGCACTGGCGCCATCTGCAACCAGTCGCTGCGCGACTTCAAGCACCTCCCCGGACTCGTGAATCACTTCAGCTGCGAGCGTTCTCCATTCCAGGATGTGGCGAATGCGTTCCTCGAATGGATTGTTGGCGACTTCAAAATCCATGATGTAGGACCAGACGAGCGCATGCTTGCCTGCCCGCACTAAGTCCTGCAACACGAGTTTTGATTCGGTCTCGAGGCGAATCCGCGTCTGCGCTTGATCGTCGAACGGTCTGTTGAAACAGCAGACGTCCAGATAGAGCCGCATCTGATCAGGCCACCGCCGCCAGCATGCCGCGCATCTTCTGCATCGCCTTGGCTTCGATCTGGCGGATACGCTCGGCCGAGACGCCGTATTCCGCGGCCAGTTCGTGCAGCGTGGCGCTGTCGCCTTCGCTGAGCCAGCGGCGCTGGACGATGGCGCGGCTGCGCTCGTCGAGGCTGGCGAGCGCGCTCTTGAGGCCGTGGTCCTGCAGGTGGGCGAGCTGGGCCTGCTCGATCACCTCGCTGGGCTCGGCGTGCGGGTCGGGCAGGTAGGCGATCGGCGCGAAGCGCTCGTCCTCGTCGTCGCTGCCGGCGTCGAGCGGAATGTCGCGCCCGGTGAGGCGGGTTTCCATCTCCACCACTTCCTCGGGCTTGACGCCGAGCTGGGTGGCGATCGACTGCACCTCGGCGGGCTGCAGCGTGGTGCTGTCCTGCTTCATGCCGCGCAGGTTGAAGAACAGCTTGCGCTGCGCCTTGGTGGTGGCGATCTTCACCAGGCGCCAATTCTTGAGGATGTATTCGTGGATCTCGGCCTTGATCCAGTGGATCGCGAACGACACCAGACGCACCCCGCGCGTGGGGTCGAAGCGCTTGACCGCCTTCATCAGACCGATGTTGCCTTCCTGGATCAGGTCGGCATGGGGCAGGCCGTAGCCGAGGTAGCCGCGCGCGATGGCGACGACGACGCGCAGATGCGACATCACCAGCTGCCGTGCCGCATCCACGTCGCCCTCGTCACGCAGCCGCGTCGCCAGTTCCACCTCCTGCTGCTCGCTCAGCATCGGCATGCGATTCACGCTCTGGATGTACTGGTCCAGGCTGCCGGCGGCGGGAACGGGAAAGGTCAGGGCGTGTGACATGGGCTTGGGTCCTCCTTGTGCGCTTCAATATTAGCACTCGGGGCGTGAGAGTGCTAAGGGGCGGCGGGAGTTCCGGGGTGGCCTTTTTCAGTCTTTTTCGGCGGACACCCAGTCCTCGACGCACAAACCCGAAATGCGCCTGAACTCGCGCGTATTGTGGGTGACCACGGTGGCCCCCTCCGCCAGCGCGTGGCAGGCGATCCACAGGTCGTTCGCGCCGATCGGTGTGCCCGCCTCCCTGAGGCGGGTGGCCTGTTCCGCGTAATGCCGGCAGATGGCGGGATCGGCGGGATAGCGCACTGGTACCTGGCGTGTCAAGGCGTTCAGCCGCCGCAGCACCTCCGTCTTGCGGGTGCTGCGCTCGGCGCCTTTCAGCAACTCTGCCCAGGTCACGAAAGACATGCACAGCGTATCGGTCTCGGGGAGTGCGTCGACGCGCTGCGCGAGGCTGGGCGGCTGGTTCTTGATCAGGTAGATGAGGATGTTGGTGTCGAGCAGGTAGATCACAGCGCCTCACGCTCCTGCACAGGCAGCGCCGCCTCCCGCTCGGCCTCGAGTGCGGCAATGAAGTCGTCGTCTACTTCGCCCAGCGCTTTAAGGGCCTGCATCAGGGCGGTGCCACGCTGTACGCGCAAGGGGTGAATCACTAGGTCGCCCGCGTCGTTGCGCGTGATGCTGACGCGGTCGGTGTCGAGGCGGAACTCTGCCGGGATGCGGACCGCCTGGCTGTTGCCATTGTTGAAGACGCGGCTTAGCAGTGTTTCCATCACGCCACCCTTTGTAATTACGATTATGTGTGTATATTAGTGTTTGTCTAACAGTACGGCAAACCTTCGCTGCTCCCTTCGTGGCATCTCAGTGGCGCGCAGGAAACTCCCGTGCGGTATGAACCACGTTGAGCACGATCACCGAGTCATCCGTCACTTTCACGAAGGCAACATAGGGCAGTCGGCGAATGACGAGCTCACGTGCCCCCGGGATTCGCATACTTGCCCGAATACGCTCGGGGAAGACGCGCAAGGCTTCGATCTCGGCAACGATGCGCGAATGGACGGCTTCCGCAGTCAGGGGGCCTGCCTCCGAGTGGTAATAAACAAGGATCTCCTCAAGGTCGTCCAGCGCCTCGTCAGTCCAGAGGATGTTCATGCACGGCGATTCCGTGCTGCCACACGCTCGCGTAGCAGCGCCATGGCTTCGTCGTGAGCATGTAGCGTGGACTGGCCTGCATCGATGCGTTCGAGCGTCGCCGTAACCTTCTCGAAGAGCCAGCCGTCGTAACCGGGGGTCTTGTCGAGCAGGAATTCCGGCAACAGTGTGTCCGCTGCGTCCTCGATCGACACCATGATGCCGACGGGGCGATCGTTCCTGGTGATGACGACCGGCTCCCGGCGCGATGCATCGAGGAATTCGCCGAACCGGTTCTTTGCTTCGCGTGCGGTCATGACTTTCATGATCAGTGTCCTGATTAGCGTTGAGATGAGTCCATAGTAGCTACTTTAGGCGGTGCGGCAAGCGTCTGTATCCGGGATGGTGGATTGGGCTTGATCTCATGTGCAACCATGGTCATGATCATGGTCATCTATTATCCAGGGAGTACGACCATGCAAACCATCCAGGCCTCCGAATTCAAGGCCCGCTGCCTCGCCCTGATGGACCAGGTGGCGGCCTCCGGCGAGATCCTTGTCGTCACGAAGAACGGTAAGCCCGTGGCCGAACTGCATCCCTATCAGGGCGCGCGCGCATCTTCGCCTTTTGGTCTGCATCCAGGCTTACGTATCCTCGGAGACATCGTGTCACCGGTTGCCGACGATGACTGGGAGGTGTTGTCGTGATCGTTCTCGACACGCACGTCCTCATCTGGATGGACGCCGACGATGCCGCGCTCGGCCCGCAGGCGCGTGCGCGCATCGAGCAGGCCTGGCGCGCGGGCGAGGTCGCGGTGAGTGCGATCAGCTTCTGGGAATGCGCAATGCTTGCAGAGAAAGGTCGCATCGTTTTGCCGCTCGCTCTTGAAAGCTGGCGGGCAGGCCTGCTGGGCGCGGGGCTGCTCGAGATCCCGCTCGATGGCCGCGTTGCGCTCGCGGCCGCGGGGTTCGCCGACCTGCATCGCGACCCCGCTGACCGCTTCATTGCCGCTTCCGCCGTTGTGCGCAGCGCGACGCTGGTGACGGCGGACGAAAAGCTGCTGGCATGGAACTCGACCCTGGCGCGGCTCGACGCGCGGCGCTGATCGGGGGTTCTGTTGCACGTCCGCAACAACAAAGCCCGGAATGTCGCGTTTTCGCGTTGTCATGCTTGCAAGGCCGGCGGCAGGTTTGCAGAATCGCCTCAACTTCTCGCCAGAGAGGTGAGTAGGGCCAAGGCAAGTGCCGAGGTCTCAACTTCATATTTGAGGAGAAACATATGCAGAAGAAACTGATCGCGCTGGCTGTTGCTGGCCTGGTTTCGGCTCCGGCCTTCGCTCAGTCGAACGTGACCATCTACGGTGTGGCTGACGCCTACATGGCTTTCGGTGACCACGGTGCCAATGATTACTCCGCAGTTAACAGCGGCGGCCTGTCCGGCAGCCGTATCGGCTTCCGCGGCACTGAGGATCTGGGCAATGGCCTGAAGGGTGTCTTCACGTACGAGCAGGGCATCGCTATCGATGACGCCGCCACTGGCATGGGCGGGGCTGCCCGCCAGGCTTTCGTTGGTCTTTCGAGCGGCTTCGGTACCGTCAGCCTCGGCCGCCAGTATGCTCCGGGCTTTGATCACATCGTTGATGCGTTCGGTAACTCGGCCATCCTGTCGCCCGCTGCGATCCTTGTTTCGGGCGAAGGCTCCACGATTGACGCTGGTTCTGGCGCACGCTGGAACAACTCGGTTGCCTACAACGGCTCGTTCTCGGGTCTCGGTGTGCGTGCCATCTACTCGATGGACGCTGTTGAGCAAGCTGCGAATCCGTCCGATGACGACGCATACGGCCTGGGTCTGAACTACATGAATGGCCCGCTGCGTGTTGCGGCGATTTATCAGGTTGTTCAGGATAACGCCGAAGACCAGAAGGAATGGTCGCTGGGCGCCAGCTATAACTTCGGCGTTGCGACGCTCACCGCTCACTATCAGGACGCAAAGTCGCTTGGTAATGCCGCTGGTGACGATCTTGATCTGTGGCAGGTTGGCGTGATGGTGCCGGTCGGCGCTGCTGGCACTGTTCACCTTGGCTACGGTCAGGCTGATTATGATCTGGTTAATGCTGAAGCCAAGTCTTACTCGATCGCTTACACCCACGCCCTGTCGAAGCGGACCACTGCTTATGTTGGTTACAACCAGACCGACAACGACAATGGCCTTACCAAGGGTGTCGTGGGTGCCTCCGCTGGCGTGACTGGCGACAAGGCTAATGTCTTCGCGGTTGGCATGCGTCACACCTTCTAATCTGTCCCCTCGACAGGTTTGAAAGTAAAAACGGGAGCTTCGGCTCCCGTTTTTTTCGTCTACGGCGACCGCAAGGGGTCGCGCGCTACGGGCTCTCCAACGGGCTCTAGGGTCAGGTCTTTCATTTGCTCACGAGCCTCCCAAGCCTCCGCGCGGCTCGGCTCGGCTCGGCTCGGCTTCGGGCTCCGAGGGGCTCTAGGGTCAGGTCTTTCATTTGCTCAGGCTTGGCTCAGGCTTGGCTTCGGGGTCACGGCTTCGGGGTCAGGTCTTTCATTTGCTCACGAGCGGTCCGTGGATGCGTGCGGGGTGTTCCTGAAGAGGCGAGGACTGTCCGAGTCGAGCGTAGCGACGACGAGTTCCGCAGCCTCGGAAGGAATACCCCGTGCGTGTCCTTTGCCGAGGCGCTCGAGCAGCGTAAGCGATCCACGAACCCCATCCTTCCCGGGCTCGCTACGCTGTGATCAACTGCTCAGCCTTGAGATTCCAGGGCAGGAGGGCCTCGAAGTGTTCGACGGTGGTGGCGGTGGGCAACGCCCGCAGGACATGGCGCAGCCACAGATACGGCTCGACGTTGTTGGCTTTGGCGGTTTCAACCAGCGAGTAGATGAGCGCGCTGGTGCGCGCACCGGCCTGGGTGTCCGAGAAGAGCCACGCTTTCCTCCCGACCACGAAGGGGCGGATGGCGTTTTCGGCGGGGTTGTTGTCGATCGGCAGATCGCCGCGCTCGAGGTAGCGCGTCAGTCGCGGCCACTGCCGATGCAGGTAGCCCAATGCGCCGCCGAGCACCGAGGTGGGCGGCACGGTGGGGAGCACCTGGTCGAGCCATCGGCGTAGTTCGTCGATGACGGCGCGACTGCCGGTCTGGCGTCGCGCCAGGCGCTCGGCGTCGTCCAGTTCGCGCGCCTCCTTCTCGATGGCGTAGAGCTTGCCGATCAGGGCCAGCGCTTCGTGGGCGCGGCCGCGCTTGCCCTCGGGCAGCACCTTGGTGGCGTCGACGAAACGACGTCGCGCATGCACCCAGCAGCCGAGCCGGGTCACCCCTTCGGTGAAGGCAATCGCCCCGTAGCTCTCGAGCCCGTCGGCCATCAGATGCCCCCTCCAGCCTTCGAGCAGGCGTAAGGGCACCGCCTGCGCGCGGCTCGGATCGTACTCGAAGAGGATCACCGGCTTGCCCGGCGGGCCACCGCGTTGCACCCACATCTGGCTCTTGCTCGTTGCGGCCCGACCGGGTTCCTTGAGCACCTGGACCGGAGTTTCGTCCATGTGGATGACGTCGTGCCCGAGCAGCACGTCGCGCATCAGGTTGGCGATCGGCTGCAGTGCCCGTGCGGTGCCGATCACCCAGCGCGCCAGGGTCTGGCGTGGCACGAGCACGCCCGCGCGGGCGAGCACGTACTCGAAACGGGCCAGCGGCAGCCCATCGACGTACTTGGTGACGAGCAGCATCGCCAACAGGTCGTTGCTGGCGTTGCTCTTGGGCAGCACCTGCGTCGGCGCGTGGGCGGTGACCGGCGCCTGGTCGCCCTTGGGGCAGCCGTAGCGCTTCTTGATGTGGCGCAGCACGCGCACCTGCATCGGGACGATGTCGAGCTGTTCGCTGACGTCCTGGCCGATCTCGACCATGGGCGTGCCGCAGGCGCAGGTGCGCTCGGCCTCGGGGACGTCATGGACGACATGGATGCGCGGCAGCTCGATGGGCAAGGGCTTGCGCTTGCCGCGCGCCTTCTTCTTGCGGCTTCGGGGTCAGGTCTTTCATTTGCTCACGAGCGGTCCGTGGATGCGTGCGGGGTGTTCCTGAAGAGGCGAGGACTGTCCGAGTCGAGCGTAGCGACGACGAGTTCCGCAGCCTCGGAAGGAATACCCCGTGCGCGTCCTTTGCCGAGGCGCTCGAGCAGCGCGGGTTTGCACGCCTCCCAAGCCTCCGCGAGGCTCCGGCATCAGGTCTTTCATTTGCTCACGCGTGGTCTCCAGATGCGTGTGGTTCTTCCGCTCTAGGTTCGGGCAACTTCGCGGGCAACTTCGGGGGCAGGTCTTTCATTCGAAGCTTTTCGAAGCTTCGGGGTCAGGTCTTTCATTTGCTCACGAGCGGTCCGTGGATGCGTGCGGGGTGTTCCTGAAGAGGCGAGGACTGTCCGAGTCGAGCGTAGCGACGACGAGTTCCGCAGCCTCGGAAGGAATACCCCGTGCGCGTCCTTTGCCGAGGCGCTCGAGCAGCGCGGGTTTGCACGCCTCCCAAGCCTGCGCGAGGCTCCGGCATCAGGTCTTTCATTTGCTCATCCCACGTGCCGGGTGATGCGTGACGGGCTTGCGGACGAAAAATGGCGTACGCATAATCCGGGCTCTCCTTTCAAGGGATGGGTATCATGGCGCGGCCGTTGCGAATCGAGCTTGCGGGCGGTGTGTACCACGTGACCTCGCGCGGCGATCGGCGCGAGATGATCTACGGTGACGATGCCGACCGGCGGACGTGGCTCGATCTCTTCGGTGATGTCTGCGAGCGCTTCAACTGGCGCTGTCATGCGTGGTGCCAGATGGGCAATCACTACCACGTCGTCGTGGAAACTGCCGAAGCAAACCTTGCGCGCGGCATGCGGCAGCTAAACGGGGTGTACACGCAGGCGGTCAATCGCCGCTATGGTCGTGTCGGTCACGTTTTCCAGGGGCGCTACAAGGCGATCCTCGTGGAGGCGGACGCCTACCTCGTGGAGCTCGCGCGCTATGTCGTGCTCAATCCGGTGCGTGCCGGACTGTGCAAGGATGCGGCGGACTGGCCGTGGAGCAGCCATCGCGCGCTGCTCGGCCGGGTGGAGGCGCCGTCATGGTTGGCGACGAACTGGGTCCTGGGCCAGTTTGGCGAAGTGCGGTCGCGCGCCATCGGCCGCTACGAAGACTTCGTGCGCGCCGGCATCGGTCTTCCGCCCATCTGGGAGGGCCTGAATGCGCAGATCTACCTGGGCAGCAAGGACTTTGCGGGTCGCATGGCGAGCAGCTTCGCCGACGATGAACGCTTGAGCGAGGTGCCCAGGATGCAGCGACGCCCGAAGGGTGTGGCCCTCGACACCTACGTCGAGCGTTTCCCCGCACGGGACCAGGCCGTCCTCGAGGCGGCTGATTCCGGCGACTTTACCTACGCCCAACTCGCTGCTTTCTTCGGCCTGCATTACAGTTCGATCAGCCGCATCGTCGCCAAGGGGCGTGAGGCACGGCGGCCTCAACGGACTGTGAGCAAATGAAAGACCTGACCCCCCTATGCCTCAACCACGACGCCCGCCCGCCCGGCGAGGCCGTGCGCCTGATCGTCGTCCACGCCATCAGTCTGCCCCCCGACGAATTCGGCGGCCCGGGCGTGGAGCAACTGTTCTGCAATGCCCTCGACCCCGCTGCGCATCCCTACTACGCCAGCATCCACCACCTGCGCGTGTCGGCGCACTACTTCATCCGCCGCGACGGCGAGACGATCTGCTTCGTCGACCCGGATCGCCGCGCCTGGCACGCCGGTGTGTCGAGCTGGAACGGGCGCGAGCGCTGCAATGACTTCTCCATCGGCATCGAACTGGAGGGCTGCGACTCCCTGCCATTCGAGCCGGTTCAGTACGAGCGCCTGGCGGCGCTGATCGCCGGGTTGAAGCGGCGCTACCCGATCGAGGCGGTGGTCGGGCACTCGGACATCGCGCCCGGGCGCAAGACCGATCCAGGGCCGTTTTTCGACTGGAATCGGCTCCAGGCCTTGCTTGCGCTCAAGGATGACATGCGGGCAGGGGCGCACCCGGATGTCAAGTTTTGACAAAATCCTTGGCTGCGAATAGAATTCGCTCCCTGTTGCATCGCAACATTTTAATTTGAATTCGGTGCGGCGCCTCCCCATCCCGGGGTAGACGCAGTTTCATGGACGCTCGCACCGCGGGGTCCGTCGTCTGGTTGCGGCGACGGGCTTTAACACCTACTGGCGACCGAGTTCGTTTGCCCGTCGTGGCGGCCCACCGGCCGCGCGGCGCACACACCGTACGAAACAGCGGTGGTGGCTGGTCCCCGACCCGGGGCGAGGCAAGGCGGCGACTCTGGCCACAGCACGGAGGACACCATGAAACACGCAACTCGATTCAACGCGCTCGCGCGTCAGGCGGGCGGGATTGCGCGCACTGTGGCGCAAGGCGCGGCCCTCTCGGCCGGCCTCATGGGCATGGCCTACATGAACGGCGCGGTCAGCGATCCGATCCGCGTCCAATACAGTGACACGATGGTCGAGGTGGTGGCCGAGCCGACGATTTCCGAGTCGGCGATGGCGTCCGGCCTCGGCCTGCGGGTGACGCCGCCGGTACAGCTGAGCGTCGTGGAGCCCGAGATCGGCTACACGCCGCCGGTCCGCCTGGCGCCCGTGCGCGAGCCGTCGCTGTCCGTGTCGCCGCCGGCGCTCAAGCTCGCGAAGGCGAGGCCGGTAGGCATCGAGGCGCTCGGCGCCGACCCCTTCGCGCAGGAAGAGGGCGAACTCTCCGCAGAGATGGCGCGCGTGCGCGACTGGATCGCCGACACCTACCGCGTGTCCGAGCAGACGATCGCGCCCGCGCTGGCGGCCGCCGAGACGCATGCCGAGGAGCTCGGTTTCGATCCGCTGCTGATCGTGGCGATCATGGCGGTGGAGTCGAGCTTCAACCCGCGCGCGGTGAGCAACATGGGCGCGCAGGGGCTGATGCAGGTCATCCCGCGCTACCACAAGGACAAGATCGGCCCCAACCGCGGCCGCAATGCGCTCTTCGACCCCGAGGTCAATGTCCGCGTCGGCACCCTGGTGCTGCACGAGGGGCTGCAGCGCTACGGCAGCATGCAGCGCGCGCTGCAGTACTACAACGGCGCACTCAAGGACCCCAAGGCGCGCTACACGCGCAAGGTCATGGCGGTCAAGAAGCGGCTGATGCTGATCGCAGGCCGCACCGACACGCGCACCGCCATCGAGCTCGCGGGCTGAGCATCGGCGCCCACCCCGTGGGCGCGTCGGTTTTCGCATGCGGCGGGCGGGCAGGATCGTGGATCCTGCCCGCCCGCTGGCGTTTACGCCTTCAGCGGCCGAGGTCGAGCGCGCGGATGCGCGCCACCGCCTCGAGCAGGCGTTCGCTGCGCGTGGTGTAGGCGATGCGCAGATGGCGGCGCGGCAGGTGATGGCCAAAATCCAGTCCGGGCGTGGCGGCGACGCCCGCGTCCTCGATCATGCGGCGGGCGAGCGCTTCCGAATCCTCGGCCAGCCGGGAGATGTCCGCGTAGATGTAGAAGGCGCCCTGCGGCTCGGTCGCGATCGTGAAGCCGGCGTCGCGCAGGGCGGGCAGCAACGCGTTGCGGCGCGCGGCGAACTCATGGCGGCGGGATTCCAGGATCTCGATCGTCCCGGGTGCGAAGGCGGCGAGCGCGGCGTGCTGCGCGGGCGTCGATGGCGAGATGAAGAAGTGCTGGGCGAGCTTCTCGATCTGCCGCGTGAAGCCCGGCGGCACCACCAGCCAGCCGAGGCGCCAGCCGGTCATGCCGAAATATTTCGAGAAACTGTTCACCACGAAGAGGTCGTCGGCGGCATTCAGCGCCGGGTGCCCCAGCGCAGTCTCGGCCTCCACGCCGTAGCTCAGGCCCTGGTAGATCTCGTCGACCAGGAGCACGCCGCCGCGCCGGCGGGTGATCGCATGCAGGGCGGCGATTTCATCCACGCTGAGCAGGGTGCCGGTGGGGTTGGACGGCGTGGCCACCATGAGGCCGCGGGTGGTGTCGGTCCAGGCTGCGTCGACCTGCGCCGCAGTGGGCTGGTAGCGCGTGTCGGCATCCACCGGGAGGGCCTGCGCCACACCTTCGAACGCGCGCACCAGATGACGGTTGGACGGGTAGCCGGGGTCGGGCAGCAGCCAGGCGTCGCCCGGGTTGGTGGTGGCGGCGAGCGCGAGCATGAGCGCGCCGGAGGCGCCGGCGGTGACGACGATGCGCTCGGGCGCGACGTCGGCCCCGAAGCGGTCCTGGTAGAAGCGCGCGATCCCCTCGCGCAGTGCTGGCAGCCCGAGCGCGGGGGTGTAATGCACGTCGCCGCCGGCGAGAAAGCGGGTGGCGGCCTCGATCACCGGCTGCGGGGTGGCGAAATCGGGCTCGCCGACCTCCATATGGATGATGTCGCGGCCCTGCGCCTCGAGCTCGCGAGCCCGGCGCAGCAGCTCCATGACGTGGAAGGGCTGGATGTCGTCGAGGCGGCATGAGCGGTGCATGGTGGAACTCCGGTGGTGAAAAGCAGAAAAGCGCCGGCGGGCGCTTTTTTGGGTAGTTCGCGGGCAAGCCCGCTCCCACGGGGCGGTGACGGCAATCAAGGTCGCGAAAGAAACCCCCGTGGGAGCGGGCTCGCCCGCGAATGAACCCCACCGTGGGAGCAGCCCGGCCCGCGAATGAACCCCACCGTGGGAGCGGGCTTGCCCGCGAACGGAGGCGGCCAGTCGGAAACCGGCCGGCCGCTTCCCGGCGCGCTTCCTCAGTCGGTGCCGAGCGCCAGCTCGAACAGCTCGCGCTTGAGCACGAGCTGGCGCGGCAGGCGGTCCTGCAGCTTGTCGAACCACTCCTTGTGCGAGTTCAGCTCGCTGCGCCAGGCGTCGGCATCGACCTTGGTCAGGGCGTCGAACTCCTCGCGGGTGATCTCGGCGCCGGTCCAGTCGAGGTCTTCGAAGCGCGGCATCCAGCCGAGCGCGGTTTCCTTGGCCTGGACCTTGCCCTCGCAGCGTTCGACGATCCACTTCAGCACGCGCATGTTCTCGCCGAAGCCGGGCCACATGAACTCGCCCTTCTCGTTCATGCGGAACCAGTTGACGCAGAAGATCTTCGGCGTGTCTTCGACGACGTGGCCCATGCGCAGCCAGTGGTTGAAGTAGTCGCCCATGTGGTAGCCGCAGAAGGGCAGCATCGCGAACGGATCGCGACGCACCACGCCCTGCGCGCCGAAGGCGGCGGCGGTGGTCTCGGAGCCCAGCGTCGAGGCCATGTACACGCCGAAGTTCCAGTTGAAGGCCTCGTACACCAGCGGCACGGTGGTGGCGCGGCGGCCGCCGAAGATGAAGGCCGAGATCGGCACGCCGGCGGGATCTTCCCAGGCCGGGTCGATCGACGGGCACTGGCTGGCGGGGGCGGTGAAGCGCGCGTTGGGGTGCGCGGCCTTGCGGCCGGTTTCCTTGGCGATCTCGGGCGTCCAGTCCTTGCCCTGCCAGTCGACCAGGTGCGACGGGGCTTCCTTGCTCATGCCTTCCCACCACACGTCGCCGTCGTCGGTGAGCGCGACGTTGGTGAAGATGATGTTTTCCCTCAACGTGGCCATCGCGTTGAAGTTGGTCTTCTCGGAGGTGCCCGGGGCGACGCCGAAGTAGCCGAATTCGGGGTTGATGGCGCGGAACTTGCCGTCGGGGCCGGGCTTGATCCAGGCGATGTCGTCGCCGACCGTGGTGATCTTCCAGCCGTCGAAGGTCTTGGGCGGGATCAGCATGGCGAAGTTGGTCTTGCCGCAGGCCGAGGGGAAGGCCGCCGCGACGTAGGTCTTCTCGCCCTGCGGCGACTCGACGCCGAGAATCAGCATGTGCTCGGCCAGCCAGCCCTCGTCACGCGCCATGGTGGAGGCGATGCGCAGCGCGAAGCACTTCTTGCCCAGCAGCGCGTTGCCGCCGTAGCCCGAGCCATAGGACCAGATCTCGCGCGTCTCGGGGTAATGGACGATGTACTTGGTGGTCGGGTTGCACGGCCAACGGCTGTCCTTCTCGCCGTGGGCGAGCGGGGCGCCGACGGTGTGCACGCAGGGCACGAACTCGCCGTCGGTGCCGAGCACCTCGATCGCGCCGCGGCCCATGCGCGTCATCGTGCGCATGTTCACGACGACATAGGGGCTGTCGGAGATCTCGACGCCGATGTGGGCGATCGGGCTGCCGAGCGGGCCCATCGAGAACGGGATCACGTACATGGTGCGGCCGTGCATCGAGCCCTTGAACAGGCCGTTCAGGGTCTCGCGCATCACCGCCGGGTCTTCCCAGTTGTTGGTGGGGCCGGCGTCGCCCTTGTTCTGCGAGCAGATGAAGGTGCGGTCCTCGACGCGCGCGACGTCGGAGGGGTCGGACCAGGCGAGGTAGGAATTCTTGCGCTTTTCCGGGTTGAGCTTGATCAGCATGCCGGACTCGACCATCTCGGCGCACAGGCGGTCGTACTCTTCCTGCGAGCCGTCGCACCAGACCACGCGGTCCGGTTCGGTGAGGGCGGCGATCTCGCCGACCCACTTCTTCAGGCCTTCATGGCGGACGTAATCGGGGGCAGCGGCAATCGCCGCCTGGGCGTGGTTCTGAGACATGTAAACAGCTCTCCCGTGCTGTGATGCGAAACCATCCCCGTCGGTCGGCCATCGTGTGATGCAGGGTGCTGCCTGGCCGGCGGGCTGCGAAGGCGCGTGGCGCCTGATCTTGCGACTGGCGCGGTGCAGGCTGGGGTCCTGTCCCGCAAGAGCCCATAATTATGCCATGGCCGGGCGGTTTCGATCAGCGTCTGGCTGACTATCATGAAGATCAAGAAGGGCAATATACGTACTTTTCACATCGCAAATTTACTTTTCGTAATGCGGTAATTAGTCGTTCCGCGGTATCCTTCGGCACTGATGCGCCGGCATCGGCGCTCTAGGCCAAGAACATCACCAGACGAGAGGGGAAGACAAGCATGGACGAACTGATCCGCGCGGCAGCGCTCGACTATCACCGCTATCCGCGCCCGGGCAAGATCTCGGTCACGCCCACCAAGGTGCTGTCCAACCAGCGCGACCTGTCGCTGGCCTATTCGCCGGGCGTCGCGGCGGCCTGCGACGCCATCGTCGAGGACCCTGCGCAGGCGGCCGAGCTGACCGCGCGCTCGAACCTGATCGGGGTGGTCACCAACGGCACCGCGGTGCTCGGCCTGGGCAACATCGGCCCGCTCGCCGCCAAGCCGGTGATGGAAGGCAAGGGCGTGCTGTTCAAGAAGTTCGCCGGCATCGACGTCTTCGACCTCGAGATCGACGAGCCCGATGCCGACAAGCTGATCGACATGATCGCCGCGCTCGAGCCCACCTTCGGCGGCATCAACCTCGAGGACATCAAGGCGCCCGAGTGCTTCTACATCGAGCAGAAGCTGCGCGAGCGCATGAAGATCCCGGTCTTCCACGACGACCAGCACGGCACCGCGATCGTGGTCGGCGCCGCGGTGCTCAACGGCCTGCACCTGCAGGGCAAGGATCTGAAGAAGGTCAAGCTGGTGACCTCGGGCGCCGGCGCCGCGGCGCTCGCCTGCCTGGGCCTGCTGGTCAAGCTCGGCGTGCCGGTCGAGAACATCTGGGTCACCGACATCGAGGGCGTGGTCTACGAGGGCCGCACCACGCTGATGGACCCGATCAAGGCGCGCTACGCGAAGAAGACCGATGCACGCAAGCTTGCCGAGATCATCGAGGGCGCCGACGTGTTCCTCGGCCTGTCGGCCGGCGGCGTGCTCAAGGGCGAGATGGTGGCGAAGATGGCGGCCAACCCGCTGATCCTCGCGCTCGCCAACCCGACCCCGGAGATCCTGCCCGACGAGGTGAAGGCGGTGCGCAACGACGCGATCATCGCCACCGGTCGCTCGGACTATCCGAACCAGGTCAACAACGTGCTGTGCTTCCCCTTCATCTTCCGCGGTGCGCTCGACGTCGGCGCGACCACGATCACCGACGAGATGCAGCTCGCCGCGGTGAAGGCGATCGCCGAGCTGGCGCGCGTCGAGCAGAGCGACATCGTTGCCGCCGCCTACGGCGAGAAGGTCGGCGGCTTCGGCCCCGAGTACATCATCCCGCGCCCCTTCGACCCGCGCCTGATCGTCAAGATCGCGCCGGCGGTCGCCGAGGCGGGCATGGCCTCGGGCGTGGCGACGCGCCCGATCACGGACTGGAACGCCTACCGCAGCCAGTTGAACAACTTCGTCTGGCACTCCGGCCTGATCATGAAGCCGGTGTTCGCCGCCGCGCACAAGAACCCGAAGCGGATCATCTTCTCCGAGGGCGAATCCGAGAAGGTGCTGCGCGCGGTGCAGCAGGTGGTGGACGAGGGCCTGGCGCGTCCGATCCTGATCGGCCGGCCGGACGTCGTGACGCACAACATCGAGCGCTTCGGCCTGCGCATGGCGGCCGAACGCGACTTCGAGCTGGTGAACCCGGATTCCGACCCGCGCTTCAACGAGCTGTGGCAGCACTATCACAGCCTGATGGAGCGCCACGGCGTGTCGGTCGAGTACGCCAAGAAGGAGGTGCGCCGGCGCACCACTCTGATCGGCACGCTGCTGCTCAAGTTCGGCTATGGCGACGGCCTGATCTGCGGCACCTACGGCATGCACCGCCTGCACCGCGAGTTCGTCGAGACGGTGCTCGGCCGCCGCGAGGGCGTGGACCACCTGTATACGGTGAACCTGCTCAGCCTGCCGGGGCGCACGCTGTTCCTTGCCGACACCTACGTCAATTACGACCCGACGCCCGAGCAGGTGGTCGAGATGACCCTGCTCGCGGCCGAGGAGATGAAGCGTTTCGGCATCGAGCCGCGCATCGCGCTGCTGTCGCACTCGTCCTTCGGCTCGGCCGATTCGCCCACCGCCGAGAAGATGCGCGCCGCGCTGCGCATGCTGCACGAGCGCCATCCCGAGCTCCAGGTCGAGGGCGAGATGCACGGTGACTCGGCGCTCGACGCCCGCCACCGCCTGCAGATCTTCCCCAACGCCAAGATGCGCGAGGACGCCAACCTGCTCATCTTCCCGACCCTGGACGCGGCCAACATCGCCTTCAACCTGCTGAAGAACGCGGCCGGCAGCGGCATGACGGTGGGGCCGATCCTGCTCGGTGCGGCCAAGCCGGTGCATATCCTGACGCCGTCGGCGACCGTGCGCCGCATCATCAACATGACTGCGCTCACCGTGGTCGAGGCCGGCCAGGCCGGCTGAGTGCCGGACTGAGACTTTTGCGCTTGTCTGTCGCTCGCGCCCTGCGCCATGCTCGCGCCAGGGTGTGAGCGGAGGCGGCGCGAATGCAGGATCGAGATGAGCGGGCGGGGCGCGCGGCGCTGGTGCTGACCGGCGGCGGCGCGCGCGCGGCCTATCAGGTCGGCGTGCTCGGCGCGATCCGCGAGCTGCGCGGCAAGCGCACGGGCAACCCCTTTCCGATCCTGTGCGGCACCTCCGCCGGGGCGATCAACGCCACCGCGCTGGCGGTGCACGCCGCCGACTTCGGGCGGGCGGTCCGCCACATCGAGCGCGTGTGGCGCGGCCTGCACGTGCACGACGTGTATCGCGTCGATCCTGCCGCCCTGCTCGGCAGCGGGGTGCGCTGGGGTTCGGCGCTGTTCGCCGGCTGGCTGGTGCGGCAGACGCCGCGTGCGCTGCTCGACAATGCGCCGCTGCACGGCCTGCTCGAGCGTGTGCTCGACCTGTCCGCCATCGATCCCGCGATCGCGCGCGGCGAGCTTCATGCGCTGAGCGTCACCGCCTCGGGCTACTCCTCCGGCGAGAGTCTCGCCTTCTTCCAGGGTGCGATCGACATCCTGCCGTGGCGGCGCGCACAGCGCCTCGGGGTGCGCTGCGCGCTGCGCATCGACCACCTGATGGCGAGCTCCGCGCTGCCCTTCGTGTTCCCCGCGGTGAAGATCAACCGCGAGTTCTTCGGTGACGGCTCGATGCGCCAGCTTGCACCGGTGAGCCCGGCGATCCATCTCGGTGCCGACCGCATCCTGGTGATCGGTGCCGGGCGCACCGCGGAGGAGGGGCGGGTGCGCGTCGAGCGCTACCCCTCGCCGGCGCAGATCGCCGGCCATGCGCTGTCGAGCATCTTCCTCGACACGCTCGCGGTCGATCTCGAGAGCCTGTCGCGGATCAACGACACCGTCGGCCGTCTCGACCCCGCCCAACGCGCCGCGGCCGGCATCGCCCTCCGGCCGATCGAGACCCTGGTCATCCAGCCCTCCCAACGTCTGGATACAATAGCGGGCCGCCACGCCTACAGCCTGCCGCCGCTGTTGCGTACGGTACTGCGCGGCCTCGGGACCTTCCGGCGCGAGGGTTCGACCCTGCTCTCGTACCTGCTTTTCGAGCCCGGTTTCGTGCGCGCGCTGATCGAACTCGGATATCACGACGCTATGGCGCGCGAGCCCGAGCTGCGGCGATTCCTGCGTCTCGAGTGAGATGGGACGGCGGGTTTTCATGCGCGCGCCGGGACGGTGCCGTGGCGAATGTGGGAAAATTTCACGCCGTTCTTCGAAACGACTTGAAATCCTTTTTGTATCTGCTTATTTTTAAACCGAAACGCAGTAGCGCCCCGGCTGTCCCACTTTCGCATCCCGCCATCATGAAGCTCAAAGTCCTCATTGCCGCCTTTGCGGCGCTGTTCGCGCTGCACTCAGGAATGGCAGGCGCCGCCAGCGGCACGAGCCGCACGTCGGACAAGGCCTCGGCCAGTGCCAAGAAGTCCGCCTCGAAGGCCGCGGTGCAGAAGAAGGCGGTCGCGACCAAGCCAGCGGCGAAGCAGGGCGGCGCGCGCAAGGCAGCCAAGCCCGCTTCGCGCGCGTCGACGAAGAAGGCGGCAAGCAAGGCCAGGGCGTCCATGGCGAAATCCGCCACTCGCGCCAAGGGCGCGCCGGTGCGCGCCAGCTTGCGCAAGGCCGCGCCGGCTGCCCTTGCCCTCCCGCCCGCAGCCGCGGCCGCCGATCAAGCCGAGACGGATCTCGCGCTCGATGCGAGCGGAATGCCCGTGCTGGGGTCGAGCGCCTTCTACGTGATCAACCAGAACACCGGCGAGGTGCTGCTCGAGCGCAACGCCACCGCGGTGTTGCCGATCGCCTCCATCACCAAGCTGATGACCGCGATCGTCGTCCTCGACTCCGGGCAGAGCCTGTCCGAGTCGATCGCCATCACCGAGGGGGACATCGACCGCCTCAAAGGCACCGGCTCGCGCCTCTCGCTCGGCGCCACGCTGAGCCGCGAGGAGATGCTGCAGCTTGCGCTGATGTCTTCCGAGAACCGCGCCGCGTCCGCGCTGGCGCGCAACTACCCGGGCGGCGAGGCGGCCTTCGTCGAGGCAATGAACGTCAAGGCGCGCCTGCTCGGACTGTGGAACACGCGCTTCCATGACAGCACCGGGCTCAACCCGGGCAACGTGTCCAGCCCGCGCGACCTCGCCAAGCTGGTGGCGGCGTCGGCTTCCTACCCGCTGATCCGCGAGTTCTCCACCGCGCACGAGCGCTATGTGGACGTCAATGGCCGCAGCCTGCGCTTCGGCAACACCAACAGCCTGGTACGCAGCCCGGAGTGGGCGATCAGTGTCTCGAAGACCGGCTACATCTCGGAAGCCGGCCGCTGCCTGGTGATGCAGACCTGGCTGCACCAGCAGCCGGTGGTGATGGTGCTGATGGACTCGCAGGGGCGCTACACCCGTACCGCCGATGCCAAGCGCGTGCGCAAGTGGCTCGAGCAGACCTCTCCCCAGCGCCTGGCTGCGGCGCTTCAGGGCAGCGGCGGATGAGCGCGGTCGCCGAGGTCCGCTTTGCCGCGTCCCGCGGCTTTGCGCGCGGTCTCAGCTCGCACGCGGCGCCAGGTAGCCGAGCGCGCGCGAAATCTCATCCGCCGTCTCGCGCACGAGCGGGGCCCAGTCGGGGTTGAAGCGCTCGGACGGCGTCGACAGCGACAGGCCCGCAATCAGCTCGCCATCGTCGTCGCGGATGCCGGCGGCGATGCAGCGTACGCCGGCTTCGACTTCGTCGAGGTCGAAGCCCACGCCGTGGCGGCGCACGCGGTCGAGTTCCTTTTCCAGTGCGGGCAGGGTGGTGATGGAGGCCGGCGTCGATGCCGGCAGGCCGGTGCGGCGCGCGTAGTCGCGGATGCGCTCGAGGCCGTCTTCGACCAGGAAGAGCTTGCCGGTGGCGGTGGTGTGCAGCGGCGCCCGCGCGCCGACGATGTGCACCACGCGCACCGAGGCGCGGCCGCTGGAGGTGCGCTCGACATAGACGATCTCGTCGCCCGCGCGCACGCCGAGGTTCACGCTCTCGCCGGTCGCCGCGTGCAGCTTGAGCATGAAGGGCATCGCCGTCTCGCGCAGCGAGATGCGCGACTTGACGATGCTGCCGAGCTCGAGCAGGCGGATCCCCAGCCGGTAGATGCCGGCGTCCGAACGCTCGACGAAGCCGCTGTGGGTCATCGCGCCGAGGATGCGGTGCGCGGTCGACGGGTGCAGCCCGGTCTCGAGCGCGAGCTGCTTGAGCGGGACGGGGTCGGCGTGGTGGGCGAGCACGTCGAGCAGCTTCATCATGCGTTCGATGACCTGGATTGATGTCTTGCCTTCGGCGCTGGCGCTCGGGTCGGTCTTGTTGGCTGACACGGATGTCTCGGTGGAATGCAGTGCGAGGGATTGCTTGGGCGGAATGGTAACCGGGTGCCCTGATTTCGCCTAGTGAAACAGCGTACCATGCAGGCGTTGCTGCGCTTGCATATATACTTTGCCCGGGATGCACGGCTGGCGTGGCTTCGAGCGCCTTGAGCCGGAGCTGGCGGCCGCTGCGCAGCCCCGTGTGCGGCTGCATGACCGGTGCTTCCGCCCGCAATCACCCCATTCCTCGCCGGATGCCCAGATGAGTCTCGTCCTGATCGTGCTGTTGCCCTTCATCGGTGCCCTGTTCCCGGCCTTGATGATCCGTGCCGGCCGCAGCGCCTGCGCCACCAGCACCTTCGCGTTCACCCTGCTCGCCTTCGCCTTGCTGATGTCGCACGTGCCCGCGGTGTTTCGTGGCGAGATCGTCTCCGCGAGCTGGGACTGGCTGCCTGCGCTCGGCCTGCAGGCGAGCTTCTTCCTCGACGGACTGGGCCTGTTCTTCGCCGGGCTGATCCTCGGCATCGGCATGCTGATCATCGTCTATGCGCGCTTCTACCTCGCCAAGGACGACCCGATGGGGGTGTTCTACACCTACCTGCTGCTGTTCCAGGGCGCGATGGTGGGCGTGGTGCTGTCGGACAACATCCTGCTGCTGCTGGTGTTCTGGGAACTGACCAGCCTGTCGTCGTTCCTGCTCATCGGCTACTGGAAGCACCTGCCCGAAGGCCGCCAGGGCGCGCGCATGGCGCTCACCGTGACCGGCGCCGGCGGGCTGGCGATGATCGCCGGCATGCTGATCCTGGGCGACATCGCCGGCTCCTACAATCTCACCGACATCCTGCAGAACCGGGAGGCGATCCAGGCTTCGCCGCTGTATGTGCCGGCGCTGGTGCTGATCCTCGCCGGCTGCTTCACCAAGAGCGCGCAGTTCCCCTTCCACTTCTGGCTGCCGCACGCGATGGCGGCGCCCACGCCGGTGTCGGCCTACCTGCACTCGGCGACGATGGTGAAGGCGGGGCTGTTCCTGATGGCGCGCATGTGGCCGGTGCTCGCCGGCACGCCGGAATGGTTCTACATCGTCGCCACCACCGGCCTGGTGACCATGCTGGTGGCGGCCGGCATCGCGCTCTTCAAGGACGACCTCAAGGGCCTGCTGGCCTATTCCACCGTCAGCCACCTCGGCCTGGTGACCATGCTGCTCGGCTTCGGCACGCCGCTCGCCGCGGTGGCGGCGGTGTTCCACATCCTCAACCACGCCACCTTCAAGGCCGCGCTGTTCATGAACGCCGGCATCGTCGACCACGAGGCCGGCACGCGCGACATCAAGCGCCTCGGCGGCCTGCTGCAGCTGATGCCGATCACGGCGACGATGGCGATGGTGGCGGGCGCGTCGATGGCCGGGCTGCCACCGCTGAACGGGTTCATCTCCAAGGAGATGATGCTGCACGAGGCGGTCGACACCGCCTGGCTGGGCAACGGCTGGGTGGTCGCCGCGCTGGCGACGCTGGCGGCGTGCTTCTCGGTGGCGTACTCGTTCCGCTACATCGTGCATGTGTTCTTCGGCGCGCGCCGCGACGACTATCCGCGCGCGCCACACGACCCGCCCGCCGGCATGTGGCTGCCGCCGGCGCTGCTGGTGGTGCTGGTGGTGGCGATCGGGCTGTTCCCCGACACGGTGGCGGGGCCGCTGGTGGCGGTGGTCTCGCGTGCGGTCACCGGCGGCGCGCTGATGGATTACCACCTCGCGCTGTGGCACGGTTTCACCCCGGCGCTCGCGCTGTCGGCGGTTGCCGTGGTGGTCGGCCTGACTGCGCTGGCCGCCTATCGCCGCGTGCGCGCGCTCTGGCAGGCGGGGCCGCACCCGGAGGCGAAGGCGATGTTCGATGGCTTCATCGCCCGCGCGGTGGCGGCGGCGGAGCGTCTCACCCACGGTCTGCACAACGGCTCCCTGCAGCGCTACCTGGCGTTTGCGCTCGGCGCGGTGACCCTCGCCGGCTTCGTCGCCTTCTTCAACGCGCCGCATGCGGCGGGTTCGCGCGAACTGCTGCCGGCCGCGCCGGCGGCGATCGTCGCCTGGGTGCTGTTGGTGGGCGGTTGCGCGCTCACCGTGATGCTGTTCCGCCGCCGCGTGCTGTCGGTGCTGATCGTCGGCACGGTGGGCCTGATCGTGTGCGTGGCCTTCATCTACCTGTCGGCGCCCGACCTCGCGCTGACGCAGATCTCGGTCGAGGTCACCACGGTGATCCTGATCCTGCTCGCGCTCTATTTCCTGCCCAAGGAGGGGCCACACAGCTCCTCGGTGCGCGCCGATCCGCTGCGCCACCTGCGCGACGGCGTGCTCGCGACCATCGCCGGCCTCGGCATGGCCGGGGTGAGCTGGGCGATGCTGACCCGCGACGGCACCTCGCTGTCGCACTACTACCTCGAGAACGCGGTCTCGGGCGGCGGCGGCACCAACGTGGTCAACGTGATCCTGGTGGATTTCCGCGGCTTCGACACCTTCGGCGAGATCACCGTGCTCGGCATCGCCGCGCTGACGATCTACGCCCTGCTCGACGGCACCCTGTTCGGCCGCGTCGGCCGCCGCCTGAGCGCCTGGTCGCCCGACATGCCGCAGTCCGCCGATCGCCACCCGATGATCATGGTGGTGGCCACCCGCGTCATGCTGCCGCTGGCGATGCTGGTCGGCGCGTACATCTTCCTGCGCGGGCACAACCAACCGGGCGGGGGTTTCATCGCCGCGCTGGTCGTGTCCATCGCGCTCATCATGCAGTACATGGCGAGCGGCTTCGGCTGGGCGGCGCGACGGGTGAGCGTGAACTACCACGCCATGATCGGCGCCGGCGTGCTCGTCGCCGCAGCGACCGGCGTGGCTGCGATGGTGCTCGATCAGCCCTTCCTCACGTCCACCTTCGGTCATTTCCATCTGCCGCTGGTGGGCGAGTTCGAGCTCGCCAGCGCGATGGCCTTCGACACCGGGGTCTTCCTCACCGTGGTCGGCGCGGTGATGCTCGCGCTCGCCAACCTGTCGCGCATGGGGCGGTGGACGAGTTCGTGCACGATCAACAAGTCGGCGATGGACGTCGACCCCAGCGCCACCGCCCGCAAGGAGCACAGCTGATGGAATTCCTCGTCGCCAGCGCCATCGGCGTGATGACCGCGGCCGGCATCTACCTGGTGCTGCGCGCGCGCACCTTCCCGGTGGTGATCGGACTGTCGCTGATCACCTACGCCACCAACCTGTTCCTGTTCGCCACCGGCCGGCTGGCGATCAACCAGCCTCCGGTCATCTCGCCCGCTGCCGCCGCCTATATCGACCCGCTGCCGCAGGCGCTGGTGCTGACCGCGATCGTGATCTCCTTCGGCATGACCGCGGTGATCGTGGTGATGGCGCTGCGCGCCTATCTCGAGACCGGCAACGACCACGTCGACCTGCCGGGCGATGCCTCGCCCGAAGCCAGCGACGACGACTGGAAGCTGCGCGGCCGCAAGCAGGCAGCCGGGCCGGGGGCGAAGAAGGGCGGGGCGCGCGCATGAACCACGCCCTGATCCTGCCCATCCTGGTGCCTGCGGTGGTGGGCGCGCTGCTGGTCATCGCGGCGCGCTTCGACCGCGTGCTCGCGCGCGTGTTCTCGATCGCCTCGATGCTGGCGATGCTGGCGATCGCAATCGGCCTCTTCGTCGCCGCCAGCGACGGCGGCGTGCGCACCTACGCGCTCGGCGCATGGCCGGCGCCCTTCGGCATCGTGCTCGCGCTCGACCGCCTGTCGGCGCTGATGCTGCTGCTCGCCGCGGTGCTCGGCCTGGGCGTGCTGCTCTATGCAACCAGCGGCTGGGACCTGCGCGGCAAGCATTTCCACCCGCTGTTCCAGTTCCAGCTGATGGGTATCAACGGCGCCTTCCTCACTGGCGACTTCTTCAACCTGTTCGTGTTCTTCGAGATCCTGCTCATCGCCTCCTACGGCCTCATGGTGCACGGCGGCGGCGGGCTGCGGATGAAGGCGGGTGTGCAATACGTGGTCACCAACCTGGTCGGCTCCTCGGTGTTCCTGATCGCGGTCGGCCTCATCTACAGCGTCACCGGCACGCTCAACATGGCCGACCTGGCGGTGAAGGTGCCGCAGGTGGCGGCGGCCGATCAGGCGCTGCTGCAGACCGGTGCGGTGTTGCTGCTGCTGGTGTTCGCGGTCAAGGCCGCGCTCGTGCCGCTGCACTTCTGGCTGCCCGGCACCTACGCCAATGCGCCCGGGCCGGTTGCGGCGCTGTTCGCGATCATGACCAAGGTCGGTGCGTACTCGATCATCCGCCTGTACGTGCTCGCCTTCGGTGCCGATGCCGGCGAGGCGGCCTGGCTGGCGGCACCCTGGCTGCTGCCGGCGGCGCTGGTCACGCTGGTGCTGGGCATGACCGGCGTGCTCGCCGCGCGCAGCCTCGGGCAGATGGCGAGCTTCGCGGTGATCGGCTCGATGGGCATGCTGCTTGCCACCGTGGCGGTGTTCACCGAGCAGGCCACGAGCGCGGCCCTGTTCTACCTGATCCACTCCACGCTCGCCGCCGGCGCATTGTTCCTGATCGCCGACCTCGTCGCCGAGCGCCGCGGCCTGCTGCGCGACCGCCTGGTGCTCGCGCCACGCTTCGCCCAGGGCGGACTGATCGGCGCGCTGTTCTTCGTCGCCGCGATCGCCATGAGCGGCATGCCGCCGCTCTCGGGCTTCGTCGGCAAGCTGCTGGTGCTCGACGGCGTGCGCGCCTCGGCGCATGCGGGCTGGTTCTGGACGCTGATCCTGGCGACCTCGCTGATCGCCATCGTCGGTTTCTCGCGCGGTGGCAGCCTGCTGTTCTGGAAACCGCACGCGCAGCCCACGGCACCGGCCTCCGGGCGCGCTGGGGACACGCTCGGCTTCGTGGCCGTGGGCGGGCTGCTCGCCTGCCTGGTGGCGCTGACCGTGTTCGCGGGCCCGGTGCACGCCTGGCTGGAGACGACCGCCAGGCAGCTCTATGCGCCGGCGGCTTACATCGAGGCGGTGCTCGGCGCCGCAGGAGCGTTGCGCTGATGGCCGTCCAACACCCTCCGACCGACTCGCGCAGCCGCCTCGAGCGCTGGCTGCCGCATCCCTGGCTCACCCTCGTGCTGGTGCTGTTGTGGATGCTGCTCCTCAACGACTTCAGCGTCGGGGGGCTGCTCGTGGGCACGGTGCTGGCGGTCGTGATTTCGCGTCTGACCAGCCAGTTCTGGCCCGAACGCCCGCCGATCAAGTCCTACCGCAAGGCGCTCGCCTACCTTGGCGTGCTGGCGTGGGACGTGGTGGTGGCCAACCTGCAGGTGACCCGGCTCATCCTCTTCCGCCGCGCGCGCGAGCTCGAGGTGCGCTGGGTGGTGCTGCCACTCGAGCTGCGCTCGCCCGAGGCGATCACCGTGCTCGCCGGCACCATCACGATGACGCCCGGGACGGTGTCCTGCGACCTGTCCGCCGATGGCCGCAGCCTGCTCGTCCACTGCCTCGATGCGCCCGACGCCGAGGACGCGGTGCGGCAGATGAAGGAGCGCTACGAGGCCCGTCTCAAGGAGATCTTCCCGTGATCGAACACGCGCTTCATTTCGGCTTCGCCGCGATCTCGCTCGCGCTGCTGCTCAACCTGTGGCGCCTGCTGCGCGGCCCCACGCTGATGGACCGCGTGCTCGCGGTCGACACCATGGTGATCAACGTCATCGCCCTCATCATCCTGTTCGGCATCCAGCAGCGCACCACGATCTTCTTCGAGGCTGCGCTGCTGTTCGCCATGTTCGGCTTCATCGCCACCGTCGCCTACTGCCGCTTCGTGCTGCGCGGCGACGTCATCGAGTGAGCGGGGCACGCCATGACATTCCTTCTTGAACTGCTCGTCTCGGTGCTGATCGTGCTCGGCGGTCTCTTCGCCCTGGTGGGCTCCGTCGGCATGGTCAAGCTCCCCGACCTGCTCACCCGCCTGCATGCGCCGACCAAGGCCACCACGCTCGGCGTCGGCGGCGCCCTGGCGGCCTCGATGGTGTATTTCGCCGCCTTCGAGGGCGACCTGTCGATCCACGAGGTCCTGATCACCGCCTTCCTGTTCCTGACCGCGCCGATCAGTGCGCACTTCATCGCCAAGGCCCACCTGCACGAGCACGCCGAGCTGCGCGAGGGCCTGCCGCCCACCGGCCGCCCCCATGGCTGGAGCACCTTCGAGAGCCTGCCCGGCGACGGCGAGGACGACGGTGGCGACGACGCGCGCGCCGCGCACCACTGATGCCTCGCGCGCGGTGAGCCGCGGCCGCGGGGCTGATTGGGCGATAATGCGGCCTTGAACAGCCAGGGGACGCTCTTGAACACGATTCGCCGAAACCCGCCCAAGCCCGCACCGTCGACGCTGCGCGGCACGCTCAAGTTGCGCACGCGCGAGGCCGGCGAGCCCGACGAGGCGGACCGGACTCCTGCGCCGGTGGCCGACGCGCCTGAGCGGAGCAAGGCGGAGGTGCAGCGAACCAGGCCCGCCGAGGCGCCGCGCGCTGGTCGTGGCGAGGCGCCGCGTACCGGTCGCAGCGAGAGGCCGCGCGAGGAGCGCGGCGACGCAGCAGGCGGCGCGCGCAGTGACGCACCGCGCGCTGCAGGTCCCGGAGCGCCGCGCAGTGTGCGCTCCGATGCACCTCGTGGATCACGGTCCGAAGGCGGCCGGCCCGCGCGCGGGGAGGCGTCGCGGCCCGAGCGCAAGGAGGCTACGCGTCCAGCGCGGGCCGAGGCGCCGCGTACAGCTGGCGGCAAGGCCGCCGATGGCTCGCGCGGCAAGGGGCGCGATGCCACCCGCGCCAAGGTGGAGGATGTCGCCCCTGCGGTGCCCCGCGGAGGTGTCCGCGTGAAGGCCTCCGAGACCGCTCCCCGCGCTGTGCCGGGGCGTGCTTCCGCTGAGGATCGGGTGCCGCCCGAGGGCGTGCGCCTGTCAAAGGTGATGGCCGAGCGCGGCATCTGCTCGCGCCGCGAGGCCGACGAGTTCATCGAGCGCGGCTGGGTCTTCGTCGACGGCAAGCGGGTGTCGGAGCTGGGGGTGCGCATCGACCCTGACGCGCGCATCACGCTTGCGGCCGAGGCCACCCGCACCCAGCAGCAGCGCGTGACCATTCTGCTGCACAAGCCGGTGGGCTACGTATCCGGCCAGCCGGAGCCGGGCTATGCCCCCGCGGTGAGCCTGGTCGGCGCCGACAACCAGGCCGACCGCGAAAGCGCGCAGCGCTTCCATCCCAGCCACCTGAAGAACCTCGCCCCTGCCGGTCGCCTCGACATCGATTCCACCGGGCTGCTGGTGCTGACCCAGGATGGCCGCGTGGCGCGCCAGCTCATCGGTGATGACTCCAAGGTCGAAAAGGAGTACCTCGTGCGTGTCGAGGGTACGCTGGCCGAAAATGGCCTGACGCTGCTCAACCATGGCCTGTGGCTGGATGATCGCCCGCTGCGCCCGGCGCAGGTGGAGTGGATCAACGACGACCAGTTGCGCTTCGTGCTGCGCGAGGGGCGCAAGCGTCAGATCCGGCGCATGTGCGAGCTGGTCGGGCTGAAGGTGGTGGGTCTGAAGCGGGTGCGGATCGGGCGCGTGAAGCTGGGTGATCTGCCGCTGGGGCAGTGGCGCTTCCTGCGTGAGGATGAGCGCTTCGGGTGAGGGGGTTTTCAGGGGTGCTGGAGCTTGGCGGATGGTGGTTGAAGGCGAAAAACCGCTCAGCTTGGCGGCTCGCTGCGGGGACGCGCACGGGGTGTTCCTTCCGTGGCTGCGGATCTCGCCGTCGCTGCGCTCGGCTCGGACAGTCCTCGCCCCTTCAGGAACACCCCGCACGCATCCGGGAATCGTGGGTGCAGATCAACGGAAAGCAGAACACTGAGTCTGAGGCTCCGCCGCAGCCCCCACCGCAAGAGAGCAAAGCGTCAGAGATCGATGGTTCTTGGGCAGTCGAGCGGCAACCACGGTAGCCGGGGATGTGTGGGGTATTCGTGAAGGGGCGAGGACTGTCCGAGCGAGGAATCGAGTGAGTTCCGCAGCCCCGGAAGGAATACCCCGCGCGTCCCCGGCGGACTTTCCGCATCCCATGCGGCGTTCGGTTAGAAAGCACGCCGAGTCTGCGCCCTTGCCCAGGAGCAATCCCAAGAAGCTGATGAACGCTCGCGAGCGGACCTTCGCGCGAGGCCTCATGTTTTCGCCGAATCCGTAACGTCTTTCGCCCGCTCCTCTTCAGCCAGCGCATCCCCCAGCGCCCCCGTCACCGGTGTGATCCCCGCCCGATGTGCGGCGCGCGCCATGGCGTGTGCGGCGAGCGGGGCGGTGGCCAGGAGCACGACGAGGGCGAACACCGCGGCGAGCGCGAACGCGCCTTCGCTGGCGGCCGCGACCCCGGCCAGAATCATCGCCGCGCCGAGCGCGCCGGCCTTGCTCGCCGAGTGCATGCGCGTGTAGCTGTCGGGCAGGCGCAGCACGCCGATGGCGCCGATCAGGCCGATCAGGGCGCCGCCGAGCAACAGTGCCGCCGACAGCCAGGGCAGCATGCCGCCGCTCATGGCCGCTCTCTCGGACTACGCGGACTGACCGCCGCCGGCTCGATTGCCGGCGGACGCGGGTCGGGCCAGGTCACCGCCTCGTCGGGACCGCGGCCGCGCCGGCGGAACATCAGGATGAAGGCGGTCGTGCCGAGGAAGGATACGAGGGCAAGCACCACCGCCGCGTCGAGCAGCATCGGCTGAGCGCCCCACACCGCCAGCAGCGCGATCACGCCGATGCCGATCATGGTCAGCGCGTCGATCGCCACCACGCGGTCGGTGGCGCGTGGTCCGCGCACCAGTCGCGCGAGGATCAGCAGCGCGCTCAGCCCCTGGAGCGCAAAGGTGAGCGGCAGCACCCAGGCTGCCCCGGCAATCTCGTTCATCATGCGTCGTCCCTCCAGGGGTCCGCTCCCGAAGCGGGTTCGCCTGCCTCCAGCCAGCGCAGCAGGCGGCGCTCGATCGCGCGCACGCCGGCCTCGACCGCATCGGCGTCGCGTGCGTCCAGTGCGTGGACGTACATCACACCCGAGTCGGGGGCGTAGTCGAGCGCCATCGTTCCGGGCGTCAGCGTCAGCAGGCAGCCGAGCAGGGTGGCGAAGCGCGCGTCCCGACGCGCAAGGCGCAGGCGTACCACCGCTGGCTGCGGATCCACCCGGCGGCCGAGCACCACGCGGGCGACGTCGATGCTGGCGCGGAAGACCTCGCCCACGAACCAGAACGCGAACGCGGTGCCGAGCTCCAGCCGGCGCAGGTAGCGGCGGATGCCGATGAGGTCCATCGCCAGCCGCAGGGCCACGTAGCTGAGCAGGAAGGCGGCCGCCACGCCGAGCGGGCTGAGCGCATCGGCGAAGGCGGCCAGGCCCACCGCCAGCAGGATATGTACGCCGAGCATGCTCAGTTCCCTCCCGCGCGGATGACCGCTTCGATATAGCCGCGGGGGGTCGCGAGTTGCTCCGCCGCCGCCACCGCATAGTCCATAACCGGGCCGGCGGCGAGACCGATCGCCACCGTCATCGCCGCGAGCGCCGTCACCGCCCACACCGCCGGGCGCAGTCCGGCCGCGCTGCGGGCGCCCTGCGCGCCGGCCGGATGCGGCTTGAGGAAGGCCTCGTTCCAGATCTTGCTCATCGACAGCAGGGTGAAGATGCCGGTGACCAGCGCCACCGCGGCGGCGATCCAGGCGCTCGTGTCCAGGCTGGCCTTGACCAGCACGAACTTGGCCCAGAACCCCGACAGCGGCGGGATGCCGGCGAGCGACAGCGCGGGAATGGCGAACAGCACCGCCAGCCAGGGCGCGCACGCATACAGCCCGCCCATCGCCGCCAGCCGCTCCGAACCGGTCAGGCGCGCGGCGATGCCGCCGATGAAGAACAGGTTGGCCTTCACCACGATGTGGTGGATGAGGTAGAACACCGCGCCGGCGAGCGCGAGCGGGGTGGCGAGCGCGAGGCCCAGGATCATGTAGCCGACCTGGCTGACGATGTGGAAGGACAGGATGCGCCGCACCTCGACCTGGGCCGCGGCGCCGAGCACGCCGATCAGCATGGTCGCGCAGGCGACCCACAGCAGCACCTCGTGGGCCACCCCCGCCTGCGGCCAGAACAGGGTGACGATGCGGATCAGCGCATACACGCCGACCTTGGTGAGCAGGCCGGCGAAGAGCGCCGAGATCGGCGTCCATGCGACGTGGTAGGAGGCCGGAAGCCAGCCGAACACCGGGAACAGCGCGGCCTTGATCGAGAACGCGGTCAGCATCAGCACCACCGCCGCGTGCGCCGTCGCCGGCACCTCGCCGGCGGCAAAGGCCTGCGCCAGCAGGGCCATGTTGAGGCTGCCGCTCGCGCCATAGAGCATGCCGGCGGCGAGCAGGAACATCATCGTCGCCACGAGGTTGAGCACGACGTACACCACGGTGCCCGACAACCTGCGCTTGCCCCCGCCCAGCACCAGCAGCGCGAAGGAGCCCACCAGCAGCACCTCGAACCAGACGTAGAGGTTGAACACGTCGCCGGTGACGAAGGCACCGCACACGCCGACGAGCAGGCCATGCACCAATGGATGGAAGTCGCGCCCGCGCGCCGGGTCCTCGTCGCGAGCGAGCGCGAACACGATGGTGGCGGTGCCGACGATGCCGGTGATCGCCACCATCACTGCCGACAGGCGGTCGATGACCAGGGTGATGCCGTAGGGCGCGGCCCAGCCGCCCGCCTGGCTGGCGAGGATCTCGCCCTGCGCCGCCAGCCCCACCAGGGCGAGGCCGGCGGCGGTGAGCGCGAGCGCACCGAGCAGGCTGAGCGCAGCCACCAGGCGCGGGGCGCGGCGAGCGAGCAGGGTCGCCACCAGGGTGGCGAGCGGGATGATCAGCGGCGAGACGACGAGTGCGTTCATGTCGTGCCGCCCTCGTGTGCCGCCGGCGTGCCCGCGGTGCTTGGCGCCCGTTTGCCTCCGGCCGTGCGTCGGCCCGCGTCAGCGCCTGCCGGCACCGGGGGGGCGGGCAGGTCGGGCGATGGCTCCTCGGCGACCGCGGTGATGCGGTCGGTCTCGACGTTGTCGTGCAGTTCCCAGCTGCGCTTGAGGACCGCGAGCGCGAACACGAAGAGCGCGAAGCCGATCACGATCGCGGTCAGCACCAGCGCCTGCGGCAGCGGGTTGGCGGCGAGCGCGGGGGCACCGGCCTCGGTGACGAAGGCTGCGGCGCGACCGTCCAGGCGCCCGGCGGAAAACACCGCCAGATTCACCCCGTTGCCGAGCACGATCACACCGAGCACCACGCGCAGCAGTCCGCGGTCGAGCATCATCCAGATGCCGATCGCGACCAGCACGCCGACGGTGATCGAAACGATGATTTCCATCTTCAGGCCTCCCGCTCGAGCAGGCGCAGGAGCATGTGCAGCACCGCGCCGAGCACGGTGAGGAACACGCCGACGTCGAACAGCAGGGGCGTGCCGAGCGGCAGCCCTGCGGGGAAGATCCAGTTGCCGGTGAGGAAGGGCTCGCCGTGGATGAGCCCGATCATGCCGGCGAAGGTGGCGATGCCGAGCCCGATCGCCAGTACCGCGACCGGCGGCAGGGGCAGCACCGCGCGTGCGCGCGTGGTGCCGAAGGCGAGCGCCAGCAGCACCGCGGCGCAGGCTGCCACCAGGCCGCCGATGAAGCCGCCGCCGGGCAGGTTGTGGCCACGCCACAGCAGCATCAGCGACACCAGGGCGAGCAGGGCCGACAGCGGCAGGATGCCCTGGCGCAACAGCACCGAGCCGAAGTCCGAGCTACCCTCGGCCGCGCCGCGCCCCGGCTTGCCGCTGGCGAGCAGGCTTGCGGCCGCGAGTCCGGCGAGGCCGACGACGAGGATCTCGCCCAGGGTGTCGAGCGCGCGGAAATCCACCAGGATCACGTTCACCACGTTGGCGCCGTGCCCTCCGGGCAGGCTGTTGTCGAGATACCAGCGCGCGATGTCGCCGGGCAGCGGCTGGCTCACCGTCATCAGCATCATCGCCGCCACCACCGTGCCGATCAGGATCGCAACCACGGCGTGGAAGCGCTTCGCCGCCGGCTTGCGCGAGCCCACCAGCTGCGTCGGCGGCAGGCGGCGGAGCACGAGCGCGAGGAAGATCACGGTCAGGGTCTCGACCATGAGCTGGGTGATCGCCACGTCGGGTGCGCGCGAGGCGAGAAAGAACATCGCCATCCCCAGCCCGCTCGCGCCCAGGGTGGCGACGAGCGCGACGCGGCCGGGCATCACCGCCGCCGCGGCGGCGCCGGCGATCGCGAGCAGGCAGCCGAGCACGGCGGCGAGGTTGATCGCGCTGGTGACCTCCGGCCAGACGAGGTCGTCGCCGGTCGAGGCGATCAGCCCGATCAGCGCGAAGCCGGCGATCGCCAGCACCAGCGCGCTGATGTGCTGGCGCAGCGAGCCGTGCTGGAAGCGGTCGGCGACCCGGGTGGCGAACGCGAAGACGCGCTTCAACAGGCGGTCCCAGATCATGTCGCCGCTCACCCGCCACAGCACCCGCCACAGCGACAGGCGGCGGCGCAGGCGGGTGCGCTGCAGGTAGAAGAAGACGCCCAGTGCCACGGTGAGCAGGCTGGCGAGCAGGGCCGGGGTGAAGCCGCCCCAGAGGTAAAGGTTCACCGGCACCGTGCCGCGCGAGATCGCCTGCACTGCGGCGTCGATCAGCCACAGCTCGGCGAGGTTGTTGAAGGCGCCGAACACGAAGCCGCCGATCGCCAGCAGCATCGGCCCGATCCACATCGGCAGGCTGACCTCGTGCGGCGCGTGCGGGTAGCGCCCCTCCCTGCCGAGGAAGGCGCGCACGAAGACGAGGCCGGCCGCGGTCAGCAGCAGCGCGTTGGTGAGGATCATCACTGCTGTGGTGATCCAGCCCGCGAGGCCGAGCGCGATCAGGCCGGCGTAGGTGAACTCCTTGGCGATGAAGCCGAAGAAGGGCGGCAGGCCGGCGTTGGAGAAGGCGGCGAGCGCGACCGCGAAGCCGGTCAGCGGCATGTAGCGGAGCAGCCCGCCGAGGAGTGCGATCTGGCGCGTGCCGGTGGCGTGGTCGATCGAGCCCACCGCCATGAACAGCGCCGCCTTGTAGAAGGCGTGTGCCACCAGGTAGATCGCGAAGGCCTGCAGGCCGTAGTGGGTGTTGGTGCCCAGCAGCATGGTGAGCTGGCCGAGCACCGTCACCGTGGTGTAGGCGAGCACGCGCTTGAGGTCGGACTGGCGGATGGCCAGCACCGCGCCGACCAGTGCGGTGGCGGCGCCGATGCTGATCAGGATCGTGCTCCAGGCGATCGAGTCGCCGAGGGCCGGATTGAGGCGGGCGAGCAGATACACGCCGGCCTTCACCATCGTCGCCGAGTGGAGGTAGGCCGATACCGGCGTGGGCGCCGCCATCGCATTCGGCAGCCAGAGGTGGAAGGGCAACTGGGCCGACTTGGTGAAGGCCCCGATCAGCACCAGGACGAGGATCGCGGGGTAGAGCGCATGCCCGGCGATCGCCTCGCCCGACAGTCCGGAGAACTGCCAGCTGCCGCCGACCGTGCCGAGCAGGATCAGGCCGGCGAGCAGCGCCAGCTCGCCGCCGCCGGTGATCAGCAGGGCCTGCAGCGCCGAGCGGCGGGACTCTGCCTTGTCGTGCTGGAAGGCGATGAGCAGGAAGGAGGTGACGCTGGTCAGCTCCCAGAACACGAACATCACGATCAGGTCGTCGGCCAGCACCAGGCCGAGCATGGCCGCCATGAAGCCGAGCAGGTAGGCGTAGAAGCGGCCGAGGTGATGGTGGTCGGAGAGGTAGGCGCCGGCATAGAGGACGATCAGGGTGCCGATGCCGGTGATCAGCAGCGCGAACAGCAACGACAGGCCGTCGAGGCGGAAGGCGAGCTCGACGCCCAGCGCCGGTACCCAGGCGAGGGTCGAGGAAATGACGCCGCCGGCAGCGACGGCGGGCATCTGAGTCAGAAAATGGACGAAAGCGGCAAGCGGCGCTAGGGCGAGCAGCCACCCGGCGCGCTGATCCAGCCGCGCGGCAAGAGGCGGCGCCGCCAGCATGGCGAACGCGATCAGTCCTATGCTGGCCAGCACGGCGCACCCTCGCACGGCAGATTCATGGTCGTCCCCCCGAAAGAATGGGCGCCGACCGCTTCGCGCGTGGCGCCCGTGTTTCTATTTAGGGAAAACTGACCGCTCTGGCTGGCTCAGGTTCCTGCGTCAGTGGCCGACCTTCTCCTCGCGATGTACGCCGAAGCCCTTCTGCGAAGGCTCAGTGCACCGCCGCGCCTGCGCGCGGCTGGCCGTGGGGGCCGACTTCCGGATGGGCTTCATAGAGGCCGCTCTGGTGGGCGAAGCAGGCGGCGAGCGGGCACTCCTGCCCGGGTGGGCAGCCGTGTTCGCAAGCGCATTCCTTGCGGGTTTCGTCCAGCAGCACCATTTGATGCATGGCTTCGCAGCGGGCGATGGGGGCGTCGAACGTGCACATGATGGTCTCCTCGGTATTGCCTTGCGGTGCGGTGCCTTGTGCGCCGTACCGTGATCGATTTCACGCTGAACTTGATTTCAATCTAGTTTGTTGCATGAAAAATGCAGGGGTAGTTGAAGGAGGGTTGACCTGGGTCAACACCTTCGCGCTGTGTGCGCTTGCGACAGAGTGTCGGCATTTCGCAACGCGTGCCGGGACGCCCTGGGTTCGCGCGCACGCCAACGGACCCTGCAGTCCCTCACTCGGCCCGCAGCGCCTCCACCGCATCGAGCCGTGCCGCCCGTCGCGCCGGCAGCACGCCAGCGGCCAGGCCGACCACCAGGGCCACCCCCTCGGCGGCGAGGGCGAACTGCCAGGGCGTGGCCACCGGCATCGCCGGCACCAGCAGTCCGACCAGCTGCGCGAGCCCGGCGCCTGCGAGCAGGCCGAGCAGGCCGCCGATGCCGGCGAGCACCACTGCCTCGCCGAGGAAGAGCGCGAGGATGGTGCGCCGGCGCGCGCCGAGTGCGACCAGCAGGCCGATCTCGCCCGTGCGCTCGGTGACCGCGATGCTCATGATCGTGACGATGCCCACGCCGCCCACCACCAGCGAGATGCCGCCGAGCGCGCCGACTGCGGCAGTGAGGATGTCGAGGATGTTGGACAGCGTGGCGAGCATGTCTTCCTGCGTGAGCAGGGAGAAGTCCTCGCGGCCGTGGCGGGCGATCATCAGCTGCCTGACCGTCGCGGCAACGCGTGCGGCGGAGGCCTCCGGGTCGTAGGTCAGCGCGATCTCCATCAGACCGTCGCGCTGGTAAAGCGCCAGGCCGCGCACCACCGGGATGTAGGCGGCATCGTCGAGGTCGATGCCGAGGAACTGACCCTTCTCCTCCATGATGCCGACCACGCGGAAGCGCTCGGCGCCGATCTCGACGCGTTCGCCGAGGGCGTTGGCGCTGCCGAAGAGCTCGCGCTTGAGCTTGGGTCCGAGCACCACGAAGGCGCGTGCGCTGGCGGCCTCGTCGGGCGGCAGGAACTGGCCGACGCTCACCCGCATCGAGTACACCTCCTGCATCTGCGGGCCGACGCCTAGCACGGTGGCCCGCCGCACCCGGCCCTGGGCGCGGACCTCGGCGTTGCCGCTCACCGAGCCGCTGACGTGGCGGACATGGGGCAGGCGGGCCAGGGCCTCGGCGTCGTCCAACGTGAGGTCGCGCGCGGTCGAGGGCAGGCCGGGCGGACCGCCGCGTGCGCCCTGGCGGCCGGGGTGGATGTTGATGACGTTGGTGCCGAACTGGCTGAACTCGGCGAGCACGAAGCGGTTGAGGCCTTCGCCGATCGAAGTGAGCAGGATGACCGCGGCGATGCCTACGCCGATGCCGAGCAGGGTCAGGAAGCTGCGCAACCGGTGCGCCGTGATCGCGCGCAGGGCGAGGTGGAGGGCGTCGCGCCAGCGCATGCTCGCTACCGTCTGGACAAGGCTTGCACCGGATCGAGCCGGGCGGCGCGGCGTGCGGGCAGCACGCCGAACAGCACCCCGGTGCCGAGCGCGGTGGCGAGCGCGGCGATCACCGCCCAGTCGGGCGGCCATGCCGGCAGATCGGGAAAGGCCAGGCGCACGCCCCAGGCGCCGGCGTGGCCGAGCGCGAAACCGAAGAGCGCGCCGGCAAGCGACAGCAGCGCCGCCTCGGCCAGGAAGGCTGCGCGGATGGTGCGTGCGCGCGCGCCCAGCGCCTTGAGCAGGCCGATCTCGGCGGTACGCTGGGTGACCGCGACCAGCATCACGTTCATCACCAGGATGCCGGCGACCGCGAGGCTGATGGCGGCGATGCCCGCCACGCCCAGGGTGAGCGCGCCGAGGATGCGGTCGAAGGTGCCGAGCAGGGCGTCCTGGGTGATCACGGTGAAGTCGAGCTCGCCGTCGCGCCGCGCGCGCAGGTGTTCCTCGATCTGGCGTTGCGCGGCCGGCAGTGCTTCGCGCCCGCGGGCCTCGACGAAGATGCGGAACAGCCCGCTGGTGTCGAACATCGCCTGCGCGGTTGCCACCGGCACCAGCACCAGCTCGTCGGTGGTCATGCCCAGCCCGCGCCCGGACGGCGCGAGCACGCCGATCACGCGCAACCGGGTGTCGCCGACGCGGATCATGCGGCCGACCGCGTTCTGGCCCGGGAACAGTTCCGCGCGCAGCGCGTCACCGATCACCGCCACCGCCGAAGCGCGGTTGAAGTCCTCGCGCGGCAGGAAGCTGCCCTGGCCTAGCGCGAGGCCGCGCAGCTCGAGGAAGTCGGTGCTGGTGCCGACCACCATGACCTCGCGCAGCCGGCCGCCGACTGCGATCTCGGCGTTGCCCACCGCGAGCGGCGCCACGCGCTGTACCAGCGATAGTCGCAGCAGTGCCGCGGCGTCCGTGTTGGTGAGCTCGCGCGGGGTGCTGCTGACGAAGCTGCCGGCATTGACGCCGCCGGTCTCGGTGCGTCCGGGCAGCACGATCAGGAGGTTGGCGCCGAGCGCGGAGAATTCGTTGACCACGTAACGCCGGGCGCCATCGCCGAGCGCGGTCAGCACCACCACCGCGGCGACGCCGATCGACATCGCGAGCATCATCAGCGCGGTGCGCAGCGGCCACGCGGTGGCGGCGCGGGTGGCGAAGCGCAGGGTGTCGGCGGGGCTCATCGCGGCGGCGGGGCGGAAACAGCGCCAGGGGCTTCGGGCGCTGCCGCCGCGGCCTGCAGGTCCTGCCGGATCGCGCCGTCCTCCATCAGGATGCGGCGGTGCGCGCGCTCGCCCATCGCCGGGTCGTGGGTGACGACGATCAGCGTGGTGCCGGCGGCGTTGAGCGCCTCGAGCAGCGCGGTGACCTCGTGGCCGGTGGCGCGGTCGAGGTTGCCGGTGGGTTCGTCGGCGAGCAGCACCGCCGGCCGCATGATGGTGGCGCGCGCGATCGCGACGCGCTGGCGCTGGCCGCCGGAGAGCTCCTCCGGGCGGTGGTGGGCGCGTCCGCCGAGGCCGAAGTCCTCCACCGCCTGCGCGATACGCGGTTCGCGCTCGGCGACCGGGAGACCGGCGAGCACCAGCGGCAGGCCGATGTTCTCGGCCGCGGTGAGGCGGGGGACGAGGTGAAAGCTCTGGAACACGAAGCCGATGCGGGCGCTGCGCACGGTGGCCTGCTCGTCTGGCGAGAGCGTGGTGACGTCGCGGCCTTCGAGCCGGTAGGCGCCGGCGTTGGGGCGGTCGAGCAGGCCGAGCAGGTTGAGCAGCGTGGATTTGCCGGAACCCGATGGCCCCATGACCGAGACGTACTCGCCGGCCTCGATGCGCAGCGTGATGTCGCGCAGGGCGTGCACCGCGCTGTCGCCGAGCTTGAAGATGCGGTCGATGTGATCGAGTTCGATCTGGGCCATGGTGTGTTTCCGGGTCGGGCTCAAGGCCTTGGCGTTTCTGTTGTTACGTGGGCGGATTCAAACCTTCTTCGCTTTACGGCTCGCTGCTGCGGATGCGCACGAGGTGTCCCTTCCGGGGCTGCACCGCTGCGCGGTGCTTTGCGGAGGGTACGCAAATGAGCGCCATCGCTGCGCTCGGCTCGGACAGTCCTCGCCCCTTCAGGAATACCCCGCGCGTCCCTGGCGGATCGTCGCCCTGTTCCCGTCAGGTCCCCTTACGGTTGGACGACCACCGTCGCCCCAGGCCGCACCCCCTCCCGCTCCAGCGATGTCACCACCCGTTCCCCCTCCGCCAATCCCGATACCACCTCCGTGAATTCCCAGTTCGCGACCCCGGTCTGCAGCGTCCGCTCGACCAGCGTGTCGCCTTCCACCACCAGCACCTTGCCACCCTCGCGCAAGGCGCCGGTCGGAATCCGCAGCACGTCCGCACGCGTCGCCAGCACGATCTCCACGTCCGTGCTGTAGCCCACCAGCATGCCGCGCGCGTCGTCCTGATTCACGAAATCCACGTCTACCGCCACCGTGCGTGCCTGCTTCTCCACCGCGGTGATGTAGGGCGCCACCCGGCGCACCGTGCCCGCGAACACCTTGCCGGGGACAGCCTCGAGCGTGATGCGCACCGGCAGCCCGGGCTGGATCTTCGGTGCGTCGATCTCGTCCATCGGCGCCTTCACGTACAGGCAGGAGTCGTCGATCAGGTCGATCGCCGGCGGCATCGGCACGCCGGGCGGCGAAGGGGTGGCGTACTCGCCGAGCTCGCCGCTGATCTTGGCCACGGTGCCGGCGAAGGGGGCGACCAGCACCAGGCGCTGGCGATCCGTTTCGGTGGCCACGAGCTGGGCCTCGACGGTGGCGACGTCGGCCTGCACGGTGTCGCAGGCGGCACGGCGCGCGCGTGCGTCGGTGCGCGCCTTCTCTTCGGCGCTGGCGGAAACGAAGCCGCGTTTGACCAGTTGCGCCTGACGGGCTGCCTCGCGCTCGGCGTTGGCCGCCATCGTGCAGACCTCATGCACGCGCTGGCGCGCGGTGGCGAGCTGGGCACGGGCGACCGCCGCGCGTGCGTCGAGGTCGCCATGCCAAAGCCGCATCAGCACCTGCCCGGCCTCGACGCGATCGCCTTCCTCCACCCCCAGCCACTCGATGCGCCCGCCGGCGATGGTCGCCATCTTCGCGCGCTGGCAGGCCTCGACCTCGCCGGCGCGGGTGTTGGTCAACGTGGCCTCGACCGTGCCGCGGGCCACCTCGTGCACCACCACCTCGACCGGCTTCGGGCGGGTCATCCACCAGATTCCCGCGCCCACCAGCGCGGCGAGGAGGGCGAGCAGGAGAAGGGGGCGCAGGGTCTTCATGGAGGGGGGGCGTTTAGAGGTCGTCGAAGAAGTCGGTGTCGAGGCGCTTCAATTCGATTTTGCGCTTCACCGACACGCCGACGTTGTGTTCGACCGCGAGCCGGGCGAGCTCTTCGCCATCGATCAGGACCAGCCGAAGGTGGGGCAATTCGACCGCACGCCTTGCGTCTTGCGTAAATCGACTGGTGGTGACGAAGACGCCGCGGTTGGCTCCGTGCTTTGCGAGTGCGCCGAGGAATCCGTTGATGTCCGGGCCGCCCACGGGTGCATCCGCCCAGCGCTTCGCCTGCAGGTAGATGCGGTCGAGCTTGAGCCGGTCCTCGTAGATCACGCCGTCGATGCCTCCGTCGCCGGAGCGCCCGGTCACTTCGCCGACGCCGTACCCCATGGCGGCCAGCAGGCGGACGACGAAGCGCTCGAAGCTTGCCGGGTTGATCGACCGAAGCTGGGTGAGGACTTCCTGCTCGAGCGCGTCCTGGATCTCTGTCAGCATTTCCTCGATCCGCTCTTCCGGGGTCAGTGCCTCGTCTGCTCTCGCATCGACCGCCTCCGTCGCGTTGGGTGCAGTGGCGGCCTTCCAGCTCCCCATCCCGCGTGCTTCGAAGTATTTCCGATCGAGCTGGAGTGGGAGCTCAGGTAGCTGGTTGCGACCCTTGTCCGAGATCCTGAACAAGCCACGACCGCAGCTTTCGATGAGCCCTGTCTTGTTGAGATCGCTTTTCGCCCAACCAACCCGGTTCAGGTAGCGCGGATAGCCACTGGGGAGGGTTTCGGACAGATCTTCGTCGCTGAGCTGCAATCGTTCTGCAAGCTCTTGTGACGCTTCTCGTAGGTTGCGAGGACGTCCGTCGGCGACGAGGTCGAGCAGGGGGCGAATGAGTTCGTGGTACTTCGGGACGGTCATCGTGGGGGTGCCTCAAGCCTGCGCGAGGGATGCGTGCGTGGAGTTCCTTCCGGGGCTGCGGAACTCGCTTCGCTCGGACAGTCCTCGCCTCTCCAGGAACCCCACGCACGCATCCAGGAACCGATTTCGCCGGCCGACCCGCAGAAAAGATCCCATCAGGATCCTGTTCTGTGCCGATGGAACCCCATGGCGTGAGCCGGGGATGCGTGGGGTGTTCCTGGCGCAGGCGAGGACTGTCCGAGCCCGAAGGGCGAGTTCCGCAGCCTGCAGAAGGAATGCCCCGCGCAGCCCCGGCGGATTCCTTGCGCCGGGCGCGGTAAAGGCAGTCCGCCCGACCCGCTCGAGGGGCCCGACCCGATGTGCGAGCGAGGTGGCCATCACGTCGGTCGAACCCTTCGTCGCCATCGTCGCTCTCCTGTCAGATCAAGCCTGCTTACCGCCCTTGGCCCACGAATCCTTCAGCGTGACCGTGCGGTTGAACACCGGCGCGCCCGGCTTCGAATCGACGCGGTCGGCGACGAAGTAGCCGTGGCGTTCGAACTGGAAGCGGTCTTCCGGCTGGGCCGCCTTGAGCGCGGGCTCGAGGTAGGCCGTGATCACGCGCTTGCTGTCGGGGTTGATGTCGTCGAGGAAGTCGCGCTCGGCGTCGGGCGCGTCGCCTTCGCGGCGCTGGCCGGGGTGGGGGTGGGCGAAGAGGCGGTCATAGATGCGGACCTCGGCCTCGTAGCCGTGCGCCACCGACACCCAGTGCAGGTTGCCCTTGACCTTGTAGTTGTCCGCGCCGGGGGTGCCGGACTTGGAGTCGGGCATGTACTCGGCGAGTACCGCGGTGATGTTGCCGGCGGTGTCCTTCTCGCAGCCGGTGCACTTGACCACGAAGCCGTAGCGCAGGCGCACCATGTTGCCCGGGTAGAGGCGGTGGAAGCCCTTGACCGGCTCCTCCATGAAGTCCTCGCGCTCGATCCACAGCTCGCGCGAGAACGGCATGTCGCGCTTGCCCAGCTCGGGCTTGAGCGGATGGTTCGGCGCCTGGCACAGCTCGGAGGCGCCTTCGGCGTAGTTGGTGATGACCAGCTTCAGGGGGTCGAGCACCGCGACGCGGCGCTCGGCGGCCTCGTTGAGGTCGTCGCGCATGCATTCCTCGAGCACGCTCATGTCGATCCACGAGTCGGCCTTGGACACGCCGATGCGCTCGGCGAAGCGGCGGAAGCCGGCGGCGGTGAAGCCGCGGCGGCGGGCGCCGATCAGCGTCGGCAGGCGCGGGTCGTCCCAGCCGGCGACGTGGCCTTCATTGACGAGCTGGATCAGCTTGCGCTTGGAGAGCACGACGTAGGTCAGGTTGAGGCGGGCGAACTCGATCTGCTGCGGCAGCGGGCGCGGGAAGTGGCCTTCGGTGGCGAGCGCATCCAGCAGCCAGTCGTAGAACGGGCGCTGGTCCTCGAACTCGAGCGTGCACACCGAGTGTGTGATGTTCTCGATCGCGTCCTCGATCGGGTGGGCGAAGGTGTACATCGGGTAGATGTGCCAGGCGTCGCCGGTGCGATGGTGGGTGGCGTGGCGGATGCGGTAGATCGCCGGGTCGCGCAGGTTGATGTTGGGGCTCGCCATGTCGATCCTGGCGCGCAGCACATGCGTGCCCTCGGCGAACTCGCCGGCGCGCATGCGCGCGAAGAGCTCGAGGTTCTCGGCGACGCTGCGGTTGCGATAGGGGCTGTCCTTGCCCGGCTCGGTCAGCGTGCCGCGGCTGGCGCGCATCTCCTCGGCCGACTGCGAGTCGACGTAGGCCTTGCCGGCCTTGATCAGGCTCTCCGCGCAGGCGTACATGCGGTCGAAATAGTCCGAGGCGAAGTACAGGTGCTCGCCCCACTCGAAGCCGAGCCACTGCACCGCCTCGATGATGGCGTCGACGTACTCCTGCTCTTCCTTCTCGGGGTTGGTGTCGTCGAAGCGCATGTGGCAGACGCCGCCATAGGCTTCGGCGAGGCCGAAGTTCAGGCAGATCGACTTGGCGTGGCCGTAGTGCAGGTAGCCGTTGGGCTCGGGCGGGAAGCGCGTCTCGACGCGGCCACCCCATTTGCCGCTGCGCTGGTCCTCGTCGATGATGTTGCGGATGAAGTTGGAGACGACGGGGGCTTCGGCGGCGGGGGATTTTTCGGGTTTCATCTGGAATTCGGGCTTGGAAAGAAGCGGCCTCGGGCCGGTATGCGCAATGCCCGGATTGTAGCCCATCGACCGCCGGCCTTCGGCGCGTGGCACACCGGCTGCGGGCGGTGGCGGACGCACTGGTTAGAATGGCGCCATCGCGCGCGGGCGGTCCGCGCACGGCGCCGAGGACGGGGCATGGAGGCGTGGGGATGAGTTTCGCGGCATTTGCGGCGGTGGGCGCGGGGGCGGCCTGCGGCGCCTGGTTGCGCTGGGGGCTGGGGGTGTGGCTGAACCCGGCATTCGCGCTGGTTCCGCTCGGCACGCTGGTCGCCAACCTGCTCGGGGGGCTGCTGATGGGGCTCGCGCTCGGGGCGGTACAGGCCTGGCCGGCGCTGCCGGCGGCGGTGAAGCTGCTGATCACCACCGGCCTGCTGGGCGGGCTCACCACCTTCTCGACCTTTTCCGCCGAAGCTTTTCACCTTCTGCAACGCGGTGCGCTTGGCTGTCTCGGCTTGCACGTCACCGCGCACGTGCTCGGATCGGTGTTGATGACCTGGGCGGGCTATGCGCTCTTCAATGCGCTGCGCGCCTGAAAACCGCGCCGCGTGGGCGATTCCGTCATTTTCTGTTGCACACGAATGGGCTAGAGTGAAAGCGCAGCGCGGCCATAATCGTCCATCCCGCAACTCAACGGAGGCAAACAACATGAAGAAGATCATCGTCACCCTTTCCGCAGTGTCCCTCGCCATGGGCGGTCTGGCAGGTTGCGCCAACATGTCCGAGACGCAGCGTGACACCGGCATGGGGGCAGCCATCGGCGCGGTCGCGGGCGGCCTGATCGGCGCCGCCACGGCCGGTGGCAACAAGGGCAAGAGCGCTGCAACGGGCGCAGCGATCGGTGCCGCGCTCGGTGCGGGCGGCGGCTACCTGTGGTCGCAGAACATGCAGAAGCAGCGCGCAGAGATGGAGCAGGCGACCGCCGGCACCGGCATCGGCATCAGCCAGACGGCGGACAACCAGCTCAAGGTCGACATTCCGGCGGACGTCTCCTTCGACGTCGGCCGTTACGCGATCAAGCCCAACATGCGTCCGGTGCTCGATCGCCTGGCGTCCACGCTGAACCAGCACCCGGTCACCACCGTGACCATCATCGGCCATACCGACAGCACCGGTTCGGACGCGGTGAACGATCCGCTGTCGATCAACCGCGCCGCGGCCACCCGCGACTATCTGGTGCAGCGCGGCGTGTCGGCGCAGCGCATCGCGATCGACGGTCGCGGCTCGCGTCAGCCGGTGGCGGACAACTCGACCGCGGCGGGGCGCGCGATGAACCGCCGGGTGGAGATCTTCATCGCCGAGCCGGCGCAGCGCTGAGTCTCACGGCGAGGACAAGCCCGGTCCGGGTTCGCCCGGCCGGGCTTTTTTACGCCCATGGTTTCATGCGGAGCGGGCTTGTGGGAGCGGGCTTGGGGAGCGGGCTTGCCCGCGAAGCTGCGCGCTGCATTCGCGGGCAAGCCCCGCTCCCACGGACAGCTGTCCGGACGGGCGGCGGCGCCCGCTCAGCGCGCGGGCGCCGGCAGTGGCGCGAGCAGCGCGGCGATGTCCGACTCGCCGAACTTGGCGAGCGCGTTCCCGTCTTCCGACAGCACGCTCTCGGCGAGCGCCGCCTTCTTCTCCTGCAGGGCGAGGATCTTCTCCTCGATGCTGCCGGCGCACACCAGCTTGAACACGAACACCGGCTTGTCCTGGCCGATGCGGTGGGCGCGGTCGGTGGCCTGGTTCTCGGCCGCCGGGTTCCACCATGGGTCGTAGTGGATCACGGTGTCGGCGGCGGTCAGGTTGAGGCCCACGCCGCCGGCCTTCAGGCTGATCAGGAACACCGGCACGCGGCCCTTCTGGAAGTCCTCGACCGGCACGCGGCGGTCGCGGGTGTCGCCGGTCAGCGCCACCCAGCCGATCTTCGCCTTGTCGAGTTCGGCGGCGATCAGGCCGAGCATGGTGGTGAACTGCGAGAACACCAGGATGCGCCGGCCCTCGTCGATGAGCTCGGGCAGCATGTCCATCAGCAGGTCGAGCTTGGCGCGCTCCTTGACGCGCGCGGCCGCGGGCGACTTCAGCAGGCGCGGGTCGCAGCACACCTGGCGCAGCTTCAGGAGTGCGTCCAGGATCACGATCTGGCTGCGCGCGAAGCCCTTGCCCGCGATCTCGGCGCGCACCTTCTCGTCCATCGCCGCGCGCACCGTCTCGTAGAGGTCGCGCTGGCCACCCTCGAGGCCGACGCTGCGCACGATGATGGTCTTGGGCGGTAGCTCGGTGGCGACGTCCTCCTTGCGCCGGCGCAGGATGAAGGGGCGCAGGCGGGCGGCAAGGAGGTCGCGCCGGTCGCTGTCGCCGTGCTTCTCGATCGGCGTGCGCCAGGTCTGGGTGAACTGCTTGTGGCTGCCGAGGAAGCCCGGCAGCAGGAAGTCGAACTGCGCCCACAGCTCGCCGAGGTGGTTCTCGAGCGGCGTGCCGGTGAGCCCAAGACGGTGGCGAGCCTTCAACTGGCGGATCACCTGCGCGCCCTTGCTGGCGGCGTTCTTCACCGTTTGCGCCTCGTCGAGGATCAGCAGGCTCCATTCGCGCGCCTGCAACTGTTCGGCATCGCGCCAGAGCAGGGGGTAGGTGGTCAGCGCCACGTCGATCTTGTCGCCGCCGGCGCCGCCCGCATCGAGCTCGTCGAAGCGCGCATGACGGTCCGCGCCGTGCAGGTTCAACACCTTCAGGTCGGGGGCGAAGCGCTCGGCCTCGGTCTGCCAGTTGAACACCAGCGAGGTCGGCAGGATGACCAGCGCTGGCACGTCCAGCCGGCCGGCGTGCTTCTCGGTGAGCAGGTGGGCGAGCGTCTGCGCGGTCTTGCCGAGGCCCATGTCGTCGGCGAGGATGCCGGCGAGGTCGTGGCGCACCAGGTGCTGCAGCCAGGCCAGGCCCTCGAGCTGGTAGGGACGCAGCTCGGCGCGGAAGCCCTTCGGCGCCGCGACCGCGGCGATGCCGGCGGCGTCGCGCAGGCGGCTGGCGAGCCGGGCGACGAGCTCGTGGCCGCGGCCGGGCAGGTCGAGATCGGCGAGCCGGGTGGCGTCCAGCTTGGACAGCCGCCAGTCGTGGTCGGGGCGGTCGAATAGGTCGACCAGCGCGCGCACCAGCGGCTTCACGCGTCCGGCGCTGATGCGCAGGCGGCCGAGGGTCTCGTCCTCGAGGATCAGCGCCTCGTGGTCGTCGATGTCCTCCAGCCGGCCCGACAGCCAGCGCGGGTCGTGGGCAAAGAGGCCGGCGAGCAGCGGCGCCAGCGGCAGGGCCTTGCCGTCCACCTCGATGCCGGGCGATAGCCCCAGCCAGCCGTCCTCGTGCTCCTCGATGTCGAGCATCAGCTCGTCGATGTCGATGGCGTTGTGGCGGAAGTCGGTGGGGAAGGCGATTTCCCAGCCTTCGGCACGCAGCGTCGGCACCGTGCTCGCCATGAAGGCCGACCAGTCCGTCTCGCTCGCCAGGCCGAGCGCGTCGGTGGGCAGGGGGCCGAAGCTCGCCTGCACCGCGCCGGGCGGAATGCGGGTGAAGCCGGCGGCAGCGAGCCTTTGCGCGGCGGCGCGCTCGGTGGCCTCGTCGCGGGTGAGGCGGGCGCTGCGACCGTCGGGCAGGGGGTGGAAGAGACGGCCGTCGCTGGCGTCCACGGTCAGCGGCCCGTAGCGGAAGGCGAGCAGCGCGAGATCGAGGACGTAGGTGCCGTAGGCGGCGTAGCTGCGATAGCGCACCTGCAGCACCGGCCGCGACTCCAGGCGCAGCACCGGCACCGGCACGCCGCCGAGCTCGATCGGCGGCTCGCCGCGCAGGGTCGGCACGGGCAGGGCGGGGGCGACGTCGGCAAGCGTTTCGGCGACCAGTTCGGATTCGGTCTGGGTGAGCGGCGGCAGCCACAGCATGCGCTGCACCAGTTCGGCCGGGACCTCTAGCGTGACTGGGCCGGCGGTCGCCGTGGCGCTGTCCACGTACCAGGGCGGCAGCAGCGGCAGGACGTGATCGGCGGCGGGCTCGAGCTTGAGCACCGGCGCGCGCAGGCCGTCGGCGGTGAGCACCCAGTCCGGCGTGCCCGCGCGCGGTTCACCGGCCCCGAGCACCGGGTGGGCGAGGCCCTCGTAGTGCGTGCGGCCGCTGGCGAGCAGGGCCGCCATCAGCTCGGCGCTGTGCTTGCCTTCGAGCATCACGCCTTCGTTGAGCAGCGGGCGGCCGCGCGGGCGGTGCGCCCACAGCAGGCGCAGGATCTCGTGGTCATCGTCCTCGACGAAGGCGGGCGGGGCCTGCAGCGCGCGCTCGATGTTGCTCCAGCGCTCGTGCTGGCGGATCTGTCCGTGCTGGTCGAGGCGCACCTTGTAGCAGACGACGCGGTGGTCGCTGCTGTAGGCGTCGGGCTCGATGACGTAGTGCAGCGCGTGCAGCGTCTTGCTTGCCCTGGACTTGTCGGTCGCTCCGCTGCCGAGCGTGCGGGCGAACAGCCTGAAGCCCTCGACCCAGGCCCGTACCTGCTCGCGCGGGCGGTCGGGGCGGCCGCGCTGGTGCAGCCAGACCAGCATCATCGCAGCCACGTGCTTGCAGTCGTAGCCCATCGGGCAGGTGCACGAGCTGACCAGCGCTCGGCGATCCTCCTCCTCGATGACGTTCGCGAACACGTCGTAGGGCGTGCGCTGGCGGCCCTTGACCAGAGCCGACACCTCGCTGCCATCGGCCGCCAGTGCGCTCACCCGGCTCAGATAGCCCAGCCCCTTGGCCACGGTCTCCATGCCGAGCTGGGCGATCAGGTCATCCTGGGTGAAACGGTCGAGCGGGGTCATGGGCAAGAGACAGGCCCGAGGCGGGCGCGAGCGGAAAACCCGTCAGTTTACACGCCGGATGCGCGCGCTGGCGCCTGATGCTCGGCAAAAGCAGACGGGCCGCATGTGCGGCCCGTCGATGCTCAAGCGCTGGCGCAGGCCATCACACGTTGCGATACACCTCGGCGCCGCTCTTGACGAACTCGACCGCCTTCACCTCCATGCCCTTCTTGAGCGCCTCGGCTTCGTCCAGGCCCTGGCTCGCGGCGAAGTCGCGCACGTCCTGGGTGATCTTCATCGAGCAGAAGTGCGGGCCGCACATCGAGCAGAAGTGCGCCACCTTGGCCGAGTCCTTGGGCAGGGTTTCGTCGTGGAATTCCTTCGCCTTGTCCGGGTCGAGGCCGAGGTTGAACTGGTCTTCCCAGCGGAACTCGAAGCGCGCCTTGGAGAGCGCGTTGTCGCGGATCTGCGCGCCCGGGTGGCCCTTGGCGAGGTCGGCGGCGTGCGCGGCGAGCTTGTAGGTGATGATGCCTTCCTTGACGTCCTGCTTGTTGGGCAGGCCCAGGTGCTCCTTGGGCGTCACGTAGCACAGCATCGCGGTGCCGTACCAGCCGATGGTGGCCGCGCCGATGCCGCTGGTGATGTGGTCGTAGCCCGGGGCGATGTCGGTGGTGAGCGGGCCCAGGGTGTAGAAGGGCGCTTCCTTGCACCACTCGAGCTGCAGGTCCATGTTCTCCTTGATCAGGTGCAGCGGCACGTGGCCGGGGCCCTCGATCATGACCTGCACGTCGTGGCGCCAGGCGATGTCGGTGAGCTCGCCCAGGGTTTTCAATTCACCCAGCTGCGCCTCGTCGTTGGCGTCGTAGATCGAGCCCGGGCGCAGGCCGTCACCGAGGCTGAAGGCCACGTCGTAGGCCTTCATGATTTCGCAGATGTCCTCGAAATGGGTGTAGAGGAAGCTCTCCTTGTGGTGCGCCAGGCACCACTTGGCCATGATCGAGCCGCCGCGCGAGACGATGCCGGTCATGCGGTTGGCGGTCAGCGGCACGTAGCGCAGCAGCACGCCGGCGTGGATGGTGAAGTAGTCCACGCCCTGCTCGGCCTGCTCGATCAGGGTGTCGCGGAAGATCTCCCAGGTGAGGTCCTCGGCCTTGCCATTGACCTTTTCCAGAGCCTGGTAGATCGGCACCGTGCCGATCGGCACCGGCGAGTTGCGGATGATCCACTCGCGGGTCTCGTGGATGTTCTTGCCGGTGGACAGATCCATCACCGTGTCGCCGCCCCAGCGGATCGCCCAGGTCATCTTGTCGACTTCCTCGGCGATGCTGGAGGTGACGGCCGAGTTGCCGATGTTGGCGTTGATCTTGGTGAGGAAGTTGCGGCCGATGATCATCGGCTCGCTCTCGGGGTGGTTGATGTTGTTGGGGATGATGGCGCGGCCACGGGCGATCTCGTCACGCACGAACTCGGGCGTGATCGTCGCCGGCAGGCTGGCGCCGAAGCTCTGGCCCGGGTGCTGGCGCAGCATCATGTCGGCCATCTTCTGGCCCTTGGGGCCGGTGGCACGCAGCGATTCGATGTAGCGCTCGCGGTTCAGGTTCTCGCGGATGGCGATGTATTCCATCTCGGGGGTGATGATGCCGCGCCGGGCGTAGTGCATCTGCGTGACATTGGCGCCCGCCTTGGCGCGGCGCGGGGCGCGGTGCAGGCCGGGGAAGCGCAGCTCGTCGAGCGCCGTGTCGGCGGCGCGGGCGCGGCCGTACTCGGAGGACAGGCCGGGCAGCACCTCGGTGTCGCCGCGCGCCTCGATCCACTGCTGACGCAGCGCGGGGAGGCCCGAGCGGATGTCGATCTTCGCCGCCGGGTCGGAGTAGGGGCCCGAGCAGTCGTAGACGAAGATCGGCGGGTTGGGCTCGGCGCCGAAGGAGGCCGGGGTGTCGGACTGGGTGATCTCGCGCATCGGCACGCGGATGTCCGGGCGCGAGCCCTCGACGTAGATCTTGCGCGAGTTTGGCAGCGGGGCGATCGCGGCCGCGTCCACATGGGCCGTGGCGGCGATGAATTTTTCGTTGGCGTTCATGCTGTCTCCTGGGGAAGGGTGTGGGGTTTTGGTCTGAAGTCCGGTTCGTGCGCGAGGGCTGTCGGTGTGATCAGACGCTTGTAGGGGCGGTCCCGTCCACGAACGGTGACGCGTCCGTGGGAGCGGGCTTGCCCGCGAATACGGCGGTCGGTCGGCGCATGTTCGCGGGCAAGCCCGCTCCCACGGGGCGAGCGCGGACGGTGTTGGTACTCACCGCTTCCACAGCGCGTGGAAGTGATGCACCGGTCCGTGCCCGCTGCCGACCGCGAGCTCGCCCGCATGGGCGATCGCGCCCAGCAGCCACTGGCGGGCGTGGCGCACCGCGGCCTCGACCGGGCGAAACTGGCCTTCGGCCTGCGGCAGCAGCGCGGCGATCGCCGAGCTGAGCGTGCAGCCGGTGCCGTGGGTGTTCTTGGTCTCGATGCGCTGCGCGGGCAGTTCGACCATGCGGTCGCCGTCGAACAGCAGATCGACCAGCTCGTTGCCGGGCAGGTGGCCGCCCTTGAGCAGCACCCAGCGCTCGGAGGACAGCGGCAGCAGCTCGCGCAGGCGCTCGGTGGCGCGGTACATCTCCTTGACCGTGTCGGGCGCGCGCTGCTCGAGCAGCACGCCCGCCTCGGGCAGGTTGGGGGTGATCAGGAAGGCCTGGGGGAACAGCGCTTCACGCAGCGCGGCGATCGCACTCCTTGCCAGCAGGCTGTCGCCGCTCTTGGCGACCATGACCGGGTCGAGCACCACGTTGGCCGCCTTCCAGTGCGCGAGGCGGTCGGCGACGGTGGTGGTGACCTCGGCGCTGCCGAGCATGCCGATCTTGGTGGCGTGGATGGCGACGTCGGCGAACAGGGTGTCGATCTGCAGGCGCAGGAAGTCCGTCGGCGGTACATGCACGCCGGTGACCGCCCGGGTGTTCTGCGCGGTGAGCGCGGCGACCACGCCGCAGCCGTAGGCGCCGAGCGCGGAGAAGGCCTTGAGGTCGGCGAACACGCCGGCACCGCCGGACGGGTCGACGCCAGCGATGGAGACGACGTTCGGGATGCGGGACGAATGCGTCGAAGAAGCGGCCGACGCGCTGCCTGCGGCAGCAGCGGGTGATGCGGACAGACTCATGACTTACGTTTCCCTACGCCGGTGCGAGCCGGATCAGGTTCCAAGGGTGTTTCTCAGCCCGTGCGCGGCGGGCACCCCCAACGAGAGTCAGGGAAGATACTGGATGCCCCCGGTCGTGGCAAGGTGCTCAAGATCTGCGCGCCGAGGTCGATTAGCATGGTGGAACCTTCGATTGGCCAACGCTCATGCCGCTCCTTCGCCCGCTCCTTGTCGCCCTGCTGCTCGCCCAGACCGGCGCCGTTGCGTTCGCCGCCGACTGGCAACTGGTCCTGAGCGATCGCAACCGGCGCGTCGAGATAGACCGCAGCAGCATCCTGTCCTCGGACGCCGGCACCAAGATCTCCTGGGGGCGCGTGGTGCTGACCTCGGATGAGGCCAAGGCCTCGGGCTACGCGATGATCAAGGCCCTCAATCGCTACGACTGCCGCAACCGCAGCTTCGTCACCATCAAGCGCGTCTATGTGGATGCCGAGGACAATATCGTCCGCGAGGAGCCGGTGCCCGACCAGAGCCCGCTCACGGTGGCACGGAACTCGGTCGACGAGCGCATGTGGCGGGAGGTCTGCGATCCGCCCTCGGCCGCCGATCTGCAAAAACTCGCGAGCGAGGCGGCGCGCCTGGCCTCTGCGCCGGCGGGCGCCGCTGGCGCACCCGCCCAGCCCCCCGCGCCCGCAAGCCCCTCCGCGATCGCAGCGCCGACCCCTGCCGCCACGCCGATGCCGCCGGCGAAGGTCGCGCGCGCCGAGCCGCCGGCGTCACCGCGCGCGCAGGCGGGTACGGTGAGCGCAGCGCCGCCCCTGGCTGCGGCGCGTCCCGATCCGGCAACACCGCCCGCGCTCGTGCGCGCCGGCGAGACCTCTGCTGCTGCGCCCTCGACCGCGCCGCCGTTCGAGACCCATGTGGAGATCCCGGCCAAATTCCTGCCCGGTGGCGCGCCGGCGGGCGAGCCGACGCCGCCGCGCAAGTCGATCCTGCCGCCCCTGCCCGGACTCGCGGCCAAGGCCGATGCGCCCCCGAGTCCGCCGCCGCCCGCGCCGGCCGCCGAAGCGCCCAAACCGGTGCCTGCCGCCGCGCCGGCGGGCAAGCCCGCCGCTCCGGTGCGCACGCCGCCGCGGGCGGCGGAGCGTCCCGCGCCCGCGCCGAGCGCCGCCCCCAAGCCCGCGCAACGGCTCGCCCAGGCCGCGCCGGCCGAGGAGCCACGTCCGCGCACGACGCCGGTGCGCAGGGCGCCGGACGCCGAACGTAAACCGCCGAGGCCGACCCCGACCCCAGCCCCGACCCCAGCCCCGACTCCAAGCTCGACGCCCAGGCCGGCCCCCGCCCCGGCGGCCGCACCGGTGGCAGCGCAGATGCCCGCGGCCACGATGCCGCCGAGCGCCGCCGGCTGGAGCTACGACGGCGAAACCGGTCCGCAGAACTGGGGCAGGCTGCGTCCCGAGTGGCGCCTGTGCGGCGAAGGGACGCGGCAGTCGCCGATCGATCTGCGCGACGGCATCGCGGTGGATCTCGAGCCCGTCCGCTTCCATTACGGGCGCAGCGGTTTCCGCATCCGCGATACCGGCAACACCTTGCAGGTCGACGTGGGCGAGAGCATGGGCATCGTCGTCCGCGGCGAGCGCTATGCGCTCGAACGCTTCACCCTGCACCGCCCCTCGCAGGACCGCGTGGGCGGCATGGCGCACGACATGGCGCTCTACCTCGAGCACAGCAATGCCGAGGGCAAGCGGGTGATCCTGTCGGTGCTGCTGGCCGCGGGCGGTGAGGCGCACCCGGTGCTGCAGACCTTGTGGAACAACCTTCCGCTCGACCGCGGCCGGGCGTACACGCCCGACGCCGTGATCGACCTCGCCAGGCTGGTGCCGGCCGATCCCGGGCATTTCCTCTATACCGGTTCGCTGCCCACGCCCCCGTGCACCGAGGACGTGTTGTGGGTGGTCATGAAGCAGCCGCTGCCCATCGCCGATGACCAGCTGGCGGTGTTCGCGCGCCTCTATCCGCGCAACGGGCGGCCCATCCAGCCGAGCAACGGCCGGCTGCTGCTCGAGTCGCGCTGACCGGGGGCGCATCGGTCGGGCGCGTTCGGGCGGGGCGGCGAGGCGCTACACTAGCGCCCTTCCAGCGCGACACTGGTTGCAGTCGATGCGACCGCCCCTTGCGAGCTACCCGATGCCCATCCGTAACGTCCTTGTCATGCTGGCAAGTGCCAGCGTGCTCGTGTCCTGTTCCGCCCCCGCGCCCGAGGTGCCGCCGCCGCGTGCCGTGCTGGTGCGCACCGTGGCAGAGGCGGTGGCGCCCGCCGAGCGGGTCTACAGCGGCGAGGTCCGCTCCCGCATCGAGTCCGACCTCGGCTTTCGCATCGGCGGCAAGCTTGTCGCCCGCAAGGTGGACGTCGGCGCCGAGGTCGTCCCGGGTGCCGTGCTGGCGCTCCTCGACGCCGCCGATGCGCGCCTCGCGGCGGACGCTGCACAGGCGGCACTCGCCGCGGCCGAGGCCGACCTGGCGCTGGCGCGCACCGAATACGACCGCGCCGAGGAGCTGGCCGCGCGCAAGTTCGTGTCCTCCTCGCTCCTGGATGCCCGGCGCACGGCGCTGCAGGCGGCACAGGCACGACTGCGCCAGGCGCGCGCGCAGGCTGAGACTGCCGCCAATCAAGCCGGCTACACCCGCCTCGAGGCGCCGGCCGCCGGCGTGGTGACCGCCGTGCTCGCCGAGCCCGGACAGGTCCTCGCCGCCGGCCAGCCGGTGTTCCGGCTCGCCCGACCCGACGAGCGCGAGGTCCTGATCCATGTGCCCGAGGGCCGCGCCGCGGACCTCCAGCCCGGCATGGCGGCGCGCGTTCGCACCTGGGCGGCGCCCGAGCGCGAATACGCCGGTCGCGTTCGCGAGGTCGCGCCCGCCGCCGATCCGGTCACGCGCACCTACGCGCTGCGCGTCGCAGTGCCCGAGGCCGACGCCGGTCTGGCGCTCGGGGCCACCGCCAGCGTGGCGCTCGCCGCGCCCGCGACGGCCGAGCATGGCGTGCGGGTGCCGCTGGCCGCCGTGACCCGCGCCGCCGACAAGCCGGGGGGCGGCACGGTGTGGGTGGTCACGGCGGATGACACCGTGCGCCCGCTCGCGGTCGGCGTGCTGGCATGGCGGGAGGACGGCGCCTTGCTGCGGCCCGATCTTCCCCCCGGTACGCGCCTGGTGCTCGCGGGCGTGCATACGCTGGTCGCGGGCGAGACCGTGCGTGCGGTCGAGGAGGGCGCGCCGGTGATGCTGGACGTCGCGCGATGACGCACCCGGACGAGGCGCCGATCGGGCGAAGCCGCTTCAACCTGTCCGAGTGGGGCCTGCGCCACCGCTCGCTGGTGCTGTATTTCCTCGTCGTCAGCACGCTCATCGGCATCTTCGCCTACACCCGCCTCGGCCAGTCCGAGGATCCGCCGTTCACCTTCAAGGTCATGGTGGTGCGTGCCGAATGGCCGGGCGCCAGCGCGCGCGAGGTCGAGCAGCAGGTCACCGACAGGATCGAGAAGAAGCTGCAGGAGATCGCCCAGGCCGACGTGATCCGCAGCTACTCCAAGCCCGGCGAGGCGATGGTGTTCTTCCTCGTCAAGGACAACACGCCGTCGCGCGACATCCCCGCCATCTGGTACCAGGTGCGCAAGAAGATCGGCGACATCGCCCACACCTTCCCCACGGGCGTGCGCGGCCCCTACTTCAACGACGAGTTCGGGGACACCTACGGCAACCTGTTCGCGCTGCTTGGGGAGGGCGTGAGCCACGCCGAGCTCAAGCGCCACGCCGAGGCGGTCCGCAGCGAGCTGCTGCGGGTGAAGGACGTCGCCAAGGTCGGGTTCTTCGCCGAACAGCCGCAGCGGGTCTACATCGAACTCTCCAACACCAAGCTCGCGACCTTCGGTCTGCGCCTGGACGACATCGTCGGTGCGCTCGCCGGGCAGAACGCGGAGACCGGCGCCGGCTTCTTCGAGACCGCGGAGGACCGCATCTGGCTGCGCCCGAGCGGGCAGTTCGCGGATCTCGACGCCATCCGCGCCACCGTGATCCGCGCCGGCGGGCGCAGCTTCCGCCTCGGCGACGTGGCCGAGGTGCGCCGCGGCTACGCCGACCCGCCCGCCGAGCGCCTGCGCTACATGGGTCAGGAGGCGCTCGGCATCGGCGTGTCGATGCGCGCCGGCGGCGACATCGTCGCCCTCGGCCGCCATCTGGACGAGGCGGTGGACAAGATCGTCGCCCAGCTCCCCGCCGGCATCCGCCTGGAGCGGGTGGCCGACCAGCCACGCGCGGTCACGCGGGCGGTCGACGAGTTCGTCAAGGTGCTCGCCGAAGCGGTGCTGATCGTGATGGCGGTGAGCCTGCTGTCGCTGGGTTTTCGCACCGGCATCGTGGTGCTCGTGATCATTCCGGTGGTGCTGGCGATCACCTTCATGTTCATGCACCTGTTCGACATCGGCCTGCACAAGATCTCGCTCGGCGCGCTGATCATCGCGCTCGGCCTGCTGGTGGACGACGCGATCATCGCGGTCGAGATGATGGCGAGCAAGATGGAGCAGGGCTGGGGCCGGGTGCGCGCGGCGAGCTACGCGTGGACATCGACCGCGATGCCGATGCTGTCCGGCACCCTGGTCACCGCGGCGGGCTTCCTGCCGGTGGCGCTGGCGGCGTCCTCGGTGGGCGAATTCACGCGCTCGATCTTCCAGGTCACGGTGACCGCGCTGCTGGTGTCGTGGGTGGCGGCGGTGATCTTCGTACCCTATCTCGGCTACTACCTGCTGCCCGACTTCAGCAGGCGTGCCGGCGAGCCGTCGGTGCTGGCGCGGCTGGTCGGCCGCGTCTGGCCGGCGCTCGGGCGGCGCATGGCGGAGCGCGACATCCATGCCCGCGAGCAGCATGACGAGTTCGCCATCTATCACACGCCCTTCTACAACCGCCTGCGCGCGCTGGTCGATGCCTGCGTGCGCTTCCGGTGGACGGTGATCGTGCTCACGGTGGCGATCTTCGCCGGCTCGCTGTTCGTGTTCGTGCGCTTCGTCCCGCAGCAGTTCTTCCCCGATTCGACGCGGCCCGAGCTGCTGGTCGACCTGCGCCTGGCCGAGGGCGTGTCGCACCAGGCCACGGAGGCGGCGGTGAAGCGGGTCGAGGCCTTCCTGCGCGACCAGGAGGGCATCGACAACTACGTCGCCTGGGTGGGCAGCGGCAGCCCGCGCTTCTACCTGCCGCTCGACCAGCAGCTGCCGCAGACCAACTTCGCGCAGCTCGTGATCCTCACCACCGGGCTGGCCGAGCGCGAGGCGCTGCGCGCGAAGCTGATCGAGCTCTTTCGCGCCGAGCCGTGGCCGCTGCATGGCATCGTCAACCGCCTCGAGAACGGACCACCGGTGGGTTTCCCGGTGCAGTACCGGGTGAGCGGGCCGGACTTCGACGAGCTGCGCCGCCACGCGCATGCGGTCGCCGCGGCCTTGCGCGGCAATCCGCACCTGTCCAACGTCCACCTGGACTGGGAGGAGCCGTCGAAGGTCGTGCGTCTGGCGATCGACCAGGACAAGGCGCGCCTGCTCGGCGTGTCGTCCCAGGACATCTCCAACCTGCTCGCGACTTCCTTGCAGGGCATGACGGTGACCCAGTTCCGCGAGGGCACCGAGACCATCGGCGTGGTGTTGCGCGGCGCCGGGTCGGAGCGTGCGCACCTGTCGCTGCTCGCCGATCTGGCCCTGCCGGTGGCGGGCGGGCGCAGCGTGCCGCTGGGGCAGGTGGCGCGCCTGGAGCACGATTTCGAGCCGGGCGTGATCTGGCGGCGCAACCGCATCCCGACGGTGACCGTGCGCGCCACGCTCTACGACGGCACGCAGCCGGCGGTGGTGGTCGGGCAGCTCGCCGGCGAGATGGCGCGCATCGGTGCCGGGCTGCCGCTCGGCTATCGTCTCGATGTCGGCGGCGCGGTGGAGGAGAGCGCCAAGGGCAGCACCTCCGTGGGGGCCGGCATGCCGGTGTTCATCCTCACCGTGCTCACCGTGCTGATGCTGCAGCTGAAGAGCTTCTCGCGCACGGTGATGGTGGTGCTCACCGCGCCGCTCGGCATGATCGGCGTCACCGCCTTCCTGCTCGCCTTCGGCAAGCCCTTCGGCTTCGTCGCCATGCTCGGCACGATCGCGCTGTCGGGGATGATCATGCGCAACGCGGTGATCCTGGTGGACCAGATCCGCCAGGACGTCGAGGCCGGGCGCACGCAGTGGGAGGCGATCGTCGAGTCCGCGGTGCGCCGCTTCCGCCCGATCATGCTCACCGCGGCCGCGGCGATCCTGGCCATGGTGCCGCTGTCGCGCAGCACCTTCTTCGGACCGATGGCGGTGGCGATCATGGGCGGGCTGACGGTGGCCACCGTGCTCACCATGCTCTTCCTGCCCGCGCTGTACGCCGCCTGGTACCGGGTGAAACCTGGCGCCCGATGATCGCCCGGGCGAGCGGACGCGATTCGCCGCTTTGGTGTAGCCTTCGCCCTTTTTTGCCCACGGGGCGGCGGAATCGGGGATGACGCAGGCTGTGCCGCGAACGCGTTTCAACAGTGCCGGGCTGGTGCGGCTGCTCGCCGAACTCGCCGTGGCCGAGGTCGCGGACCCGAAGCAGGATCTCGCCGCGCGGCTGGGCGAGTGGGTGGACCTGAAGGATGCGCTGGCCCTGTATTCGGCGCTGCATGCAATCCCGCCCGAACCCGCCTCGCGCGCGATGCCGGTGCCCTTTCTGCGCGCGGAGCTTGCGCGCGTGCGGGCGGCGCTCGCCGCCGCGATCACCGCCGATCCCGCGCAGCCTGGCGCTTCCGCGCTGGCCCTGCCCACGCCGCTGCCTCACGACACGCCCGAGACCGCGGCGGATTTTGCGCCGTTCCAGCGCTACTACCAGGCCCATCAGCGCGCGATGGGCGCCGGCATCGCCCCGCTGCGGGCTGCGGTGCGCACCGCGCTGGGCCGGGAATCGAGCGCGCTGCGCCAGCTCGCCGGGCTCGATGCGGTGATGGAGCAGGCACTCGCGGCGCGCGAGGCGAGCCTGCTGGCGACGGTGCCGGCGCTGCTCGGCAGGCGCTTCGACCACCTCCTGGAGGCCCATCGGCGCACGCGTGACGCGGCGCAGGAGGACGATCCCGCGCGCTGGATGGAGGCGGGGGGCTGGCTTGCGCGCTTCTGCGCCGAGATGCGGCGCGTGCTGCTGGCCGAGCTGGAGCTGCGCTTGATGCCGGTGGTCGGGATGCTCGCCGCCCTGGAAACGAAATCGACGGAACTGCAATGAACAGAAGCTTGAGCGTGGCCGCCTTCGTGCTGGGCGCGGCCGTGGTGGGATGGGTGGGGGGCGGCTATGTCGGACTCAGCCCGCTGGCCCTGGGCATGACCGTGCTGATCGGCGTGGTGTATCTGAGCGGAGCGCTCGAGCTGCTGCGCTTCGATCGCGCCACGGCGGCGCTGCAGCGTGCGCTCGATACCATCCCGCCCGACATGGCGGACGCCGGCGCCTGGCTGCGCAGCCTGCCGCCGTCGCTGCAGAACGCGGTGCGCCTGCGTCTCGAGGGCGAGCGCGTCGGCCTGCCCGGCCCCGCGCTGACCCCCTACCTGGTCGGCCTTCTCGTGCTGCTGGGCATGCTCGGTACCTTCCTCGGCATGGTGATGACGCTCGACGGCGCGGTCATCGCGCTCGAGACCACCACCGACCTGCGGACCATCCGCTCCGCGCTGGCTGCGCCGGTGAAGGGTCTGGGCGTCGCGTTCGGTACCTCGGTGGCGGGCGTGGCGGCCTCGGCGATGCTCGGGCTGATCTCGGCACTGGTGCGCCGTGCGCGCGTGCAGGCCTCGCAGGTGCTCGACAGCCGCATCGCGCGCGAGCTGCGCGGCTTCTCGCTCGCGCAGCAGCGCCTCGATGCCTTCCAGGCGGTGCAGGAACAGGCGCGCACGCTGCCGGTGCTGGTCGAAACCCTGCAGGCGATGATGGTGCAGATGGAGCGCCAGCAGCTTGCATCGCACGAGCGCATGGCGAACGAGCAGCAGCGCTTCCACGACGAGGCGCGCGGCAGCTACACGGCGCTCGCCGCCGCGGTCGATGCCTCCCTGAAGGCGAGCCTGGTCGAGAGCGCGCGCCTCGCCGGCCGGAGCATCGAGCCCCTGGTGGCCGATGCCATGGCCGGCATCGCGCGCGAGACGAGCGCGCTGCAGCAGTGCGTGGCCGATGGCGTGCAGGCGCAGCTCGATGGCGCCTCGCAGCGCCTGGACGCAGCGGTGGCGAACGTGTCCGCGCACTGGGCGGCCGCGCTCGCCGACCACGCGCAGCGCAGCACGGCGCTGTCCGACAGGCTGGATGCGTCCTTCGCGGCCTGGAACGGCGGCTTCGAGCAGCGTGCCACCGCCCTCCTGGCCTCCGTCGAGCGCGCCCATGGCGAGCTGCGCGCGTCGCTTGCCGACACCGCGGGCGCGCTCGCCGCGCAGACCGCCGCGATGCACGGCCGGGTCGCCGATTCGGTGCAGGTCCAGCTCGATGCGTTGATCCAGCGCCTCGATGCCACCGCCGGCAGCCTCGCCGAGCGCTGGACGCAGGCGCTCGCCAGCCAGGAACGCAGCGGCCAGGCGGTTGCCGGCGCCTTGCAGGACAGCCTGCAGGGCTTCGCCGACACCTTCGACCAACGCTCCGCCGCCCTCGTCGATCAGGTCTGCGCCACGGTGAGCGCGCTGCAGGCGGAGCTCGCCGCCAGCATGCAGGCGCAGGCCAGCCGCAGCATCGAGCAGGCCGGCGCGCTGATGCAGACCGCTGCCGAGGCGCCACGCGTGGCGGCCGAGGTCATCGGCGAGCTGCGCGCGGAGCGCTCCGCCAGCATCGCCCGCGACAACGCTGCGCTCGACGAGCGCACGCGGATCATGGAGACCCTGCGCGAGCTGCTCGATGCGATCAACCACGCCTCGTCCGAGCAACGCCAGGCGATCGACGCCCTGGTGGCGTCCTCGGCTGCGGTATTGCAGCACGCTGCGGCGGGCTTCGAGCAGCGCATGGAGACCGAGGCCACGCGCCTCGCCGACACGGCCGGGGAGCTTGCCGGCGGGGCGGTCGAGGTCGCCAGCCTGGCCGAAGGCTTCGGCCTTGCCGTGCAGCTGTTCAGCGACGCGAACGCCAGGCTGACGGCGAGCCTGGAGCGCATCGAGGGTGCGCTGGAGAAGGCGATGACGCGCAGCGACGAGCAGCTCGCCTACTACGTGGCCCAGGCGCGCGAGCTCATCGACCTCAGCCTGATGTCGCAGCAGCGGATCGTCGACGACCTGCAGCACAGGCCCGGGCGCGCGGCCGCCGGCGCCACCGAGGCCTGACGATGGACGAGCTTCATGGCAGCGATGGCGCGATCGAGCAGGCGGCGCCGGCCTGGGGGGTGTTCGGCGACCTGATGTCGGGTCTGCTCGGCGCCTTCGTGCTCATCCTCGTCGGGGTGCTCGGCGTGCAGCTCGAGCTGGCGACCACGCTCGAGGCCGAGGTGCACAAGCGCCGCATCGAGGAACAGCGCCGCGAGGCGCTGGAGAGGGCGCTCGCCGTACCGCTGGCGAGCGGGCGGGTGACGCTCAACGATGGGCGGATCGGCATCAGCGGCAGCGTGCTGTTCGCGCTCAATTCGGCCGAACTCCAGCCCGAGGGCAGGCAGGTGCTGCAGAGCCTGGCGCCGCCTCTGGCCGCCTATCTCGCCACCCGCGACGAGCTGCTGATGGTGAGCGGCTTCACCGACGACCGTCCCGTGCTCGACACCAACCGGCGCTTCGCCGACAACTGGGATCTCTCGGCGCAACGCGCGCTGACCGTGACACGGGCGCTGATCGAGGAGGGCGTGCCGTCGACGGCAGTGTTCGCCGCGGCCTTCGGGTCCGAGCAGCCGGTGGCCTCCAACGACGACGCAGAAGGTCGCGCGCGCAACCGGCGGGTGGAGATGGCGCCGGTGCCGAGGTCGGCGCAGACGGTCGCGAGGCAGGATGGCTGAGGTCCAGGCGCCCACCGCGTCCCCGCCCGGCGGGAGGGCCGCCGAGGCACTGCGCGCGCACCTGGAGGCGCGCGTCGAGGACATGCGCGTGCGCGGTGCGGCGCGCTTCGACCCCGTGGGCTGGCGGGTGATCGAGGCCATGATGCGGCGGCTGGATGTCTTCGCCGGGCCTGCGCGCGTGGCCCTGGTGCGCAGGATCGAGCGCCGCCTGGCGGGTCTGCGCGTGGACGTCGAGCATGCGGGGGGCACGAACCCGTTGCCGGCGCGGCGCCGGCCGCTTGCCGAGCTGCTCGAACATGTGGCGCGCCAGGCCGGCGTCGCCGACCCGGACGGCGGCCTCGCGGGGACGGAGGCGCAAGCCGCGGCCGAGCTCAAGTCGGTGCGCCAGTTCCGCAGCACCTGGTCGCGGCTGAGCCTCGAGCAGCAGCTGGCGCGCGCGCGCGCCGCGGCGCCGGACAACGCGGGCCCGCTCAACTCGCACCACCTCGCCCTGCAGGCGCTGATCCGCATGGGCGACATTGCGCCGCAGTACCTCGAGGGCTTCATCGCCCAGGTCGATGCGCTCCTTTGGCTCCAGCAGGCCGACGCCACGCGCGGGGCGGCCCAGCGGACCGCGGTGCGAAAAGGCGAGGCCCGGACATCGGGTGGTCGCGGCGGCCGCGCGCGCAAACCGTCGGCCCCGGGCGGGGGCTGAAGCCGCGCGGCGGGCGAGGCCTTGCAAGGGCGGAAATCCAGCCCACCGCGCGCGGATCGCGGTGCAGCAACTGCGCTAGAATGACGCGGTTTTGCCTTTTTGGATAACGCTATCCATTAGCGTGTGCTAATATTTCGCCGGGAGTCCCTGATGAATTTCGAGAAAGCGCGCTTCAACATGGTCGAGCAGCAGATCCGCCCCTGGGAGGTGCTGGATCAGGACGTGCTCGACCTCCTGATGACGGTCAAGCGCGAGGAATTCGTGCCCGCCGCATATCGCGATCTGGCCTTTACCGAGGTGGAGATCCCGATCGGCTGCGGTCAGGTCATGCTCAAGCCGGTGATCGAGGGCAAGGTGCTGCAGGCGCTGCGCCTGGCGAAGTCCGATTCGGTGCTCGAGATCGGCACCGGGTCCGGCTACTTCGCCGCGCTGCTGGCTGCGCGCACCGAGTGGGTGCGCACGCTCGAGATCGAGCCCGAGCTGGTGAAGCTGGCGAGCGCCAACCTCGCCCGCAACGGCGTCGAGAACGTGGTCGTGGTGCAGGGCGACGGCGTCGGTGGCTGGGCCGAGCGTGCGCCCTACGACGTCATCGTCGTGTCGGGTGCGCTGCCCTTCGTGCCGCAGGCGCTGCTCGAGCAGCTCAAGGTCGGTGGCCGCCTGTTCGCCTTCGTCGGCGAGGCGCCGGTCATGAAGGCGCGGCTGATCACCTGCGAGAGCGAAGGCCGCTTCCGCACCGAGGACATCTTCGAGACCGTGGTGCCGATGCTCAAGAACGCGCCGCAGCGCGACAGCTTCAGCTTCTGAGACGGCCATGCATCAGATCAGTCCGACTCAGCTCGCCCGCCGCCTCGAAGACGCGCAGCAGCCAGCGCCGCTGCTGCTCGACGTGCGCGAACCCTGGGAGCTGGAGATCTGCCGCATCGAAGGTTCGGTGGCGATGCCGATGGGCAGCGTGCCGGCGCGCTTCGCCGAACTCGACCGTGACCGCGAGACCGTGGTGATCTGCCATCACGGCGGGCGCAGCGCGCAAGTGTGCATGTTCCTCGAACGCCAGGGTTTCTCCAACGTCATCAACCTGGCGGGCGGCGTCGCCGGCTGGGCGGCGCAGGTCGACCCGGGGATGGCGCAGTACTGAGCCGGCGGCGTCCCTCAACAGCGGAGAACACGATGAAGCGAATCCTGGCAGTTTGTATCGCGGGCCTGTTTTCGGGCGGGGCGCTGGCCGCCGACCTGATGGCGGTCTACCAGGAGGCGCTTGCCAACGACGCGAAGTTCTCCGCGGCGCGGGCGCAGTTCGAGGCGGGCCAGGAGAAGGTCGTGCAGGGCCGCGCCGGGTTGCTGCCGCAGATCGGACTGGCGGCGGACACGACCTACACCGATGCGGACTTCCGGACGCGGGTTCCGCCCGGCTCGTCGTCGCCGTCCTACAACAGCAATGGCTACGGGGTGCAGCTCACCCAGCCGCTGTTCCGCTGGCAGAACTGGGTGCAGTTCAAGCAGGGCGAGCTGCAGACCGCACTCGCCGAGACCCAGTTCGGGCTTGCCCGCCAGGACCTCGTGCTGCGCGTGGCCGAGGCCTATTTCAACGTGCTCAACGCCCAGGATGCGCTGGCCGCGGTGACCCAGTTGCGCACTGCCGCCAGCGAGCAGCTCGAGCTGGCGAAGACCAGCTTCGAGGTCGGCACGGTGACGATCACCGACGTGCATGAGGCGCAGTCGCGCTTCGACCTCGCCTCGGCGCAGGAGATCGCCGCACAGAACCAGCTCGAGGTCGCACGCCAGAGCCTGGCACAGATCATCGGCAGGCAGCCCGAGCCGCTCGCCGGGCTGCGCGAGGGCGTGGCGCTGCAGCGTCCGCAGCCGGAGAACGTCGCCGACTGGGTGGCCGCGGCCGAGTCCGGCAGCTTTGGCGTGCAGGCCCAGCAGCTGGCGCGCGAGATCGCCGCGCGCGAGGTCGAGCGCGCGCGCGCCGGCCATCTGCCTACGGTCGACCTCGTCGCCAGCCACGGCGTCAACAACCGTCCGCAGCCGAGCACCGACCGCTCCGAGGCCACCGCGATCGGCCTGCAGCTGAACGTGCCGCTCTATGCCGGCGGGCGCGTGTCCTCGGTGTCGCGCGAGGCGGCGGCGCTGCGCATGAAGGCCGACGCCGACCTCGAGGATGCGCGCCGCAGCGCTGCGCTCGCTGCGCGCCAGTCCTGGCTCGGCGTCACCAGCGGCATGGCGCAGGTCAAGGCGCTGGAGGCGGCGCGCGTGTCGTCGACGTCCGCGCTCGAGGCCAACAAGCTCGGTTATGAAGTCGGGGTGCGCATCAACATCGACGTCCTCAACGCCCAGACCCAGCTTGCCGATACGCTGCAGCAGCTCTCCCGTGCGCGCTACGACACCCTGCTCGCCCAGCTGCGCCTGAAGGCGGCGGCGGGGACGCTCGGCGAGGAAGACGTGCACGCGATCAACACGCTGCTCGCACCCTGAGGGTCTAGAACTCGCCGGCGTCCTTGTTGCGCTGCGTTCAGCGCGCCGTCGCGCGGGCGCTTCCCTGCAGGCTTTCGAGGATCGCCACGCTGCGTGCGGTCGCGCCCTGATGGGTGGTGGCGAAGGCGCGGCCGGCGGCAGCGAGCGCGCTGCGGCGGGCCTCGTCGCCGAGCAGGGCCACCGCATCGCGCATGGCGGTGTCCGGGTCCGCGGCCCGCAGCGCCGCGCCCGCGCGCACGGCGTCGTCCGCCACCGCCTGGAAATTGAAGGTGTGCGGGCCCACCAGCACAGGGGTGCCGACCGCGCACGACTCGATCAGGTTCTGCCCGCCGAAGGGCAGCCAGCTGCCGCCGATCAGCGCGACGTCGGCAGCGGCGTAGTAGGCGAACATCTCCCCCATCGAATCGCCCAGCAGCACGCGGGTGCTACCGGCGACCGTCTCCTCTGCGCTGCGCCGCTGCAGCGTCAGTCCGCAGCGGCCGACCTCGTTGGCGACCGCATCGAAGCGCTGCGGGTGCCTTGGCACCAGCAGCAGCAGCGCGGTGGCCGGGGCGTGGCGCGCGAAGGCTTCGAGCAGCAGGCTCTCCTCGCCCTCGCGGGTGCTGGCGGCGAGCACCACCGGGCGCACACCGATGCGCGCGCGCAAGGCTTGGCCGAGGGCAAGCATGGACGGCGGCGGGCTGATGTCGAACTTGATGTTGCCGGTCACCGTCACCCGCCGCGCGCCGAGCTGGGCGAGGCGCGCGGCGTCGGCAGCGGTCTGGGCGCCGATTGCGGCGAGCGCCTTCATGGTGAGCGCGGTGAGCGCCGGCAGGCGCGCGTAGCGGCGCGCCGAGCGCTCGGACAGGCGCGCATTGGCCAGCATCACCGGGATGCCGCGGCGGCGGCAGGCGGCGAGCAGGTTGGGCCACAGCTCGGTCTCCATGATCACGCCGAACAGCGGCCGGAAGTGGCGCAGGAAGGCGTGCGCGAAGCAGCCGACGTCGTAGGGCAGGTAGGCGCGCAGCACGCGTGGCTCGTCCTTGAACAGGGCGCGCGCGGTATCGCGCCCGGTCGGCGTCATCTGGGTGAGCAGCACGCTGTGCTCCGGCCAGCGCGCGAGCAGGGCGCGCACCAGCGGCTCGGCGGCCCGCGTCTCGCCCACCGAGACGGCATGCACCCAGATCACGGCGAGCGGCGCGCGCACCCGATAGCGACCGAAGCGCTCGCCCACGTGCCGCAGGTAGGCGGGCTGGCGGCGCGCCCGCCACAGCAGGCGCAGCACCACCAGAGGCAGGGCGAGGATCCACAGCAGGGTGTAGGGCAGGCGGGTCAGCATCGAGTCAGGGTGGATCGCGACCGCGCAAGTATAAGCAAGCTTGCCCTGCGACCGCTGCGCGCTCGGCGCATGCGCTGCAAGAAACCCGTCACATCTGCGCACCGTTCCCGCATGCGATAATCCCGGCGCATTTCGATTTTTCGCCCGCTCTCCACTCGGCTCGTCCCCTCCATGAAAATTCTCGTCACCGGTGCCGCCGGCTTCATCGGCATGCACACGTCCCTGCGCCTGCTCGCCCGCGGCGATGAAGTCGTCGGTCTCGACAACCTCAACGACTACTACGACCCCACCTTGAAGGAGGCGCGGCTGGCCCGCCTCACGCCGCACGCGGGCTTCCGCTTCGTGAAGATGGACGTGGCCGACCGCGCCGGCATGGAGGCGCTGTTCGCCGCCGAGAAGTTCGACCGCGTGATCCACCTCGCCGCCCAGGCCGGGGTGCGCTACTCGCTGCAGAACCCGCACGCCTACATCGACAGCAACGTCGTCGGCTTCATGAACATCCTCGAGGGCTGCCGCCATGCCAGGGTGCAGCACCTCGTCTATGCATCCAGCTCGAGCGTGTATGGCGGCAACACCAAGATGCCGTTCTCCGAGGCCGACAGCGTCGACCATCCGGTGAGCATCTACGCGGCGACCAAGAAGGCCAACGAGCTGATGGCGCACACCTACAGCCATCTCTACGGCCTGCCGACCACCGGCCTGCGCTTCTTCACCGTGTATGGGCCGTGGGGGCGGCCGGACATGGCCCTGTTCCTGTTCACGAAGGCGATCCTGGAGGGGCGGCCGATCGACGTCTTCAACCATGGGCGCATGAAGCGCGACTTCACCTATGTCGACGACATCGTCGAGGGCGTGATCCGCACGCTGGACCACGTCGCGGCGCCGGACCCCGTCTTCGACGCGCTGCAGCCCAACCCGGGCACGAGCGATGCGCCCTTCCGCGTGTTCAACATCGGCAACCACGACCCGGTCGAGTTGATGGACTTCGTCGCCGCGATCGAGGACGCGCTCGGCGTCACCGCGCAGAAGAATTTCCTGCCGCTGCAGGATGGCGACGTGCCTGCGACCTATGCCGACACCGCTGCGCTCAACGCCTGGACCGGCTTTGCGCCGGCCACCAGCGTGCGCGACGGGGTGGGGCGCTTCGTCGCCTGGTACCGCGAGTACTACAAGGTATAGGACCCGAAAGGGGCGGAGCGGCCGCCGCTCCGCTCTCACCGCAAACGCTCGAGGCGGGCCGGCTCGTCGCCGGCGACTACAGGAAGCGATGGCTACATACGCAATCGGAGACATTCAGGGCTGCTACGCGGCGCTCGACCGGATGCTCGACAGGCTCGCCTTCGATCCCGCGCGAGACCGGCTATGGATCGTTGGCGATCTCGTCAATCGTGGGCCGGAGTCGCTGCGCGTGCTGCGCTTCCTGCGTGACCTCGGCGATGTGGCCCGCATCGTGCTCGGCAACCATGATCTGTACCTGCTGATGGTGGCTGCGGGACTCAAGCGCAGAGACAGCGACGACACCCTTTACCAGGTGCTCGAGGCGCCCGACCGCGACGAGCTGCTCGACTGGCTGTCCTGCCTGCCGCTGCTGGAAGTGCATGGCGAGCACGTGCTCGTGCATGCAGGTCTGTTGCCGGGGTGGACGGTGACGCGTGCGCAGGCGCTCGCGGGCGAGGTCAGCACCGCCCTGCGCGGCACGCGGGCGCGCAGTTTCCTCCTGCACCTGGCAGGCAACCAGCCGGAGCGCTGGTCGGACGGGCTCAAGGGCTGGGACCGCCTGCGGGTCATCGTCAACGCGCTCACCCGCCTGCGGTTCTGCAGCGCCGACGGGCGCATGGACTTGCGCGCCAAGGGTGCGCCGCACAAGGCGCCGCCCGGGATGATGCCGTGGTTCCGCGTGCCCGACCGCTTCAGCCGCACGCACACCGTCGTGTGCGGCCACTGGTCGGCGCTGGGGTTCTATCGTGAGCCGGGCCTGATCGCGCTGGATTCGGGCTGCGTATGGGGGGGCAAGCTCACCGCGCTGCGCATCGAGGACGATGCCGTGTTCCAGGTACAGGGCTGAGCGGGCGTTCGCAGCACGAAGGCGAGGCGTTCCGGCCGGGGCCGGCTGGTGTCGCTCAGTGGGCGCGAGACGACGCGTCACCCGGAAGCGCTGGCGCAGCGTCCGCCACTCCGATCACCCGGGCGATCTGCGCACGCGTGCGGCTGGCGAGGCTGCGGCGGTCGCCGCCGTCGGCGGTCGCGATCGGGGCGGCCACGGTGACGCGTGCCACCGTGCGGCGTGCAGCGAGGATGTTCGCCACGCACTGGCCGAGGCTGAGCTCACCATCGTAGGCCGGCGCCCGCGTGAAGTGGCCGGCGGGCGTCAGATACTGCAGGGCGAGCGGCTGCACCGGATGCGCGCAGGCGATCGCCGGTTGAATCAGCGCGGCATGGAAGTGCAGCAGGCGGCTACCGTCGGTCGTGGTGCCCTCCGGGAAGATCGCGACGTTGCAGCCTGCGTCGAGCAGCGCGGCCGTCTCCGCGTTGATGATGCGGGCGTGGCCGCGGCTGCCGCGGCGCAGGAAGATGGTGTCGTTCTTCGCCGCGAGCCAGCCGATCAACGGCCACGCGCGCACCTCGGCCTTCGACACGAAGGCCGCCGGCGCGAGCGCGTTGATGACGAAGATGTCCACCCAGGAGATGTGGTTGGCGACCAGCATGCAGCCGGGGGCGACCGCCTCGCCACGCGTGTCCAGCTCGATACCGAGCACCTTCAGCAGCGCGCGCGACCAGCGCCGGCGCAGGGCCTGGTGGGTGGGGCGGCGGGTGAAGGGGTAGACCAGCGCGATCGTCAGCGCGCCCAGCACGAGGTGGAGGACGAGCCGCAGACAGCGCCACCCGCGAAGCAGGGCCGGGGCGGGGCGGTCGAGCGTGCAGGCCGGCGCTTCGACGGCGTGGCCGGCGTCGCGACGTGCCGCTGCGGCAGGCGTGTCTGACATGGGCTGCGGGCGCGGGGTGCGGGCGTCTTGGTTCAGTCCTGGCGTCCCATGAAATGGCGGGCGTAGCGTGCATCCACCTTGTTGATCGGCATCAGGATGGGCAGGTCCGCGGTGTTGAAATCGGGATCCCAGGCGGGTGCGCCGCAGATCCAGGCGCCGGCGCGCAGGTAGCCCTTGATGAGCGGCGGTGCCTCGGCGTCGAGGTCGCCGCGCAGGCTGGCCAGCGGCAGGGGGTAGCGCGGGAACACGTGGTATTCCAGCGGCGCGAGGTGTCGTTCGCGCAGGCGATTATACAGGCTGGCCGCGGTGTGCCCGCCGTCGGCCATGCTGATGGAGGCGCAGCCGATCAGGTAGTCGTGGCCGTTCTCCTGCATGTAGCGCGCCAGGCCCGACCACAGCAGCGCGATCACCGCTCCGCTGCGGTAGTCGGGGTCGATGCAGGAGCGTCCGATCTCGACCAGCCGGCTGCGCAGGTGCTGCAGACGGGTGAGGTCGAACTCGTTCTCGGAGTAGTAGCCTCCGACCCGGCGCGCAGCCGTGGGTGACAGGATGCGGTAGGTGCCGACGATGCGGCCGGCCGCTTCGTCGCGCACGATCAGGTGAGAGCAGAACGGGTCGTAGATGTCGCGATCGACGCCCGGCGTGCGCGTGGGCAGGCGGGCACCCATCTCCTCGGCGAAGACGCGGTAGCGAAGCTTCTGAGCTTCGAGGATCTCGGTCTCGCAGGTGGCGAGGCCGACGTGGAGTGCGCGTGATGCGTGCGCGCGGCCGTCCTGGCGGGGCTGGAGGTGCTGGAGCATGGCGTTCTTCCGTCCTGTTCGGGTGGCGCCATTCTCGAAAGCCCGCGTTGCGACGCGGTGACGTGCTGGTTACGATGCGATGACGATCCAGCCCGGGAGCCCTCGCGGATGAGCACGCCCACCCAAGCCGACAACTGTGTCTTCTGCCGCATCGTGAGCGGCGAGCTGCCCGCCTCGCGCGTCCATGAGGACGAGCACACGCTGGTGATCATGGACATCCAGTCGGTGAACCCCGGCCACATGCTCGTGCTCGTCAAGCCGCATCGCGCCAATGTCTATGCGCTCGACGACGAACTCGCCGGGGCGGCGTTCCGTACCGCGGCGCGCATGGCACGCGCGGCCAAGGCGGCCTTCGGCTGCGAAGGGGTGACGCTCTTCCAGGCCAACGAGAAGGCCGGGGCGCAGACCGTCTTCCACTTCCACATCCATGTGCTGCCGCGCTGGGAAGGCGATGGCATGGAGCTGGCCTGGCCGGTGAAGAACCCGCCGCGCGCGGCGCTGGAGGACATGGCGGTCAAGCTGCGCGCGGCGCTGCAGTCGGCGGCCTGAGGCCGCCTGAGGCGCCGCGTATAATCGGCGCTCAGCCAACAGCCCGCCTGCGTGCCGCCCATGTCCATCCTCGTCTGCGGATCGGTCGCCTACGACTCGATCATGGTCTTCAACGACCGCTTCAAGAACCACATCCTCCCCGAGCAGATCCACATCCTCAACGTCTCCTTCCTGGTGCCCGACATGCGCCGGGAGTTCGGCGGCTGCGCGGGCAACATCGCCTACAGTCTCAAGCTGCTCGGCAGCGATCCAGTGATCGTCGCCACCGTGGGCGAGGACGCGGGCCCCTATCGCGCGCGCCTGCGGGCACTCGGGCTGCGCGAGGATTTCGTGCGCGAGGTGGCGGGCACCTACACCGCCCAGGCCTTCATCACCACCGACCTCGACGACAACCAGATCACCGCCTTCCACCCGGGGGCGATGTTCCACTCTCACCTCAATGACGTGCGCAGCGCGAAGGGTGCCGAACTGGGCATCGTGTCGCCGGATGGCGCCGACGGCATGCTGCGCCACGCCGATGGTTTTTCCGCGGCGGGCGTGCCTTTCGTGTTCGATCCGGGCCAGGCCCTGCCGATCCTCGGTAGCGAAGCGTTACTGAAATGTCTGCAACAGGCGCGTTACTGTACGGTCAATGACTACGAGGCACGCCTGATGTGCGACAAGACCGGGCGCAGCGAGGAGGCGCTCGCGCGCGAGGTCGAAGCCCTGGTCGTGACGCTCGGTGCCGAGGGATCGCGCGTGCATTGGCGGGGTGAGGTGTTCACGGTGCCGGCGGTGAAGGCAGATGCGATCGTGGATCCGACCGGTTGCGGGGACGCGTATCGGTCAGGGCTGCTGCACGGTTTGGCGAACGGCTGGGACATGCGCCGGAGCGCGCGTCTGGCGGCCGTGATGGGCGCGATCAAGATCGCGCATCGCGGCGGGCAGAATCATCAACCGACGCGGGCGGACGTTGGACGCCGTTACCGCGAGGCTTTCGGGGAGGAACTCTGGTGAATCGGACGACGATGAAATTGCGCGCGATGGCTGCCGCGGCGGTTGCGGTGCTGGTGTTGGGCGGGTGCGCACAGGGTCTGGGAGGCGGGACGTATTCCCGCACCGAGGCGCGGCGTGCGATGACCGTGCAGTTCGGCACGATCGAGTCGGTGCGCGGTGTGCTGCTCGAGGGCACCAAGACGCCGATCGGCTCGGTGGCGGGTGCTGCCGTGGGCGGCATCGCCGGCAGCACGATCGGCGGCGGGCGTGGCCAGGCGGTGGCGACCGTGATCGGCGCGGTGGCGGGCGGCCTGGCAGGCGCCGCGGTCGAGGAGGGCGCGACCCGCACTCAGGGGGTGGAGCTCACCGTGCGCCTGGACAACGGCCAGTTCCTCGCGGTGGTGCAGGCCGACGAAGGCGAGGGCTTCCGGGCCGGAGATCGCGTGAGGGTGCTGCGCGACGGCGGTACGACGCGCGTCTCGCGCTGAACGGTCGAGGTGCCCGCTCGGCATGCAGGGCCCGCTGGGTCCTGCATGCGTTCACGGGTAGAAGGCGTAGATGCGATAGCCGGTCGGCGCCTGCCCTTCGACCTGGAAGGGCAGGCGGACCTCGATCGCCGTGCGTGCGGGAAAGGCTTCGCCGGTCTCGCCGGCGGGCAGCCAGTCGGCGGGTGGCAGCACCCGGCGCGACATCGGATTGTCGCCCGCGTCGGTGAGGGTGAGCTCGAGTTGCGGCCACTGCTGCGGGTACTCGGCGCGGTTGTTGAGCGTGGTGTGCAGCAGGTAGTGACCGGGGCGGCCCGGCTCGGCCTGGAGGTCCGAAGCCTCGATCGAGATTCGTTCGGCATCCTGAGGATAGGGCACCGTGCAGCCGGCCTGCATGCAGGCTTCGGTGAGAAGAGGGCGCAGGCCGGGGAGCTCGCGTGCGATCTCCATACGGTAAAGGTAGAGGGTCTGTGCGCCGAGCAGGGTGGTCAGCACGACGACGAGCAGGCTGCCGAGTGCGCCGAGTGCCGGATGCACGCGCTTCGGCGGGCGGCCGTAGGTGGCGTCGAGGCGAGCGAGGTCGGGCTCGGGGCCGGCGGTCTCGGCTGTGGCCGGATCGGGTGCCGGCGCGGTCTCATCTAGGCTCCCGACACTGGCGGGTACGGTGGGTGTCGAGGCCGGCTCCAGCGCGGCATCGGGGCGCGGCGGCTCGGTCCTGGCCGCGAGCGGCTCAGCCGACGGTGGCGGACGGCGTCCGCTGCGCAGCACGCCGGGAAACGCGCGTGCGGGCGAGGCATCGGTGTCTTCGGCCAGTGTTTCGCCATGACCGGACAGTGGCGCTGCGAACGTTGCGGGCGCGTACGTGGCCGGTCTGGCTGCGGGCCCGATTCCAGCGCCTGTGGCGTCGGCCTCGCGAGGAGCGGGGGGCGGTGCCGGTTCGGCCTGGGCCGCGGCGCCGTCAGCGGCATCGGTATCGGCGCTCGATTCGAGTTCGGGTATGCCGAACTCGAGCATCGCCGCGGTCGATGAGCGCATTGGGCCCGTAGCCGGCCTGTCCTCCAGGATGAGGAAATCCGTCGTGGTGGCGGCGGGCGGTGGCGCGGTCGGCGGCGCGGCGAACTCCGGGGCGCCGGACTGCTTGAAGCTGTCGGCAGGAGCGGCGGGGGGCGTGCCGCGGGCGCGCTGCGACAGCGCATCCGGAGGGGGCGGTGGGGCCGGCGGCATCCCGTCAGGTAACTCGAGTGCATGCTCGAGCGCATTGAAGGGGTGGAAGCAGTGGCCGCAGCGCACCTCGCCCCGCCGCGCGTGCAGTTGCTCCGGGCGTAGCCGGAACACCGTCTGGCAGGCGGGGCAGCGGGTGAGCATCATGGCCCGGGGCGACGGCCTTCCAGGCGGATCCAGCCGTCGAGCGTGGCGCCGACCTGCAGTGCGATGAGCGGCGCCCACGCCTCGATCACCTGCCCGGCCTGGGTTTCCAGTACGCCGGACAGTGCCACCCGGCCGCCGGGCGCCACGCGCGCCGCGATCGCGGGCGCCAGCACGCAGAGCGGGTTGGTGAGGATGTTGGCGACCACGATGTCGAAGGTGTCGCCGAGCGGCACCGCCGAGTGTTGCAGGCGCAGCGTCGCTTCGTTGCGCGCGGCATTGTCGCGTGCGGCTTCGACCGCCTTCTCGTCGATGTCGATGCCGAGCACGTCGCCGGCTCCGAGCTTTGCGGCGGCGATGCCGAGGATGCCCGAGCCGCAGCCATAGTCGAGCACGCTGCAGCCGGGCTGCACGGCGTCGCACAGCCACTCCAGGCACAGCCGCGTGGTCGGGTGCGAGCCGGTGCCGAATGCCATGCCGGGGTCGAGCTCGATGTTGATCGCTTGCGGGTTCGGTGCCTCGTGCCAGGACGGCACGATCCACAGCCGGTCGGTGATGCGGATCGGGTCGAACTGGCTCTGGGTGAGCTGCACCCAGTTCTGTTCGGCGATCTGCTCAGTGGTGAACGGCGGCACGGCCGGGAGTCCGGCGGTCCGACTGGCGTCGGCGAGCGCGGCTTCGAGCGCTTGCCGATCGGTGTCGCCGTCGAACAGCGCGATCACCCGGCTGTGGTCCCAGAGACCGGTGGGCAGGTGGCCGGGTTCGCCGAACTGGGGCTTCTCGGCCTCGGTGCCGGCGTCGGCGTCCTCGATCGAGACTGACAGCGCACCCGCCTCCATCAACGCGTCGGACAGCGCCTCGGCCTTTTCGGCGTCGGCCTGAAGGGTCACCGAGATCCACATGGCGCGCTCAGTCGTGGACTTCGTTGCGATCCGCGAGCTTGTGCTCGAGGTAGTGGATGCTGGTGCCGCCTTCGTTGAAGCGCGGATCGAGCATCAGCGTCTGGTGCAGCGGGATGTTGGTCTTGATGCCCTCGACCATCATCTCGGACAGCGCGATGCGCATGCGCCGGATCGCCTGGTCACGCGTGTCGCCGTAGGTGATCAGCTTGCCGATCATCGAGTCGTAGTGCGGCGGCACGGTGTAGCCGTTGTAGACGTGCGAGTCCACGCGCACGCCGGGGCCGCCCGGTGTGTGCCAGTTGGTGATGCGTCCCGGCGAGGGGGTGAACTTGAACGGGTCCTCGGCGTTGACCCGGCATTCGATCGCGTGGCCGCGGAACGCGATGTCGCGCTGGCGGAACCACAGTTTCTCGCCGGCGGCGATGCGGATCTGCGCCTGCACGATGTCGATGCCGGTGATGAGCTCCGTCACCGGGTGTTCGACCTGAACCCGCGTGTTCATCTCGATGAAGTAGAACTCGCCGTTCTCGTAGAGGAACTCGAAAGTGCCCGCGCCGCGGTAGCCGATCTTGCGGCAGGCCTCGGCGCAGCGCTCGCCGACCTTGGCAATGAGCTTGCGGTCGATGCCGGGGGCGGGCGCCTCCTCGATCACCTTCTGGTGGCGGCGCTGCATCGAGCAGTCGCGCTCGCCCAGATAGACGGCGTTGCCGTGCTGATCGGCCAGCACCTGGATCTCGACGTGGCGCGGGTTCTCGAGGAACTTCTCCATGTACACCACGGGGTTGCCGAAAGCGGCCTGCGCCTCGGCCCGGGTGGTGGTCACGGCGTTGAGCAGCGCCGCCTCGGTGTGCACCACGCGCATGCCGCGCCCGCCGCCACCGCCGGCGGCCTTGATGATCACCGGGTAGCCGACGGCGCGTGCGATCTTGACGATTTCCTTCGGGTCCTCGGGCAAGGCGCCGTCCGAGCCGGGCACGCAGGGCACGCCCGCCGCCTTCATCGCGTCCTTGGCCGAGACCTTGTCGCCCATCAGGCGGATGGTGTCGGGGCGGGGGCCGATGAAGACGAAACCGGACTGCTCGACGCGTTCGCCGAAGTCAGCGTTCTCGGACAGGAAGCCGTAGCCGGGGTGGATGGCCTCGGCGTCGGTCACCTCGGCCGCGGAGATGATCGCCGGGACGTTGAGGTAGCTCTGCGCGGAGGGCGGCGGGCCGATGCAGACCGATTCGTCCGCCAGGCGCACGTACTTGGCCTCGGTGTCGGCGGTCGAGTGCACGGCAACGGTCTTGATGCCGAGCTCCCTGCAGGCCCGCAGGATGCGCAGGGCGATCTCCCCGCGGTTCGCGATCAGGATCTTTTCGAACATGGGCGCGCTCAGTCGATGACGAAGAGGGGTTGGCCGTATTCCACCGGCTCGCCGTTCTCGACCAGGATCGCCTTGATGACGCCGCCGGCGTCGGCCTCGATCTCGTTCATCAGCTTCATCGCCTCGATGATGCACAGGCGGTCGCCCTCTGCGACACTCTGGCCGAGCTCCACCAGCGGCTTCGCGCCCGGCGCGCTCGCGCGGTAAAAGGTGCCGACCATCGGCGACTTGACGACGTGACCGTCGGGCAGGCCGCTGCCCTCGGCGGCGGCGGGGGCAGCCGCTGCGGCAGGCGTCGGTGCGGCGGTGGGCGCCGAGGGGATCTGCGCGTAGTAGGTGGCGGGTGCAGCGGCCGCGTGCTTGGCGATGCGGACCTTCTCCTCGCCTTCGGTGACCTCCAGTTCGGAGATGCCCGATTCCTGGACGAGGTCGATGAGTTTCTTCAGCTTGCGCAGATCCATGTTTTTCTCCAGACGTGATCGCGTCACCGAATGCGGTGGCGATCGTGGGTGATCAGAATGCGTGGGACGTATCGCCTTGCGTGGAGGCGACGGCTGACGTGCGGGGGCGGACGGTCGAGCTCGGCGCGGGGCGAGCAGAGGCGCGCCGGCGCTGAGCGGTTCGACAGCGAGCGCAACGGTCGTGGTCAACCACCGCGCTTGTGCAAAGCGTGAGGTCATCGCCGGTGGCGAAAGCGTGCCTTAAATGCCTTCCACGCGTGCGTCGGTGCGCCGCGGGTCGGGTTTGAAACAGGCGTGTTGAACGCTTCATGGCGGCGAGTTTGCCGCAAATCGCTGCATCTTGTCCACATCGGGCGCGAGCGGCGGCAGGCGGATCCGGCGTCCACGAGGGCTGCGTTTCGCGGATTCTGCGCCCGAGTCGGGTGCGCCGCAAGCATCGCCCATCCGTGCCGTGCGTCCGCGTGCGGCATCCTCGGCACGATTCCGTGGGGCGCTCCGCCGTCCGGCGAGGGTGCCCGCACGGAGGCGGTCGTCCGTGCGCTCAGCGCGGTCCTTCGGTGGGTGCGTCCGGTGCGGCGAGCAGGGCCTCGACCTGGGCCAGGCGCGCGCGCTCCTGGCCGCGGCGCACGTTTCGCTCGGCTGCCGATGGATACACCGAGAGCTTCACCGGCACGTCTTCCCAGTCGAAGCTGAGAATGGCTTCGGGCGTGTAGGGGGCCGGTCGGCGCGGTTCGCGATGCTCGTACGGGAAATTCTGGTTGAGGAAGAAGATCTCGATGTCCTTGGTGCTCTCCGGGAAGACCTCGATCTCGAGCTCGGAGTAGCGCCCGGCCGTGCCGTCGAGCGCTCCGCCGGTCAGGTAGGGGCGGAAGTCTTCGAGCAGGCGCATCACCTGTACCGCCGCACTGCGCATCTCGCGCAAGCGCTCGGGCTGTTCCTCGTCCTGGTAGAGCGCCTGCCAGGCGCGCAGCTCGGCCTCGATCTCGGTGTTGTTGGGCAACGCGTCGGCGTCGGTGGCGCCGAGCTGGCGGGCCGCCTTGCGCTTGGCGAATCCGAAATCGCTGATGCCGTCCTCGGCCATCATGCGCGCGGCGAGGGCGGCGATCTCGCGTCGCAGGCTGGTGCTGCGGGGAACGTGGGCGTGTGAGGGCATGATGAGGCTCGGGTAGAATGCCGGGCCATTCTACACGGGCCGGTTTCACGCAGATGAAGGCCCTCCGGAGCTTCTGAACCTCATGCACATCCACATCCTCGGCATCTGCGGCACCTTCATGGGCGGCGTCGCGCTGCTGGCGCGCGCGGCGGGTCACCGCGTCACCGGATGCGACGCCAATGTCTATCCGCCGATGAGCACCCAGCTCGAGGAGCAGGGCATCGGCCTCATCGAGGGTTATGACGCCGGCCAGGTGGATCTCGCGCCCGACCTGTTCGTCGTCGGCAACGCGGTGTCGCGCGGCAATCCGCTGCTGGAGGCCGTCCTCGACCGCGGCCTGCCCTACGTGTCCGGTCCGCAGTGGCTGGCCGAGCATGTGCTCGCCGGGCGCTGGGTGCTTGCGGTCGCCGGCACTCATGGCAAGACGACGACGACCTCGCTGCTGGCCTGGATGCTGGAGGATGCCGGCCTCAACCCGGGTTTTCTCGTCGGCGGCGTGCCGGAGAATTTCGGTCTGTCGGCGCGTCTCACCGAGTCACCGTTCTTCGTGATCGAGGCCGACGAATACGACACCGCATTCTGCGACAAGCGCTCGAAGTTCGTGCATTACCGGCCGCGTACCGCGATCCTCAACAATCTGGAGTTCGACCACGCCGACATCTTTGCCGACCTCGCGTCGATCGAGACCCAGTTCCACCATCTCGTGCGGACCATTCCCGCGACCGGACGCATCCTCGCCAATGCCCGCGAGGACAGTCTGAAGCGGGTGATCGCGCGTGGTTGCTGGTCCGAGCTCGAATGGTTCAACGACGATGCGAAGTGGACCGTGACGACGGGTGCGTCGGAGGCGGAAGCGGTGTTCAGCCTCGGCGGTGTCGAGCTCGGGCGGGCGGAGATGCCGCTCGCCGGCAGTCACAACCGCGAGAACGCTCTGGCTGCGATCGCGGCGGCGCGCCACGTCGGTGTCGCGCCGGCGCAGGCGATTGCCAGCCTGGCGCGGTTCCGCGGCATCAAGCGCAGGCTCGAGCTGCGCGGGACGGTCAATGGCGTGCGCGTGTATGACGATTTCGCCCATCATCCGACCGCGATCGCGCTCACCGTCGGCGGACTGCGTCGGCGCGAGCCGCAGGGACGCATCCTGGCCGTGCTCGAGCCGCGCTCGAACACGATGAAGCTCGGGGTCATGAAGGCGCAGCTTCCGGGCAGTCTCGTCGAGGCCGACGCCGTCTTCTGCTACGTGGGGGGGCTGGGCTGGGATGCCGCGCAGGCACTGGCGCCCCTGGGCGCGCGTGCGCGCTGCCACGACGCACTCGACGCGCTCGTGGCTGACGTGGCCGCCTTTGCACGTCCCGGCGACCACGTGCTGGTGATGAGCAACGGCGGCTTCGGTGGCGTGCACCAGAAGCTGCTCGACGCCCTCGCCACCGGCTGAGGGCGGTGGTTTTTCGCCCGCCGCCCTGCCTCCGCCTTATTGCTGGCGACGCGCGCCGGTCGGGTTGTCCAGCCTGCGCGCCTCTTCGTCGCTGATGTATTCGAATACCCGCACCACCTTGCGCACGCCCTGGCTGGTGCGTGCCACCTCGGCTGCGGCATCAGCCTCCGCACGGGTCACGATCCCGAGCAGGAACACCACATTGGCCTCCGTGACCACCTTGACGTTGTGCGCGGAGAAGCGCTGGGCATCGACGAAGCGCGCCTTCACGTTCGAGGTGATCAGCGCGTCGTTGCCGCGCGCCGTGAGCGAGGAGTTGGGGCCGACCACGACCTCGTTGATGACGCCACGCACGTGTTCGACGCCGGCCACGATGCGATCGAGTTCGGTGCGCACGGAGTCGCTGGGCGCCTCGCCGGTGAGCAGCACGTTGCGGTTGTAGGAGGTCACGTTGACGTGGGCGCTGTTCCCGAAACGCTCACGGATGCGGCTCGAGACCTTCCACTCGATGCCTTCGTCCTCGACGTAGGTGCCGCTGGTGCGCCGGTCCGAGACCATCGCTGCGCCTGCGCTGACACCGGTGGCGACCACCGGGAAGCAGCCCTGCAGCATGGGCAGCAGCGCCGCGGCGCCGAGTCCGAGGAGCAGCATGCGGCGGGGCTGGCGCGGGCGTTCGGCGGCATTCGCGGGGAGCTGGTGGGGGTGAGGCGTATTCATCAGTCTTCCACTCCGAGTAACAGACAGTCGATACCGTCGCACAGGCAATGCAGGATGAGCAAGTGCAACTCCTGGATGCGGGCGGTGCGCTCGGCGGGTGCGCAGAGGAGGATGTCGCCCGGTCCGAGGGCCTCGCCGGTGCGGCCGCCATGCGCCCCGGTAAGTGCGATCACGCGCATGTCGCGCTCATGTGCGGCGCGGATGGCGCCGAGCACGCGTGCCGAGTCCGGGTTTGCGGACAGGGTGAGGAGGATGTCGCCCGGATGGCCGAAGGCGGCGATCTGCCGGGCGAACAGGGCTTGCGGATCGAGCTCGGCGGCGACCGGGGCCAGCGTCGAGGTGTCGGCGCTGAGCGCCATCGCGGCGAGCGCAGGGCGCTCGAGTTCGAACCCGTTGACGAGTTGTGCCGCGAAGCGGCGCGCATCGCCGGCCGACCCGCTGCCGCTGCATACCAGAACCTTGCCGCTGTCGAGCAGGCTCGCGGTGATGAGCTCGACCGCGCCGGCGATCGGCGCCGCGAGCAGCTCGAGCGCCTCGAGCGTGCCGCGCATGTTGTCTTCGAACTGGTGTGAAATGCGGTCGATGAGGTTCATGCGGCGTGGATCATGTGCTGGGCCGGCGAGTCTAGCACGCAGCTTCAGCCCGCATCGAAGGCGCCCGGGAGCCAGGTGAGGCGGTTGGCGTCGAGGGCGTCGAGGAGCACGGCGTCGAATCGGCAGGCGGCGCCCCTGAACCGCCGCCCGGCGCCATTGAGCCACCATTGCGCCGCGAGTTGCACGCGCCGGCGCTTCGCCGCGGTGATGCTCTCGGCCGCGCCGCCGAAGCGCGCGCTGCTGCGCAGACGCACCTCGACGAAGACGAGGTGGCTGCGATCGAGGCAGATCAGGTCGACCTCGCCGCCGCGGCAGCGCACGTTGCGCTCGATCACGCGCAGGCCATGCGCTTCGAGATGCGCGGCAGCCAGGGCCTCGGCCGCCGCGCCGCGCGCTTGCGCCGGCGTGCGGCGAGCGCCGATACTGTCCGCCTCAACGCCCGGGGTCGGGTCGCAGCCGTCGCGCGCGGATGGTGCGCGCCGTCTGCCGCGGCTCCGTGCCGGAAAATCGAAATCATCCATGTCTGCCACTGCCTCCCTTCCCGAACGGTCTCTTTCAAGTACGGCGTCATTGTATGTGGTGGCGACGCCGCTCGGTAATCTGCATGACATCACGCTGCGTGCGCTCGCCGTGCTGGGCGCGGTCGACGTGGTGGCTGCGGAGGACACCCGTCACAGCCAGCGCCTGCTCGATGCCTTCGGGCTGAGACCGCGCATGGCTGCGGTCCATCAGCACAATGAACAGGCCGCGGCTGCGCAGCTGATCGCTCATCTCGAGGCAGGGCGTCACGTTGCGCTGATCACAGATGCCGGCACGCCGGCGGTCTCGGATCCGGGCGCGCGGCTGGTTGCGCGCGTGCGCGCGGCGGGATTCCCGGTGGTGCCGCTGCCTGGTCCGTGCGCGGCAGTCGCGGCGCTGTCGGTGGCGGGCTTTGCCGAGGGCGGGTTTCGCTTCGTCGGTTTTCTGCCCGCCCGTGCTGCCGCGCGGCTGGAGGTGCTGTCGGGGCTGGGCGACGAGCGTGAGGCCATGGTGTTCTACGAGGCGCCCCACCGCGTCGTCGAATGCGTCGCCGACCTTGCGAAGGTGTTCGGTGCGGCAAGGGAGATCCTGATCGCGCGCGAGATGACCAAGCTCCACGAGCAGATCGTGCGCATGCCGCTGGGGGAGGCTGCGGACTGGTTCGCAGGCGACGTGAACCGCGTGCGCGGCGAATTCGTGCTCGTGGTGGCGGGGGCGCCGGCAGGCGAAGGGCTGGACGCAGAGGCGGTGCGCGTGCTCGATCTGCTGCTCGGCGAACTGCCTGTGAAGTCCGCTGCGCGGCTGGCTGCCGAGATCACCGGCGCTCCGCGCAAGGCGCTGTACGCGCTTGCCCTCGAGCGCCGGCGCGAGGATTGAGCGGTGGCGTGACGGATGCACGGCGAACGCGGGCCGCGGATGGGAGAAGCACCTATAATCGGCGGCTCAAGAGAGGATGTTCCATGCAATCGATAACCCTTGTCCGCCCCGACGACTGGCACCTGCACGTGCGCGACGATGCCGCGCTCGAGGCGGTCGTGCCGCATACCGCGGCCCGCTTCGGGCGCGCGCTGATCATGCCCAACCTCAAGCCGCCGGTAACCACGACCGCGCAGGCCCTGGCCTATCGCGACCGCATCCTGGCTGCGGCGAGAGGGACCGGCTTCCAGCCGCTGATGAGCCTGTACCTTACCGACAACCTGCCGGCGGACGAGATCGATCGGGCCTTGGAGAGCGGTCACATCGTCGCCTGCAAGTTGTATCCGGCGGGCGCCACCACCAACTCCGACGCCGGCGTCACCGCGATCGAGAAGGTTTATCCGGTCCTCGAGCGCATGGAGAAGCTCGGGATGGTGCTCTGCGTCCACGGCGAGGCCACCGGGCATGACGTCGACGTGTTCGATCGCGAGCGCGTGTTCATCGAACGCACCCTGTCGCCGCTGGTGCGGCGTTTTCCGGGGCTGAAGGTCGTGTTCGAGCACATCACGACGGCCGACGCGGCGCAGTTCGTGCGCGCCGCGGGGGCCAACGTCGGTGCGACCGTCACCGCGCACCACTTGCTGCTCAATCGCAACGCGATCTTTGCCGGCGGCATCCGTCCGCATCATTATTGCCTGCCGGTGCTCAAGCGCGAGACCCACCGCGAGGCGCTGGTGGCGGCGGTGACCTCGGGCAATCCGCGCTTCTTCCTCGGCACCGATTCGGCGCCCCATGCGCAGAGTGCCAAGGAGAACGCCTGCGGCTGCGCTGGCTGCTACACCGCGCATGCGGGCATCGAGCTCTACGCCGAGGTGTTCGAGGCGGCGGGTGCGCTCGATCGCCTCGAGGCGTTCGCCAGCCTCAATGGTCCGGCCTTCTACGGTCTCGCGCCCAACGCCGATACGATCACGCTGCAGCGCGAATCGTGGTCGGTGCCGGCCAGCTATCCCTACCTGGCCGACGATCCCCTGGTGCCCCTGCGTGCTGGTGAGCAGGTGGGCTGGAAGCTCGCCGTGCGTGGAGCCCAGCCATGAAACCGGGGGCGCGCATGCTGCGCATGCTGGCGGCAGCCGGCCTGGTAGGCGTGCTGGCGGGCTGCGAGAACAGCGCGACCCCGTTCATGATCGAAGGCAGCCAGCACGCACTCATTCTGGTGCGCGAGCAGAAGTTCTTCTGGGAAGATGAGCTCCGGCAGGCGGTGGTCGTTTCGCGCCTGCCTGCGTGCCAGAAACGCGTCCGCATCCACCCCGGCTCCACCGAGCTCGTCGAGATGCGCGTCTATGCCGCCGGCGACGGCCTGTGGGCGCTTCATCAGGGCAATCGCTGGTACCTCGCCGGTACCGAGACCTGTCAGTTGCAGGACTGGGACAACCCTTCGGGCCAGCCCCCCGGCGCCCTCGTCGGCAGTTTCGTGCTCAAGGACGGCGCGCCCGCCTTCGTGCCGGTGCCGGCGGCGAACTGAATCGGACGGGCGGTCCCGGCGGGCGTATAATCCGTGGCGGGAAGTTCGCCAGGCAGTCGCTGCGCACCTCGTCGTGCGTGGAGGAAAGTCCGGGCCCCGCAGAGCAGGATGCCGGCTAACGGCCGGGCGCCGTGAGGCGACGGAAAGTGCAACAGAGAGCAGACCGCCGATGGCCCGTGCAGACGGGATCAGGTAAGGGTGAAACGGTGAGGTAAGAGCTCACCGCAGGACTGGTGACAGGACTGGCACGGCAAACCCCATCCGGGGCAAGGCCAAATAGGGGAGCATCGGCGTGGCTCGCGTCGCTCCCGGGTAGGCTGCTAGAGCTTCACGGCAACGTGTCGCCCAGAGGAATGACTGCCCGATGTCGCCGGCTCGCGCCGGTGGCATTCGACAGAACCCGGCTTATCGGCGGACTTCCCCACCATCCTCTCGTTTTTCGCGCCCAACGGCGTGTCCGCGTGCCCCGCATCGTCCGTGTGGCACCAGGGAAGCGGCCGTTCGCGCGCTTGTCCGGCCTTTGTCGGACGTTTTCCCCCACGCTCTCCCACTTTGGACTCAGATCGCGCCGTGTTCGCGCGGTGCGTGAGCCAGTCCCGCATTCTCCTTGATTTTTCAGGCTTTCTTGCGCTGATTCGAGTGTGACATAAGTCATTGTGTCACAACGGGAATCCGCGCTCGTCGCCTTGACCGGGGATAGCCTTTCCACTAAAGTGGGTTCAAGTGGAAAAAAGTGGGGGAAAGTGTCATTCCGGCGCTTTTCCGATGCCGTCAGGGGGGACGATGTTCCAGGGAGCCACCGCGCTCAATCTCGATGCCAAGGGTCGTCTCGCGATCCCTGCGCGGCATCGTGACGCCCTGGCCATCGACAACGGTCAGTTGGTGCTGACTGCCCATCCGCACGGCTGCTGTCTCGTTTATCCCGTTCCGGCCTGGATTCCGATTCGCGATCAAGTGCTTGCGAAACCGAGCCTCGATCCGCAGTCGGCGATGCTCAAGCGTCTGCTCGTCGGCTTCGCGCAGGACGAGGCGCTCGACGCCGCCGGCCGCGTGCTGGTGGCGTCGTCCTTGCGCAAGTTCGCCGGGCTCGACAAGCAGGTCTGGCTGGTCGGGCAGGGAACGCATTTCGAACTGTGGTCCGACGAACGCTGGGAGAAGCAGCAGGAGGCAATGCTCAACCTGGTCAATACCGGGTTGCCGCCCGGGTTCGAGAGCCTGGCCCTGTGAGCGCGGCGCAGCCACACGTCAGCGTCCTGCTCGCCGAGGCAGTCGACGCGCTCGCGATCCGTGCCGACGGCGTCTATGTCGACGGCACCTTCGGGCGCGGCGGCCATAGCCGGGCAATCCTCGAGCGCCTCGGGCCGGCCGGCAAGTTGATTGCGTTCGACCGCGATCCGGCGGCGATCGCATCGGGGCAGGGGATCGGCGACGCCCGGCTGACGCTGGTGCATTCGGCGTTCAGTGCGCTCGACGAGGCGCTCGGGCAGCTCGGTGTGGATGTAGTGGATGGCGTACTGCTGGATTTGGGGGTGTCGTCACCCCAGCTCGACGATGCCGCGCGTGGCATGAGCTTTCGCTTCGATGCGCCGCTCGACATGCGCATGGATACCAGCCGCGGGCAGACCGCGGCGGATTGGCTGGCGGACGCGACCGTCGGTCAGATCACGGAGGTCATCAGGGATTATGGAGAGGAACGGTTTGCTCATGCGATTGCAAAGGCGATTGCAGCTGCTCGGGCAGGGGGGGCTGTCGCAACCACTGGACAACTTGCCGCGCTCGTGGAAAAGGCGGTCCGCACACGCGAGCCGGGGCAGCACCCGGCGACACGTACCTTCCAGGCTCTTCGGATTTTCATCAATCAGGAGCTCGAGGAGCTGACGCGCGTGTTGCCCGACTGCGTGAGCCGCCTGCGACCGGGCGGGCGCCTGGCGGTGATCAGCTTTCATTCGCTCGAGGATCGCATCGTGAAGCGCTTCATGCGTGATGCGTCGCGTCCGCCGGTGTTGCCGCGCCGCCTGCCCGTGCGGGCGGCGGACCTCCCCGCACCGCGTTTGCGCCTGGTCGGCAAGGCCGTGCGTCCGGGCGAGGTCGAGGTGGCTGCCAATCCGCGTGCCCGCAGTGCGGTGATGCGGGTGGCCGAGCGCACGGAGGCGCCGGCATGATCCGCGCCGATGCGGTGCTTGTGGCGCTCGTCGTCGCCAGCGCGCTCGGCGTGGTGGCGGCGCAGCATCAGTCGCGTCGACTGTACGCCGCATACGAGCGGGAGCAGTCGCGCGCGCAGGCGCTCGAGGTGGAGTGGGGTCGGCTCCAGCTCGAGCAGAGTACCTGGGCCACTCATGGCCGGGTCGAGAAGCTGGCGCGCGAGAAGTTGGGCATGCGCCAGCCCCCTCAGGGCCAGGTGCTCGTGGTGGAGCCGCAATCATGAAGAAACAGCGTACCGTCACGTTCAATCACAACCCCTTGCTCAAGCGTGAGCTGCCCGCGTGGCGTTCGCGCGTGGTCATGCTCGCGCTCATGGGCTGCTCGCTCGCGCTCACCGGGCGTGCGCTGTATCTGCAGGGCGTGAACGACGATTTCCTCCAGGCCAAGGGTGAGTCGCGCTACGCCCGTACCCTCGAGGTGCCGGCCACCCGGGGGCGCATCACCGACCGCCATGGCGACATCCTCGCGGTGAGCACGCCCGTGCGATCGGTGTGGGCGATTCCACCGGATGCCCAGCTCGAGCCCGCGCAGGCGCGGGAGCTCGCCCGTCTGCTCGAGATGGATGTCAAGGAGCTCAACAACCGGCTCGCGACCGGGCGCGACTTCGCCTACCTCAAGCGGCAGGTGCCGCCCGAGATTGCCCAGGAGGTCGCCGCCCTGCGCCTGCCCGGGATCCATCAGCAGCAGGAGTACCGTCGCTACTATCCCGGCGGCGAGGTGATGGCCCACATCCTCGGTTTCACCGATGTCGAGGACAAGGGCCAGGAGGGTATCGAGCTCGCCTTCGACAAGCGTCTCTCGGGCCGGCCCGGCGTGCGTCGCGTGATCAAGGACCGGCGTGGCCAGATCGTCGAGGACGTCGAGGCCATCCGCCCGCCGCGCGACGGCGAGGACGTCGCGCTGTCGATCGACGGCAAGATTCAATACCTGGCGTGGTCCGCCTTGCGTGACGCGATGCATCAGCACAAGGCGCAGGCCGGCGCGGTGGTCGTGCTCGACGCGCGCAGCGGCGAGATCCTCGCCCTCGCCAACGCGCCCACCTTCAACCCCAACAACCGCTCCAACCTCAGCGGTGCACAACTGCGCAACCGGGTGTTCACCGACGCCTTCGAGCCGGGGTCGGTCATGAAGCCCTTCATCGCCGCGCTTGCGCTCGAGCGCGGCAAGGTACGTGTGGATACCCCGATCGACACTGGCAACGGCCGCATGACGATCGGCACGGCGACGATCTCGGACACCAAGCGTCACGGCATGATGACCATGGCCGAGGTGGTGCAGAAGTCGTCGAACATCGGCACCGTCAAGATGGCGCAGCAGTTCAGTCCCGACGAGATGTGGCATCTGTTCGATCAGCTCGGCTTCGGTACGCAGCTCAATCTGGGCTTCCCGGGCGAGACCTCCGGTCGCCTGCGTCCTGCGAAGAGCTGGCGTCCGATCGAGCAGGCGACCATGTCCTACGGCCATGGCATCTCCACCAGCCTGATCCAGATGGCCCGTGCCTACATGGTGTTCGCACGCGATGGCGAGCTCGTCCCCCTTTCGCTCACCCGCGTCGACGGCGTGCCGTCCTCGGGCCGCCGGGTGTTCTCCGCCGAGACCGCGCGCCAGATGCGCACCGTGCTGGCGATGGCGGCGGGTCCCGGCGGCACGGCACCGCGCGCCCAGGTGCCGGGTTATACCGTGGCGGGCAAGACCGGGACCGCGCACAAGCTCGAGGCTGGTCGCTATGCACGCAAGTACGTGTCGTCCTTCGTCGGCTTTGCGCCCGCGACCAATCCGCGCATCGTGGTCGCGGTGATGATCGACGAGCCGTCCGCAGGCCAGTATTTCGGCGGCACGGTGGCGGCGCCGGTGTTCTCGCGCATCACCGAGGGATCGCTGCGCGCGCTCGGCGTCGCGCCCGACGTGCCGCTCACGCCGCTGCAGCTCGCCCGCCGCACCGCCGACGAGGCTGCTGCCGCCACCAGTCGGGAGAACATGTGAGCGCAGCACAGGCCTTGTCGCTCCTCGAGCACCTGCGCTCGCAGGGCGCCGTCGCGCACGACATCACCGCCGATTCGCGCAAGGTGGGGCCCGGCTGTGTCTTTGCCGCCTGGCCCGGCCAGCGCACCGACGGTCGGCGCTACCTCGGCGATGCGGTCGCGCGCGGCGCGGCGGCCGTGCTCTGGGAGGACGGCGACGGCTTCGCTCCCGAGCCCCCGGCGATACCGGGCTGTGGCGTCACCGGACTGCGTGAGCTCGCCGGCCATCTGGCGCACGAGATCCATGGGCGGCCCTCGGAGTCCCTCTGGCTCGCCGGCGTGACGGGTACCAACGGCAAGACCACGGTCACCCAGATGCTGGCGCGCGCGTTCGGCGAAAGCGGCGAGCGCTGCGGCATCGTCGGTACGCTCGGCTGCGGCTTCCCGGATGCGCTCGAGGAGGGTGTCAACACCACGCCCGATGCGCTCGAGCTTCATCGCTGGCTTGCACGGTTCCGGGCAGCGGGCGCAAGCGCTGCGGCCATGGAGGTTTCATCCATCGGTCTCGACCAGGGCAGGGTGAACGGCGCGCAGTTCGACGTCGCCGTGTTCACCAACCTCAGTCGCGACCACCTCGACTACCACGGAACCATGGAGGCCTACGGCGGGGCGAAGGCGCGCCTGTTCGCCCGGCCCGAGCTACGCACCAGCGTCATCAACATCGACGACCCCTTCGGCCTGATGCTGGCCCGCCGTCTGGTCGGAGAGGGGCGCGAGGTGATCGCGTGCACGCTGCACGGCGCGAATGTGGACGCCGTCCCCGGTGCCCGCGTGCTGCACGCCGATCGCCTGCAGGCGGCGCCCGCCGGGCTGCGTTTCGCACTGAGCTGGCAAGGTGGCGAGGCGGACGTCAACGTGCGCATGGTGGCACCGTTCAACGTGTCCAATCTCGTCGCGGTGGCAGGCGCGCTGCTCGCCCGCGGTGCCGACTTCGACAGCCTGGCTTCCGTGCTCTCGCGCCTGGTCCCTCCGCTCGGACGCATGCAGCTCGTCGGTGGCGTGTGCGAGCCGCTCGTCGTCATCGACTACGCGCATTCGCCCGATGCGCTCGCGAAGGTGCTCGAAGCCCTGCGCGCCACCGTGCGCACGCGCGGCGGCCGTCTGGTGTGCGTGTTCGGCTGCGGGGGCGATCGCGACCCGGGCAAGCGCCCGATGATGGGCGAGATTGCACGTGGGCTCGCCGATCGCGTCGTGATCACCAGCGACAATCCGCGCTCCGAGGATCCGTCGCGCATCATCGCCGCGATCGCGGCTGGCGCCGGGCCCGCAGCCGAGCAGGTGATCGACCGCGCGCAGGCGATCGAGCGCGCAGTCCGCGAGGCGGGGGCGGACGATGTCGTACTGATCGCCGGCAAGGGGCACGAGCCCTACCAGGAGATTCTCGGCCAGCGGCTGCCGTTCTCCGATCTGGAGCAGGCGCGCGTGGCGCTGCGTGGCTGGCAGTCGGGGAGGAAAGGACAATGATGACGCTGCACGACGCGGCGCGCGCGCTTGTCGCGCATGGTGCGCAGTTCACGGCGCTGGCGCGGTTTGAGAGCGTGGGCACGGACAGCCGCGCCATCGCTCCCGGCCAGCTCTTCGTCGCCCTGCGCGGCGAGCGCTTCGACGGCCACGACTTCGTGGCTGCAGCGGCCCGCGCCGGCGCCGCTGCAGCGATGGTCGACTCGGCCTGGGCAGTCGGTCAGGGCGATGCAGGCCTGCCGCTGCTGGTCGTGGACGACACCCGTCTCGCCCTGGGGACGCTCGCGGCGGCCTGGCGCGCGCGCTTCGCGATGCCGGTTATCGGCGTCACCGGCAGCAACGGCAAGACCACCGTCAAGGAAATGTGTGCGGCCGTGCTGCGGGCGCAGTCGCGCCGCGAGGGCTTCGGCGAGGAGTCCGTGCTCGCGACCCGCGGCAATCTCAACAACGACATCGGCGTGCCGCTCACCCTGCTCGAGCTGCGCGACTTCCACCGCGCGGCGGTGATCGAGATGGGCATGAACCGCCCGGATGAGATCGCCTACCTGAGCGGGCTCGCGCAGCCCACCGTAGCCCTGGTGAACAACGCCCAGCGCGCGCACCTGCAGGGCTTGGGCACGGTCGAGGACGTCGCGCGCGAGAAAGGCGCGATCTATGGCGGCCTTGGGGCGGCGGGCATTGCGCTGATCAATGCGGACGATCCCCATGCGGCCTACTGGCATGAGCTCAACTCCGGGCGTCCGATTGTGACATTCGGTATCGATCGCGCAGCCGATGTCCATGGCCGGTGTACCCTGCGCGGCCTCGGCTCGCGGCTCGAACTCGACACCCCCCAGGGGGCGATCGCGTTCGCCCTGCAGGTGCCGGGTCTGCACAATGCGCGCAACGCGGTGGCGGCGGCGGCGGCCTGCCTCGCGGCAGGGGTGACGCCGGAGGCGGTGACCGAGGGGCTGGGCGAGTTTGCCGGTACGCGGGGTCGGTTGCAGCGACGCGCGGGACCGAACGGCGCCTTGATCCTCGACGATTCCTACAACGCCAATCCTGATTCGGTGCGCGCCGGCATCGACGTGCTCGCGTCCATGCCCGGCCACACCTGGCTGGTGCTGGGCGACATGGGCGAGGTCGGCGAGATCAGCGCCCAGGTGCACGACGAGGTCGGCGGCTACGCCAAGAGCAAGGGGGTCGACGGCCTCTTCGCCCTCGGTGAGATGACTGCCGTGGCGGTGCGCAATTTCGGCGAGGGCGGGCACCATTTCGCGTCTCCCGAGGCGCTGGTGAAAGTGCTTGCGCCGCGCCTGGATGCGGATTCGGTGGTGCTGGTGAAAGGCTCGCGTTTCATGCGTATGGAAAGGGTGGCGGACGCGCTTGCGGCAATGCACAATTCCGCCCCTTCGAACGGAACCGGCTCCTGACATGCTGTTGGAACTTGCTCTCTGGCTCGGCCAGGACATTCGTGGCTTCAACGTCTTCGGCTACATCACGCTGCGGACGGTGCTCGCCGCCCTCACCGCGCTGGCGATCTCGCTGATCGCCGGCCCCGCGGTCATCCGCTGGCTCGCCGCCAAGAAGATCGGTCAGGCGGTGCGCGACGATGGTCCCAAGTCGCACCTCACCAAGGCCGGCACGCCGACCATGGGCGGCGCGCTGATCCTGATCGCGATCGGCGTCACCATCCTGCTGTGGGGTGATCTCCGCAACGACTACGTGTGGGTGACCCTGCTCGTTACCGTGGGCTTTGGCGCGGTGGGCTGGGTCGATGACTGGCGCAAGGTCGTGCATCGCGATCCGAAGGGGCTGGCGAGTCGCTGGAAGTACCTGTGGACCTCGGCGATCGCGCTCGCGGCGGCGATCTATCTGGGTTTCACCGCGAGCACGCCGGCCGAGACCGAGCTGATCGTGCCCTTCTTCAAGGCCGTGGCCTATCCGCTGGGCATCTTCGGCTTCATCGCGCTGACCTATTTCGTCATCAACGGCACCAGCCACGCGGTGAACCTCACCGACGGCCTCGACGGCCTGGCGATCATGCCGACGGTGATGGTGGCCGGGGCACTGGCGATCTTCGCCTACGTCGCCGGTCACGTGGGCTTCTCGAAGTACCTCGGCGTGCCCTATGTCGCCGGCGCGGGCGAGCTGGCGGTGTTCTGCGGCGCGATCTGCGGCGCCGGCCTCGGTTTTCTGTGGTTCAACGCCTATCCGGCCGAGGTCTTCATGGGCGACGTCGGTGCGCTCGCGCTCGGCGCCGCGCTCGGCACGATCGCCGTCATCGTGCGCCAGGAGATCGTGCTCTTCATCATGGGCGGCCTGTTCGTCGCCGAGACCCTGTCGGTGATGGTTCAGGTGCTGTACTTCAAGGCCACCGGCGGCAAACGCATCTTCCGCATGGCGCCGCTGCACCATCACTACGAACTCGGCGGCTGGAAGGAGACGCAGGTCGTGGTCCGTTTCTGGATCATCACCATCATGCTGGTGCTGTTCGGGCTGTCGACGCTGAAACTGCGATGAGCGCACTGACCGGAAAACACGTCCTCGTTCTCGGGCTCGGCGAGTCGGGCCTGGCCATGGCGCGCTGGTGCGCATTGCGCGGTGCGCGCGTGCGCGTCGCCGACAGCCGCTCCAACCCACCCGGGCTGGATGCGCTGCGTGCGGACGCGCCGCTCGCCGAGCTCGTCGCCGGCAGCTTCGGTGCCGAGGTGCTCGAGGGCGTCGAGCTGGTGGCGCTCAGCCCCGGGCTCGATCCGCGCGTCGGCATCGCCGCCGAGGCGCGCCGGCGCGGCCTGCAGATCACGGGCGAGATGAGCCTGCTCGCCCAGGCGCTCGACGAGCTTGGCGTACGCGCGAACACGCGCATCCTGGCCATCACCGGCACCAACGGCAAGACCACCACCACCGCGCTCACCGCCGCGCTCGCGCAGTCGGCCGGCGTGGATGCGGTCGCCGCCGGCAACATCAGCCCTGCGGCCCTCGACGTGCTCATGGAGCGTCTCGAGATTGGCGCCGAGCTGCCCGCTTGCTGGGTGCTCGAGCTCTCCAGTTTCCAGATCGAGACCATGCGCGGGCTCGATGCCGCGGCAGCGACCGTGCTCAACGTGACCGACGACCATCTCGATCGCTACGCAGACCTCGCCGAGTACGCCGCCACCAAGGCGGCGATCTTCCAGGGCGACGGTGTGCAGGTGCTGAACCGCGACGATCCGCGCGTGGCGGCGATGGCGCTGCCGGGTCGGTCCATCATCCGTTTCGGTACCTCTCAGCCCGCCGGCCCGCACGACTACGGCCTCGTCGACGCCGAGGGCGGGACCTGGCTGATGCGCGGCGACGAGCGCCTGCTCGCGCTTGCCGAGCTGCCGCTTGCCGGCCGCCACAACGCCGCCAACGCGCTGGCGGCGCTGGCGCTGTGCGAGGGCGGCCTGGGGATCCAGCCGCGTCGTCTGATCAATGGGCTGCTCGCCTTCCGCGGTCTGCCGCACCGTGTCGAACTGGTCGCCGAGCGCGTGGATGGCGTCCGCTTTTACGACGACTCGAAGGGCACCAACGTCGGCGCGACGGTGGCGGCGCTCGACGGCATGGATTGCCCGGTGGTCCTGATCGCCGGTGGCGACGGCAAGGGCCAGGATTTCTCGCCGCTCGCCGAGGCGTTCGCGCGCAAGGCACGCGCCGTCGTGCTCATCGGGCGCGACGCCCAGCGCATCGAGGCGGTGGCTGCCGGTCGTGGCGTCGTGCTCGAGCATGCCGCCGATCTCGACGCCGCGGTCCTGCGCGCGAATGCCCTCGCCCGGCCGGGCGATGCGGTGCTGCTGTCGCCCGCCTGCGCCAGCCTCGACATGTTCCGCAACTACGCCCATCGCGCCGAAGTCTTCGTCGCCGCCGTGTGCAGGCTGGCGGAGGTGACGCCGCGATGAAGCTTGCCAGCACGCTGTCCGGCCTGTTCCATCGCGCCGAGCGCAAGGCCGACCCCGCACGCGCCGCCGCCGACCGGCTCGCGCGCCAGTCCGCGCCGGCGCGAGAGCTCGACCTGGTGCTGATCTGGTCGGCGGTCGGCCTGCTGCTGCTCGGCCTGGTGATGGTGTACTCGGCCTCCATCGCGATCGCCGAGGGCAGCCGCTTCACCGGCTACCAGTCGCACTACTTCCTGATGCGGCACGCGATCTTCCTCGCGATCGGCATCGGTCTCGGCCTGGTGTGCTTCCAATTCCCGATGGCACGCTGGCAGCAGCTGGCACCTGCGCTGTTCGTCGCCGGCGTGGTCCTGCTTGTCGTCGTGCTGATCCCCGGCGTGGGCCGCGAGGTCAATGGCGCGCAGCGCTGGTTGTCGCTCGGCCCGGTCAACCTGCAGCCCTCCGAGCTGATGAAGATCTTCGCCGCCCTCTACGCCGCCGATTACACCGTGCGCAAGCTCGACGTCATGGGCAGCTTCGTGAAGGGTTTCGTGCCGATGATGGCGGTGATCCTGCTCGTCGGCTTCCTGCTGCTGCGCGAGCCCGACTTCGGCGCCTTCGTCGTGATCACCACGATCGCCTTCGGCGTGCTCTTCCTCGGCGGCGTGAACGTGCGCGTGTTCGTCCTGCTGGCGGTGGTGGCCGTGATCGGCTTCGTGATCCTGATCTGGACCTCGCCCTACCGCCGCGATCGCATCTTCGGCTTCATGGACCCGTGGCAGGACGCCTTCGGCAAGGGCTACCAGCTCTCGCATTCGCTGATCGCGTTCGGGCGCGGGGAGTGGTTCGGCGTCGGCCTTGGCGGCAGCGTGGAAAAACTCTTCTACCTGCCCGAGGCGCACACCGACTTCCTGCTCGCGGTGATCGCCGAGGAACTCGGCTTCGTCGGCGTGATGACGGTGGTGATCCTGTTCGCGCTCGTGGTACAGCGCGCCTTCCTCATCGGGCGCGAGGCGATCAAGCTCGAGCGCTATTTCTCCGGCCTGGTCGCCCAGGGCATCGGGCTGTGGATCGGCATCCAGTCCTTCATCAACATGGGCGTCAACATGGGCCTGCTGCCCACCAAGGGCCTGACCTTGCCGCTGATGAGCTTCGGCGGCTCGGGGATCGTCGCCAACTGCATCGCGCTCGGCATCCTGCTTCGTGTGGACTGGGAGAACCGCCAGCTCATGCGGGGAGGGCGGACATGAAGACGCTGATGGTGATGGCCGGCGGCACAGGCGGCCACATCTTCCCCGGCATCGCGGTGGCCGAGGAACTGCGCGCCAAGGGCTGGCGCATCGTGTGGATGGGCAACCCCGAGGGCATGGAGGCGCGCATCGTCCCGCAGCGTGGCTACGAGACCGCCTGGGTGCGTTTCGGCGCGTTGCGCGGAAAGGGCCTGCTGCGCAAGCTGCTGCTCCCGGCGAGCCTGATTTCGGGTTTCTGGCAGGCGCTGCGCGCACTGCGCCGGATTCGTCCCGACGTGGTGCTCGGGATGGGCGGCTACATCACCTTCCCCGGCGGCATGATGGCGGCGCTGCTCGGCCGACCGCTCGTGCTGCACGAACAGAATTCGGTGGCCGGGCTCGCCAACCGCGTGCTCGCCAAAGTGGCCGACCGCGTGCTGAGCGGATTCCCCGATGTGCTCGAAGAGGCCGAGTGGATGGGCAACCCGGTGCGCGCAGACATCGCGGCGGTCCCGCCCCCCGCCGAGCGCTACGCCGGCCGCAGCGGTCCGTTGCGCGTGCTGGTGGTCGGCGGCAGCCTGGGTGCCGCGGCCCTGAACGAGACCGTGCCGCAGGCGCTCGCGCGCCTGGGGGCAGACGAACGCCCGCTCGTGGTGCATCAGGCCGGCGAGCGCCAGATCGAGGCGCTGCGCGCGGCGTATGCGCGCGTGCAGGTCGAGGGCGAGCTGCGGCCCTTCATCGACGACATGGCGAGCGCGTACGCCGATGCCGATCTGGTGATCTGTCGCGCCGGTGCGCTGACGGTTGCCGAGCTCGCGGCGGTGGGCGTGGCCAGCCTGCTGGTGCCTTTCCCGCACGCGGTGGATGACCACCAGACCGGCAACGCGCGCTTCCTCGCCGACCGTGGCGGCGCCTACCTGCTGCCCCAGACCGAACTCTCGCCCGCGCGCCTTGCGGGCATCATTTCCAGCCTGGACCGCGGCCGGCTGCTGCAGATGGCCGACAACGCACGGGCGCTCGCCAAGCCGCTGGCCGCGGTGGCGGTCGCCCACGCGTGCGCCGAACTGGCCGGTGGAGACGCGACATGAAGCACAAGGTCAGGAACATTCATTTCGTCGGCATCGGTGGCTCGGGCATGAGCGGCATCGCCGAGGTGCTGGTCAACCAGGGCTATCGCGTGAGCGGCTCCGATCTCGGCGAGAATGCCGCCACCCGCCGCCTGCAGAAGATGGGCGCGCGCGTGATCTGTGGCCACGACGCGACCAACGTTGCCGACGCCGACGTGGTCGTGGTGTCGACGGCGGTAAGGGCCGACAACCCCGAGGTCCTGGCCGCGCGCGAGCGCCATGTCCCGGTGGTGCCGCGCGCGCAGATGCTCGCCGAGCTGATGCGTTTCAAGCATGGCATCGCGATCGCCGGAACCCATGGCAAGACCACTACCACCTCGCTGGTGGCGAGCATCCTCGCCGAGGGCGGCATCGACCCCACCTTCGTCATCGGCGGCCGCCTCAACGCCGCCGGCGCCAATGCGCGTCTGGGCACCGGCGACTACCTGGTCGCCGAGGCGGACGAGTCCGACGCCTCCTTCCTGCTCCTCAATCCGGTCATCTCGGTGGTCACGAACATCGACGCGGACCACATGGACACCTACGGGCACGACTTTGGCCGCGTCAAGCAGGCCTTCGTGGACTTCCTCCAGCGCCTGCCCTTCTACGGCGTCGCGGTGCTGTGCGAGGACGACGCCAACGTGCGCGAGATCATCCCGCAGGTGTCCAAGCAGATCGTGCGTTACGGCCTGTCCGGGAGCGCGAACATCCGCGCCGAGAACGTCCGCGCCGACGGCGGGCGCATGCTGTTCGACTGCGTTCGGGTGAACGGCACGACCTCCAGGCTGTCGGTTACGCTCAACCTGCCCGGCATGCACAACGTGCTCAACGCACTGGCCGCGATCGCGGTCGCCACCGAGGTGCAGGTGCCGGACGCGGCGATCGTCAAGGCGCTCGCCGAATTCAACGGCGTCGGCCGGCGCTTCCAGCGCTACGGCGAGGTGGCGCTGCTCGACCAGGACGGTGACGAGGCCGGCAGCTTCACGCTGGTGGACGACTACGGCCATCACCCGGTGGAGATGGCGGCGACCATCGCCGCCGCGCGCGGCGCCTTCCCCGGTCGCCGTCTCGTGCTCGCGTTCCAGCCCCATCGCTACACGCGCACCCGCGACTGCTTCGAGGACTTCGTGAAGGTGCTGTCGACCGTCGATGCACTGCTGCTGGCCGAGGTTTATGCCGCCGGAGAGACGCCGATCGTCGCCGCCGACGGCCGTTCGCTGGCGCGAGCGATCCGCGTCGTGGGCAAGGTCGAGCCGGTGTTCGTCGAGGACATCGCGGACATGCCGCAGACGATTCTTTCAGCCGCCCGCGAGGGCGACGTGGTGATCACCATGGGGGCGGGCAGCATCGGCGCGGTGCCGGGCAAGCTCGCACGTATCGAGGAAGCAGTGTGAAGACGCGATTTGGCAAGGTTGCGGTGCTCTTCGGCGGTTCGTCTGCCGAGCGCGAAGTGTCGCTGATGTCTGGCAACGCCGTGCTGGCGGCGCTGCAGGCGGCCGGCGTGGACGCTCATGCCTTCGATCCGGCCGAGCGCGACCTGCACATCCTCAAGGAAGACGGCTTCGAGCGCGTGTTCATCGCCCTGCACGGACGGGGTGGCGAGGACGGGACGGTGCAGGGCGCGCTCGAGCTGATGGGCATCCCCTACACCGGGAGCGGGGTGATGGCTTCCGCGCTGTCGATGGACAAGTGGCGCACCAAGATGGTGTGGCTGGCCGCCGGCCTGCCCACGCCGCGCTACGCGATCCTGGAGCAGGGCACGGACTGGAAAGCGGTGGTGGCCGAGCTCGGGCTGCCGATCTTCGTCAAGCCCGCGCACGAGGGCTCGAGCATGGGCGCGACCAAGGTCGTCGAGGCCGCGCAGCTGCAGGCGGCCTGGGAACTGGCCGCGCGCTACGACACGCTGGTGATCGCCGAGGAGTTCATCGCCGGCGCCGAGCTCACCGCGCCCTTCCTCGAGGACCAGGCCTTGCCGCTCGTGCGCATCGTCGCACCCGACGGCAACTACGACTACCAGCACAAGTATTTCACCGACGACACCCGCTACGACTGCCCCTGCGGCCTGCCCGCGCAGCAGGAGGCGGAGCTGCAGGCGATGGTGATGAAGTCGGCGCGCGTGCTCGGCTGCCGCGGCTGGGGGCGTGCCGACCTCATCCTCACCGCGGATGGTCGCCCCTATCTCCTCGAGATGAACACCTCGCCGGGCATGACCGGCCACTCGCTGGTACCGATGTCGGCGCGCGTCGCCGGGATGGACTTCACCGCGCTGTGCTTGACGATCCTCGAAGGAGCCCGCCTTGGCTGACGTGCCTGCGCGCCCCGCCTCCATCCGTTCCGCGCGCCCCGCGGCCGCGGCGGGGCGGGCGCGCAACGGCACCGAGCGCGGCCTGTGGCATCGCCCGGCCTTGTTGAACCTGATCTCCGATCTGCTCACCCTGGCCGCCGCGATGGCGCTGGGCTGGGCGTTGGTGCTGTGGTTCCTGTCGCGTCCGCTGTTCCCGTTGCGCGAGCTCGTGGTGCTCACCAATCCGGCGCAGGTGACCGAGGAGCAGCTCGACTACGCCGCGCGCCTCGCCGTGCGCGGCAACTTCTTCACGGTCGACCTGGAGGCGGTCAAGGCCACCTTCGAGAAGCTGCCCTGGGTGCGCAAGGCCGAGGTGCGGCGGCGCTGGCCCGATGCCCTCGAGCTGCGCCTCGAGGAGCACGATGCGGTCGCGTACTGGACGGTCTCGGAGAGCGGCGACGCGCGCCTGGTGAACCGCCAGGGCGAGGTCTTCATCGCCGCGTCGAATGCCGACATGCCGCAGTTCGACGGACCGCAGGGATCCTCGGGCTGGCTGCTCGCGCGCTACGCCGAATTCTCCGGTCTGTTGCAGCCGCTCGGGGTGCGCTTGGTCGGGCTTGCCCTGTCGGCTCGCGAGGCCTGGCAGCTGCAGCTCGACAACGGCATGACCATCGTGCTCGGACGGGAACAGGAAAAGTCGCCGCTCGTCGAGCGGCTGCAGCGCTTCGTGGCCGTCTGGCCGCGGGTGCAAAGCGAGATCGACATCGAAATCAAGGTCGCGGACCTGCGCTACCCGGGCGGGTTCGCGCTGACGCCGACCGACGCCTCGGTGCTGCAGCAGCCCGTGGCGCCCGCAGGCAGGAAAGGCAAGCAATGAGCAAGGAATACAAGGAATTGATCGTCGGTCTCGACATCGGCACGGCCAAGGTCACCTGCATGGTGGCCGAGGTTCGCCCCGACGGCCGGCTCAACGTCGTCGGTCTCGGCACGCAGCCCACCAACGGGCTCAAGCGCGGCGTGGTGGTGAACATCGAGGCCACGGTCGATGCGATCTCGCGCGTGGTGCAGGAGGTCGAGGTGATGGCCGACTGCAAGATCCACGAGGTGTACACCGGCCTCGCCGGCAGCCACATCAAGAGCTTCAACTCCAGCGGCACGGTCGCGATCAAGGAGAAGGAGGTCTCGCCGATGGACGTCGAGCGCGTGATCGAGGTCGCGCGCGCGATGCCGATCCCCGCAGAACAGCAGATCCTGCACATCCTCACCCAGGAATTCATCATCGATGGCCAGGGTGGCGTGCGCGAGCCGATCGGCATGAGCGGCGTGCGCCTCGAGGTCAAGGTGCACATCGTCACCGGCGCCGTGTCAGCGGCCCAGAACGTGATCAAGTGCGTGCGCCGATGCGGGCTGGAGGTCATGGACCTCAGCCTGCAGCCGCTCGCTTCCAGCCATGCGGTGCTGACCGAGGACGAGAAGGAACTCGGCGTGTGCATGGTCGACATCGGCGGCGGCACCACCGACATCGCGGTGTTCACCCAGGGCGCGATCCGCCACACCGCGGTGATCCCGGTCGCCGGCGACCAGATCACCAACGACATCGCGATGGCCTTGCGCACGCCGACCTCCGAGGCGGAGGAGATCAAGATCCGCCATGGCGTGGCGATGCACCAGATGGCCGATGCGGAGGAGATGATCGAGGTGCCCGGCGTGGGCGACCGGCCGCCGCGCAAGCTGTCGCGCCAGGCGCTGGCCGACGTGATCGAGCCGCGGGTGTCCGAGCTGTTCGAGCTCGTGCAGGCCGAGCTGCGCCGCAGCGGCTATGAGGAGCTGCTGTCCTCGGGCATCGTGCTCACCGGCGGTTCGGCGGTGATGCGCGGCATGGCCGAGCTCGCTGAGGACGTATTCCACATGCCCGCGCGGGTGGGCGCGCCGCAGTACGACGGCGGGCTTGCCGACGTCGTCTGCCAGCCGCGCTACGCGACCGCGATGGGCTTGGTCATGGAGGGCGCCGCGCAGCGGCGCAGGGGGCTTCAGGCGCGCGAGACGCGCAGCGTGAAGCAGGTTTTCGGGCGCATGAAGGCGTGGTTCGAGCGCAATTTCTGAACCCGTCCTCGGGGCGCAATCAATTTGGATGATTGCCGGTTTACCGCAGGCTATTTAGTAGTAGACTGCTGGACTGATACTAGATGCAGGCTGACCGGCGTTCGGTGTTGAGCAGGGCCGTCAAATCAGGAGGCGAGGCAAATGTTTGAAATCGTTGAGAAGGAACCGACCGGGACGGTGATCAAGGTCGTCGGTGTCGGCGGGGCAGGGGGGAACGCGGTCGACCACATGATCCGCGAGGGCGTGAAGGGCGTGCATTTCATCTCGGCCAACACCGATGCCCAGGCGCTCAAGCGCTGCCTGGCGCCGACCAAGGTCCAGCTCGGCAAGACCGGGCTCGGCGCGGGCTCGAAGCCCGAAGCGGGCCGCGCGGCCGCGCAGGAGTCGCGCGATGACATCGCCGCCGCGCTCGAGGGCGCGCACATGGTGTTCATCACCGGCGGCATGGGGGGCGGTACCGGAACGGGCGCGGCCCCCGTGGTCGCCGAGATTGCCAAGGAGATGGGCTTGCTGACCGTTGCCGTGGTGACCAAGCCCTTCGACTTCGAGAACCGCATCCGCGTCGCCGAGAGCGGCATCGAGGAACTCACCCGCCACGTCGACTCCCTGATCGTCGTGCTCAACGACAAACTGCTCGAGGTCTTCGGCGACGACGCCGGCTTCGAGGAGTGCTTCCGCTCGGCCGACAACGTGCTGCGCTCGGCCGTGGGCGGCATCGCCGAGATCATCAACGTGCCCGGTCTGGTCAACGTCGACTTCCAGGACGTGCGTACCGCGATGGCCGAGATGGGCCGCGCGATGATGGGCTCTGCCGAAGCCGCCGGCCTCGACCGCGCACGCATCGCCGCCGAGCAGGCCGCGGTGTCGCCGCTGCTCGAGGGCACCGAACTGTCCGGCGCGCGCTGCGTGCTGATCAACATCACCGCCAGCAAGTCGCTGAAGATGTCGGAAGTGCGCGACGCCGTGAAGACCGTACAGGCCTTCGCCGCGCCGGAAGCCTTCGTCAAGTACGGCACCGTGTTCGACGACACGATGGAAGACCGCATCCGCATCACCGTGGTCGCGACCGGTCTCGGCGCGCCGCGCGCCGCGCGCCAGCCGGTGATGCAGGTGGTCCAGGGCACCGGCACCTACGGCCCGTCGATGGGCGGCGGCAGCGTCGACATGAACAGCCTCGACGTTCCCGCCGTGATGCGCAGCGGGCGTCGGTCGACGGTGGAAGCGATGAGCACGAGCGGCGTCGGCACCTACGACATTCCCGCCTTCCTGCGCCGCCAGGCCGACTGATCGCACTGCTCCGGACCCGCCGGCAGACTGTCGCCTCCAGTCTGCCGGCGGGTTTTTCTTTGCGGTTGCTGCTTTGCAACATTCGCTTGCGCAACAGTCGGCCTGCATTGGCGCGATAGCCTGGGGGTTCGTGGGCTGCGTGCTAAAATGACTGATCTGAAAAGGAAAAGATCATGATCAGGCAGCGCACCCTCAAGTCCATCGTCACGGCCACCGGTGTCGGTCTGCACGGCGGCCGCAAGGTGACCCTGACCCTGCGCCCGGCCGCTCCCGATGCCGGCATCGTTTTCCATCGTGTCGACCTCGATCCGCCGCTCACCCTGGCGGCGGACCCTTACGCCGTGTGCGATACGCGCATGTGCTCCGGTCTCGAGAAGGGGGGACACAAGGTCGGTACCGTCGAGCATCTGATGTCGGCGCTTGCCGGCCTGGGAATCGACAACCTGCATGTCGACGTCGATGCTCCGGAGATCCCGATTCTCGACGGCAGCTCGGCGCCCTTCGTGTTCCTGCTGCAGTCCGCCGGAATCGAGGAGCAGAAGGCGGCAAAGAAATTCCTGCGCGTAAAGAAGCCGGTCGAATATGTCGAAGGCGACAAGTGGGTCAGGCTCGAGCCCCATGACGGCTTCCGCCTGACGTTCTCGATCGTCTTCAACCACCCCGCGATCGACAGCACCTCGACCCAGGTCACGGTCGATTTCGCCGAGCAGTCCTATGTGCGCGACGTCGCGCGTGCGCGCACCTTCGGCTTCATGCAGGACGTCGAGTTCATGCGTGCGAACGGGCTTGCGCTCGGTGGCAGCCTGGAGAACGCGATCGTGATGGACGAGTACCGCGTCCTCAACGCCGAGGGCCTCCGCTACGCCGACGAGTTCGTCAAGCACAAGGTGCTCGATGCGATCGGCGACCTCTACCTGTGCGGACATCCGCTGCTTGCCGCCTATTCGGCGCACAAGGCCGGTCATGCCCTCAACAACCAGATCCTGCGCGTGCTGCTGGAGGACGAAGAGGCGTGGGAGATCGTCACCTTCGACAAGGAGGCGGCCACGCCCGCTGCGGTCTCCCGCCAGTTCGCGCCGCTGGTGTCGGCTTTCGCCTGAGCGCCGCGATGCGTGCCGTTCGCCCATTGCCCGCGAGGCGTGAAGACGCATGCTGATCATGCGCCTGCTCCTGCTGCTTGCGGTCCTGGGCATCGGCGGCTCGGTCATCCTGTATTCGCTGACCGGCAACCCGCGCTACAAGGCCTGGGCCTGGAAGGCCTTCCGCGCCACCGTGGTCGTCCTGTTCGTGTTCCTCGCGGTGTTCGCAATCGAGCGCGTACTGGCGCCGGTCGCCTGACCGGGCGCCTGCGCGCCTAATCCTTGCCGCGTCGGACCAGGCGTTCGAGTGCGGCACGCAAGGGGGCGTCCGCCGGCAGGGTGTCTGCGAAGGCGCGCAGCGTGGCCTTGGCGTCGGCCGAAATATGGCGCTCGGTCGGTGGGCGCCGCCATTCCACCTGCTCCGGAGTTCCGACTTTCACCTTGATCGAGTGAACGGCATGGCCGGCGCGTGCGAGATGCTCGATCACGCTCGGCAGCATCTGGCGCAATCGGACTGCCGCCGCGCCGCCGCGTGCACTGACCACCAGCACGCCGTCCTTGAGGTTGGCGACCTGGCATTGATCCCTCAGCTGCGGCGGCAGGGCGATGTCGAGCGCACGCTGAAGTCGCCGCAGGCGGGCGGCGTGGTCCTGCAGGCGGGCGAGGGCGTCGCCACTGCCGAGAAAGCGCTGAAGCAGCCGGGTCATTTGAGGGTGTGCGAAGCGTCATGGGGTGGTCGGGTGCGCCATGATAAACTCCCGCCTTTGCCGAATCGACGTCGAACCCAAAACATGATCTCCGGCCTGCTCAAGAAAATCTTCGGAAGTCGCAACGACCGCCTCGTCCGTCAGTACATGAATGCCGTGCGCAAGATCAACGCCCTCGAGGGCGAGGTCTCCGCACTGTCCGACGAGGCGTTGCGCGGCAAGACCGTCGAGTTCAAGCAGCGCCTGGCCGCCGGCGAGACGCTCGACGGCATCCTGCCCGAAGCCTTCGCCGTGGTGCGCGAGGCCGGCAAGCGCGTGCATGGCATGCGCCACTTCGACGTTCAGCTCGTCGGCGGCATGGTGCTGCACAACGGCAAGATCGCCGAGATGCGCACCGGCGAGGGCAAGACCCTGGTCGCCACGCTGCCCGCCTATCTCAACGCGCTGTCCGGCAAGGGCGTGCACGTGATCACGGTGAACGACTACCTCGCCAGCCGCGACGCCGAATGGATGGGGCGCATCTACGGCTTCCTCGGTCTCACCACCGGCTGCAACCTGTCGCGCATGACGCACGAGCAGAAGCAGGCAGCCTACGCCGCCGATATCACCTACGGCACCAACAACGAGTTCGGCTTCGACTACCTGCGCGACAATATGGTGTATGCGGTGCATGAGCGCGTGCAGCGCGCGCTCAATTTCGCGATCGTGGACGAGGTGGACTCCATCCTCATCGACGAGGCGCGTACGCCGCTGATCATCTCGGGCCAGGCCGAGGACCACACCGACCTCTACCTGAAGATGAACCAGGTCGCACCCCTGCTCAAGAAGCAGGAAGGCGGCCCCGACGACAAGGAGCTGGTCGGCGAGCCGGGCGACTACACCGTCGACCTCAAGGCGCACCAGGTGCTGCTGACCGAGCAAGGTCACGAGACGGCCGAGCAGCTGCTGGTGCGCATGGGCCTGCTCGCCGAAGGTGCGGGCCTCTACGACCCGGCCAACATCCTGCTGGTGCACCATCTCTATGCAGCGTTGCGCGCACACGCGCTGTATCACAAGGACCAGCAGTACGTGGTGCAGAACGGCGAGGTCGTCATCGTCGACGAATTCACCGGTCGCCTGATGCCCGGGCGGCGCTGGTCGGACGGTCTGCATCAGGCGGTCGAGGCCAAGGAGGGCGTGCGCATCCAGGCCGAGAACCAGACCCTGGCCTCGATCACCTTCCAGAACTACTTCCGCATGTACGGCAAGCTTGCCGGCATGACCGGTACCGCCGACACCGAGGCCTTCGAGTTCAATTCGATCTACGGGCTCGAGACGGTCGTGATCCCGACCAACCGCCCGATGCAGCGCAAGGACGAGAACGACAAGGTCTATCGCACCGCCAAGGAGAAGTGGGACGCGGTCATCGAGGACATCCGCGGCTGCGTCGAGCGCGGCCAGCCGGTGCTGGTGGGCACGACTTCGATCGAGACCAACGAGTTCCTGTCCTCGGTGCTGAAGAAGGCGAAGATCGAGCATCAGGTCCTCAACGCCAAGCAGCACGAGAGCGAGGCGCAGATCGTCGCCCAGGCCGGCCGTCCCGGCATGGTCACCATCGCCACCAACATGGCCGGTCGCGGCACCGACATCGTGCTCGGCGGCAACATCGAGAAGCCGGTCGCGGCCGTGCGCGAGGACGCGAGCCTGTCCGACGCCGACAGGGAAGCGAAGATCACCACGCTGCGCGCCGAATGGCAAAAGGTGCACGATCAGGTGATCGCCAACGGCGGCCTGCACATCATCGGCACCGAACGCCACGAGTCGCGCCGCATCGACAACCAGCTGCGCGGTCGCTCCGGCCGTCAGGGCGATCCGGGCTCGAGCCGCTTCTACCTGTCGCTGGAAGATCCGCTGATGAAGATCTTCGCCGGCGAGCGCCTGAACGCGATCATGGTGCGCCTGAAGATGCCCGAGGGCGAGGCGATCGAGCATGCGATGGTCACCCGCTCGCTCGAGTCGGCGCAGCGCAAGGTCGAGCAGCGCAACTTCGACATCCGCAAGCAGCTCCTCGAGTACGACGACGTCGCCAACGACCAGCGCAAGGTCATCTACCAGCAGCGCAACGAACTGCTCGAGACCGAGGACATCTCCGAGACCATCCGCGCCATGCGCCAGGGCGTACTGCACGACATCTTCCGCCGCTACGTACCGGTCGAGAGCGTCGAGGAGCAGTGGGAGATTCCCGCGCTCGAGCAGGCCTTGCTGTCCGAATGCCAGCTCAGGGTGCCGGTGGGCGAGTGGATCAAGTCCGAACCCAGTCTCGATGACGATGCGATCCTCGAGCGTGTCATCCAGGCAGGCGAGGAAACCTACGCGGCCAAGACCGCCATCGTCGATCCGGCCGCCTGGCACCAGTTCGAGCGCAATGTGATGCTGCAGAGCCTCGACACCCACTGGCGCGAACACCTCGCCGCGCTCGACCACCTGCGCCAGGGCATCCACCTGCGCGGCTATGCGCAGAAGAACCCGAAGCAGGAATACAAGCGCGAGGCCTTCGAGCTTTTCGAGCGCCTGCTCGACACCGTTCGCGCCGACGTCACCAAGGTCCTGATGACCGTGCAGATCCGCACCGAATCTCAGCTCGAGGAGGCGGAGAAGCCGCAGCAGGTCGAGAACGTGCAGTACCAGCACGCCGACTATGACGAGGCGCTGGGCGCGGGCGATGGCGCTGCCGAAGGCGGTGCGCGGCCGCAGGCCAACGCGGGTCCCAAGGTCGGCCGCAACGACCCCTGCCCCTGCGGTTCGGGCAAGAAGTACAAGCACTGCCACGGCAAGTTGAGCTGAGACCACCGCGCACGGAGATTCGCATGGCCGTCAATCTGAACACCCCAAACCCCGCCGATCTGTTGTCCGTCGGGGGCGTCCGCCTCGGCGTCGCCGAGGCGGGCATCCGCAAGGCCAATCGCCGCGACCTGACGGTGATCGAGCTGGCCGAGGGCAGTCGCGCCGCCGGCGTGTTCACCCGCAACCGCTTCTGCGCGGCGCCGGTTCAGGTCTGCAAGGAGCATCTGGCCGCAGGCGGCATCCGCGCGCTGGTGATCAACACCGGCGTCGCCAACGCGGGTACCGGCGAACCGGGGCTGGCCAATGCGCGCGCCACGTGCGCCGCGCTCGCCCAGGAGATGGGCCTGAAGGCCGCCCAGGTGCTGCCGTTCTCCACCGGCGTGATTCTCGAGCCGCTGCCGGTGGATCGCCTCGTCACCGGCTTGCCGAAGGCGGTGGCGAACCTGCGGGCGGATGGCTGGTTCGACGCGGCGCACGCGATCATGACCACCGACACGCTGGCCAAGGCGGTGTCCAGGCAGGTGGAGATCGGCGGTACGACCGTGACGCTGACCGGCATCAGCAAGGGCGCCGGCATGATCAGGCCGAACATGGCGACCATGCTCGGCTTCCTTGCCTGCGATGCGGCGGTTGCCCAGGCATTGCTGGACGGCCTGGTCAAGGAGGCGGCGGACCTGTCCTTCAACAGCATCACGGTAGACGGCGACACCTCCACCAACGACTCCTTCATCCTCATCGCCACCGGCGCGGCCGGCAACGCCGAGATCACCGACGCCGCCAGCGCCGACTATAAGGCGCTGCGCGATGCCGTGGTCGAGGTGTCGATCGCGCTCGCCCAGGCCATCGTGCGCGACGGCGAGGGCGCGACCAAGTTCATGGCCATCGCGGTGGAAGGTGGGCAGGATCGCGACGAATGCCGCAAGGTCGCCTATGCGGTTGCGCATTCGCCGCTGGTGAAGACCGCGTTCTTCGCATCCGACCCGAACCTCGGCCGCATCCTCGCCGCGATCGGCTATGCGGGAATCGACGATCTCGACGTCTCGAGGCTGCGCGTGTGGCTGGGCAATCCGGACGAGTCGGTGCTGGTCGCCGAGCATGGCGGACGCGCAGCGAGCTACCGCGAGGAGGCGGGCTCGCGGATCATGAAGCACGCCGAGCTGACGGTTCGCATCGATCTCGCGCGCGGCGCGGCGGCGGCCACCGTGTGGACCTGCGACTTCTCCTACGACTACGTGAAGATCAACGCCGACTACCGCTCCTGAGGTCCTCGCGCTGCGTCGCGATGCGCAGCAATCGCCCCGACATAACCGGCGCCCGCCCCGCAAGGCCGCGCCGGTTTGCTTTATGCGGGAAGGCGATCAGTGCAGCACACGCGGTGCGGCAAGCATGAACGGCGCGATGCTGGCCTCGAAGCGATGGTCGTCGGCTGCCACCATCTGGTAGCTGCCATGCATGGTGCCGACCGGCGTCGCAAGCACGCAGCCGCTGGTATAGCGGAACGTCTCTCCCGGCGCGAGCAGGGGCTTCTCGCCGATCACGCCCTGTCCATGCACCTCCTGGGTCTTGTCGTTCCCGTCGGTGATGATCCAGTGCCGCGCAAGCAGCTGCGCGGGTACCGTGCCGGTGTTGCGGATGGTGATGTGGTAGGCGAACACGTAGTGGTCGTCTTCGGGGCGGGACTGCTCGGCGACGTACTCGGCGATCGCCGTGACTTCGATCTGGTAGCGCTCGGAGGAGGACACGGTCTTTTGTTCTCGGTCTCGGAAGGGGGAGGCGTTAAAATAGCAGCTTTTTCCGGAAGCCCAAGCCATGTCGAACGCCGCACCGTCCCCGCTCACTGCCCTGTCTCCGCTCGATGGTCGCTACCACGGCAAGGTTGCCGGCCTGCGCGCGCATTTCTCGGAGCATGGCCTGATCCGCAATCGGGTCCGCGTCGAAGTCGAATGGCTCAAGGCGCTCGCCGCCGAGCCCGCGCTCGCCGAGATCGCGCCCTTCTCGGCCGCCACCGTGGCCGAGCTCGACGCGGTAGTGACGAGCTTCTCGACCGATGATGGTGAGGCGGTGAAGGCGATCGAGGCCACCACCAACCACGACGTCAAGGCCATGGAGTACTGGCTAAAGAAGCGCCTCGGCCACAACGCCGAGGTGATGAAGGTGTCCGAGTTCATCCACTTCGCCTGCACCTCCGAGGACATCAACAACACCTCGCACGCGCTGATGCTGCAGGAGGGCCGCGACCAGGTTCTGCTGCCCGCGCTCGACGCGGTGATCGCACGCTTCCGCGAGCTCGCGCATGCGCTCGCCGATCTGCCGATGCTGTCGCGCACCCACGGCCAGCCCGCCAGCCCGACCACGCTCGGCAAGGAGATGGCCAACATCGCCGCGCGCCTGATGCGCGCCCGCGCCGCCATCGCCGGTGTCGCCATGTGTGCCAAGTTCAACGGCGCGGTGGGCAACTACAATGCCCACCTGTCCGCCTGGCCCGCGTTCGACTGGGAGGGTTTCAACCGCCGCTTCATCGAATCGCTGGGGCTGAGCTTCAACGCATACACCATCCAGATCGAGCCGCATGACGCCATGGCCGAGCTGTTCGACGCCGTCGCCCGCGGCAACACCATGCTGATCGACGCCTGCCGCGACATCTGGATGTACATCTCGCTCGGCTACTTCAAGCAGAAGCTCAAGGAAGGCGAGGTCGGCTCGTCGACGATGCCGCACAAGGTCAATCCGATCGACTTCGAGAACGCCGAAGGCAACTTCGGCCTCGCCAACGCGGTGCTCAAGCACTTCTCCGAGAAGCTGCCGATCTCGCGCATGCAGCGCGATCTCACCGACTCCACCGTGCTGCGCAACATGGGTGTGGGCTTCGGCTACACCGTGCTCGCGCTCGACAGCTGCCTGCGCGGCCTGGGCAAGCTCGAAGCCGATCCGGCGCGCCTTGCAGCTGACCTCGACGAGTGCTGGGAAGTGCTCGCCGAGCCGGTGCAGACCGTGATGCGCCGCTACGCCATCGCCAACCCCTACGAGCAGCTGAAGGCGATGACGCGCGGCAAGGGCATCACCCGCGAGGCGCTGCAGGACTTCATCCGCAGCCTGGAGATCCCTGCCGAGGCGCGCGAGCACCTGCTGGCGATGACGCCGGCGAGCTACGTCGGCAAGGCGGCCGAGCTGGCGCGCCGCATCTGAGCGCGGACCGTGCGGGGCCAAAAGGCGTCCCGCAGGACTCTCCACGCGTGGGAGCGGGCTTGCCCGCGAACGGTGTCGGCCAAGCGCACACCTTCGCGGGCAGGCCCGCTCCCACGGCGACCGTTTCCCATTCCTGACGCCCGAATGTCGGGCCACTTCCTGGGGCATTGATCATGGCCTTTGCTGACAATCTCAAGACCCTGCCCGGCGTATCCCACCTCGCCGCGCTCAACCTGATCGACGCCGCCGATGCGGTCGTCGCTACCATCGAGAACAAGCCCGGCCAGGCTGGTTCGCTGGCGGTCTACAACCACCTCGCCCAGCTGTATGGCGCGATCAGCCCGGAAGCCGCAAAGAAGGGTCTGGATCTCTACGCCGAGCACACCGACGACGCCCGCGCCAACCCCGGCAAGCATCCCAACATCGACCGCCTGATCGGCCTCATCGAGCGCGGCGAGACGCTCAAGGTGAAGCAGGTTTTTGCGGTTTGAACGTCCGTCAAGCGAGGTTGTGGGGCCGGGGTAGGCGGCGCCAACTTCAAGAGCGCCGAGGAGGACGACCACTCGGGGGAAACAAGGCGACGCATGTTTGAGGCGCGCAGCGCCGAGTTTGCGTCGCCGCCCCCGAGCGGTTGTCCTCCGAGGGAAGCCGAAGGCCGCGAATGCAGGCGACGACGACTGCCCCGGCACCACAACCGGACCGCAGCCGCTCTAAGCCTTCGGCAGCCTAAAGAATGGGCTGCCCGGGCTTCTCCCGACACGGGCTTGCAGCCTCTGCGCGTCTGCCTGGCTTGAAAAGACAAAGGCGCCCGCAGGCGCCTTTGTCGTATCCGGAAGACCGCAGCCTCAGACCACCGCCTCTTCCTTCTCCTTCTTCGGCTTGATGAACTGCTCGCGCGATACGCCGAGCCACATCACCAGCGGGCTCGCCACCAGCACAGAGGAATAGATGCCGAAGCAGATGCCGATCGTGAGCGCGAGCGCGAAGTAGTACAGCGTCTCGCCGCCGAAGATCAGCATCGACAGCACCATCACCTGCGTGCTGCCGTGGGTGATCACGGTACGCGAGATCGTCTGCGTGATCGCATGGTCCAGCACCTGCGGCGTGGTCATGTTGCGCTTCTTCTTGAAGGTCTCGCGCACGCGGTCGAAGACCACCACCGACTCGTTCACGGAGTAGCCGAGCACCGCCAGCACCGCTGCCAGCACGGGCAGCGAGAACTCCCACTGGAAGAATGCGAAGAAGCCCAGGATGATGATCACGTCGTGGAGGTTGGCGATGATCGCAGAGATGGCGAAACGCCATTCGAAGCGCAGCGCGAGGTAGATCATGATGCCCACGATCACCAGCAGCAGCGCCATGGCGCCATCGGTGGCGAGCTCCTTGCCCACCTGCGGGCCGACGAATTCCACCCGGCGCAGCTCGGGGGCAGGGCCGCCGACCTGCTGCAGCGTCTTCATCACCGTCTCGGAGATGCGCGAGGTCTCGAGGTCCTCGCGGTTGGGCAGGCGGATCAGCAGGTCGCGGGCGCTGCCGAAGTTCTGCACCTGGGCGTCCGGATAGCCGCTGCTGGCCAGCGCGCCGCGGATCGGCTCGAGTTGCGGGGCCTCGGCGTAGCTGACCTCGACCAGCGTGCCGCCGGTGAACTCCACCGACAGATGCAGGCCGCGGGTGGCGAGGAAGAACACCGCCAGCACGAAGGTGAGCAACGAGATGACGTTGAACACCAGCGCGTGGCGCATGAACGGGATGTCTTTCTTGATGCGGAAGAATTCCATGGTCGTGTTTCCTGTTCGTTCGTCCGCTTACTTCGACTGCGGCTTCCACACCTGGCCGATCGACAGGCTGTCGACCTTGCGGCGGCGGCCGTAGATGAAGTTGACCAGCATCCGCGACACCAGGATCGCGCTGAACATCGAGGTGAGGATGCCCAGGCAGTGCACCACCGCGAAGCCGCGCACCGGGCCGGAGCCGAACACCAGCAGCGCGATGCCGGCGATCAGGGTGGTGATGTTCGAGTCGAGGATGGTGTCCCAGGCGCGGTCGTAGCCGGCCGCGATCGCCGCCTGCGGGCTGGCGCCGTTGCGCAGTTCCTCGCGGATGCGCTCGTTGATCAGCACGTTGGCGTCGATCGCCATGCCGAGCGTGAGCGCCATCGCGGCGATGCCGGGCAGGGTCAGCGTGGCCTGCAGCAACGACAGCAGCGCCACCAGCAGCAGCAGGTTGGCGGCGAGCGCGATCGACGACACCAGGCCGAACAGCAGGTAGTAGGCGCACATGAACGCGACGATGGCGAGGAAGCCCCACAGCGTCGAGTCGAAGCCCTTCTGGATGTTCTCGGCGCCCAGGCTCGGGCCGACGGTGCGCTCCTCGATGATCTCCATCGGCGCCGCCAGCGATCCGGCGCGCAGCAGCAGCGCGACGTCGTTGGCTTCGACCGTGCTCATGCGACCCGAGATCTGCACGCGTCCGCCACCGATCTCGCTGCGGATGACCGGCGCGGTCACGACCTCGCCCTTGCCCTTCTCGAAGAGCAGGATGGCCATGCGCTTGCCGACGTTCTCGCGCGTGACGTCGCGGAAGATGCGCGCGCCGGCGGCGTCGAGCGTGAGGTGCACCGCGGGCTCGTTGGTCTGGCCGTCGAAGCCGGGCTGGGCGTCGGTGAGGCGGTCGCCGGTGAGCACGACCTGTTTCTTGACCAGCAGGGGCGAGCCGCCGCGCTCGTTGTAGAGCTCGGTGCCGAAGGGCACGTTGCCGGCGAGCGCCTGCTCGATCGCGCCCGGGGTGTCGTCCACCATGCGCACTTCCAGGGTCGCGGTGCGGCCGAGGATGTCCTTGGCCTTGGCCACGTCCTGCACGCCCGGCAGCTGCACGACGATGCGCTCGGCGCCCTGCTGCTGGATCACCGGCTCGGCGACGCCGAGTTCGTTGATGCGGTTGTGGAGGGTGGTGATGTTCTGCTTGATGGCGAAGTCGCGCATGGTCTGCTGCGCCTGCGGCGTCAGCGTGGCGATCAACTTGAGGTCGTCGGCGGCGTCATCGCGGTCGGCGAGCTGCAGGTCGCTGGTCGAGTCCTGGATTGCGCGGCGGCCAGCCTCGCGCTGCTCGGCGTCGCGGAAGCGGATGACGACCGTGTTGCCCTCGCGCGTAATGCCGGCGTGACGGACGCTCTTGTCGCGCATCAGGGTGCGCAGGTCGCCGGTCGTCGAATCGAGGCGCTTGGTCAGCGCGCCCGGCATGTCGACCTCGAGCAGGAAGTGCACCCCGCCGCGCAGGTCGAGGCCGAGGTACATCGGCAGGGCCTGGATCGAGGTCAGCCAGCTCGGCGAAGCCGAAAGCAGGTTGAGCGCGACGACATGGGACGGGTCGGTCGGATCGGGGTTGAAAGCCTGCTCGATGACGTCCTTGGCGCGCAGCTGCGTATCGGTGTCGGCGAAGCGCGCGCGTACGCTGTTGGCGTCCGAGAAGATCCCGGTGTTGTCGATGCCGGCGGCCTTGAGGGCATTGGCGATACGGTCGGTGGTGGCCGCGGGGTCGAGCTTGAGCGTGGCCTTGGCGCTGGACACCTGCACCGCCGGCACCTCGCCGTAGAAATTGGGCAGGGTGTAGATCAGACCCCAGAGCAGCACGAGGCCGATCAGGATGTTCTTCCAGAGAGGGTAGCGATTCATCGTCGGCGGGAGAGTGGGTGGGGCAATGCCCGTTGCGCGCTGTGCCGGCCGGGCCGGCACCGGCATGCCCGTCCGCGGGGGACGGCGCCGATGACACGCAGCGGGCCTGCGGCCTTCCGGGCGCCGGAAGGCCGCGCAGGAGAATCAGAGCGCCTTCAGCGTGCCCTTGGGCAGGACGGTGGCGACGGCCTGCTTCTGCACGGCGACCACGGTGTTGGCGGCGACTTCGACCTGCACGAAGCTGTCGCCGACCTCGGTGACGCGACCGGCGATGCCACCGCCGGTGACGACCTCGTCACCCTTGGCGAGCGCCTCGACCATGGCCTTGTGTTCCTTCGCGCGCTTCATCTGCGGGCGAATCATCAGGAACCACAGCACCACGAACATCAGGATCAGCGGCAGCAGGCCCATCAGGCCTCCGGTGGGGTCGGCGGCGCCAGCGGCCTGGGCGTAGGCATTGGAAATCAGCACGTTGAAACTCCGGTTGGATGAAAAAAGCGATGAAGTATAGCAGCAGCCGGGACAGCGCCCCGGGGCGGGTGAGACGGCGGGCGCGGCGGATGGTTCAGCTCGTACCGGTCGCTCGCTCGCTGCGGAAGCGCTCGATATAGCGGACCAGGTCGCCCGCCGTGATCGCCGCGCGCAGCTCGGCGGTCAGGGTCTGGTAGTAGCGCAGGTTATGCACGGTGTTGAGCATGCTGCCGAGAATCTCTCCGGTGCGATGCAGATGATGCAGGTAGGCGCGGCTGAAGTTGCGGCAGGTGTAGCAGTCGCAGGACGGGTCGAGCGGCCGGGTGTCGGCCTTGTGCACCGCGTTCTTGATCTTGATGTCGCCATAGCGGGTGAACAGCCAGCCGTTGCGCGCGTTGCGGGTCGGCATCACGCAGTCGAACATGTCGATGCCGGCGGCGACGCCCTCCACGATGTCCTCGGGCGTCCCCACCCCCATCAGGTAGCGCGGCTTGTCCTGCGGCAGGCGCGGCGCGGTGTGGGCGAGGATGCGCGCCATGTCTTCCTTGGGCTCGCCCACCGACAGGCCGCCGATGGCGAAACCGTGGAAGCCGATGTCTTCCAGCACGCCCTGCGATTCGTCGCGCAGGTCCTCGTACATGCCGCCCTGCACGATGCCGAACAGCGCATTGGTGTTGCCCAGGCGGTCGAACGCGTCGCGCGAGCGTTTCGCCCAGCGCTGCGACAGTCGCATCGACTTGGCCGCTTCGTCGCGGGTGGCGGGGTAGGGCGTGCATTCGTCGAAGATCATCACGATGTCCGAGTTGAGCACCGTCTGGATCTGCATCGAGATCTCGGGCGTCAGGAAAAGCTTCGCACCGTCGATTGGACTGGCGAATTTCACGCCTTCCTCGCTGATCTTGCGCAGCGCGCCCAGGCTGAACACCTGGAAGCCGCCCGAGTCGGTAAGGATGGGCTTGTCCCAGGCCATGAAGCGGTGCAGGCCTTCGTGCGCGGCGATGATGTCCAGCCCCGGGCGCAACCACAGGTGGAAGGTGTTGCCCAGGCAGATCTGCGCGCCGATGTCGGCGAGCATGGCCGGCGTCATCGCCTTTACGGTGCCGTAGGTGCCGACCGGCATGAAGACCGGGGTCTCGACCACGCCGTGGGCGAGGGTGAGGCGGCCGCGACGGGCGCCGCCGTCGGTGGTGAGGAGTTCAAATTGCATCGTTGAGCTTGTCGTTCTCGGCTTCGTTGCGGCGGGTGATGAACATCGCGTCGCCATAGCTGAAGAAGCGGTAGCGCCGTGCGACCGCATGCGCGTAGGTGCGCCGGATGCTGTCCATGCCGGCGAAGGCCGACACCAGCATCATCAGGGTGGACTTGGGCAGGTGGAAGTTGGTGATCAGCGCGTCGACCACCTGAAAACGGAAGCCGGGCAGGATGAAGATCTCGGTCTCGCCGCTGCCGGCTTCGAGCGGACCTTCCTGTGCCGCCGCTTCGAGCGCGCGCATGCTGGTGGTGCCGACTGCGATCACGCGGCCACCTGCGGCGCGGGTGGCGGCGATGGCGTCCACCGTTTCCTGAGGGATCACGTAGCGCTCGCGGTGCATGCGGTGCTCGCCGAGGTCGTCGACGCGCACCGGCTGGAAGGTGCCGGCGCCGACGTGCAGGGTCAGCCACGCGCATTTCGCACCGCGCTCGGCGATGCGCGCGAGCAGCGCCTCGTCGAAGTGCAGGCCGGCGGTGGGCGCAGCCACCGAACCGGGCTCGCGCGCATACACCGTCTGATAGCGGTTCTCGTCCGCTTCCTCCGCTGCGCGCTGGATGTAGGGGGGCAGCGGCAGCTTGCCGTGACGCTCGAGCAGCGCGAGCAGGTCTTCGCCGGCGGGAAAGCGGAGGTGGAAGAACTCGCCGACGCGCCCGAGCACCTCGACCTCGAAGGCGTCGGCCAGGCGCAGCAGGCTCCCGGTCCTGGGCGACTTGCTCGCGCGTACCTGGGCGAGCGCCTCGTGGGGGCCGACCGCGCGCTCGATGAGCACCTCGATCTGGCCGCCGCTGTCCTTGACGCCGTGCAGGCGGGCGTGGATGACGCGGGTGTCGTTGAACACGAGCAGGTCGCCGGGACCGATGAGGCCAGGCAGGTCGGTGAAGCTGGCGTCAGTGAGGACGGGCGGGCGATCCGCGCAGGGCGTGGTCACCAGCAGCCGGCTGGCCGTGCGCTCGGGCAGGGGGGCCTGGGCGATCAGTTCGCCCGGCAGCGTGTAGTCGAAATCGTCTAGGGTGAGGGACATCTGGGTGTGGCGAGGCGCTGTCTGAATTGGGATGGGGCGTGGGGCGCGCAGTTGCGCCAGCTCGCTTGCCGCGCCGTGGCGTGTTCGTGGATAATGCGCGTCCCGTGCCGGGATGGCGGAATCGGTAGACGCAGCGGACTCAAAATCCGCCGCCGCAAGGTGTGTGGGTTCGAGTCCCACTCCCGGCACCAGCAGTTCGTCCTGAACTGTTCGGCCGCAGGTTTCGTGCGCCGCGTCGGTCTGTCCCGCGCTGGCCCGCGATTCTGGATTGCCCGCGGCCGAAAATCAAATCACACCCGGGTCACACCAGCTTCTGCTTCGCGGTCGCCGCTTCGCTGATTGCGCGTACGGCCGGGTGCGTCAGCCTGCGTTCGACCGAGATCGCGTAATAGGTCTCCGTGACGCCGGCCGCATCGCCCAGATGCACCATTCCCGATTGCCGGCAGAGCTGCTCGCCCACCAGCGACGCGCTTGGAAAGATGCCCGCGCCAGCCTCCGCGAAGGCGCGCATCAGGGCGCTGTCGTCGAACTCGCCGACGATGCGCGGGCGCAGCCCGGCCGCCTCGATCCAGCGCAGCAAGGGGCCGCGTACGCTGGCCTCCACGCCCGGCAGGAGCAAGGGTGCGCCGTCGAGCGTGGCGGGAAACGTGCCGGAGAGCCGTGCCGCGAGCGCAGGCGTGGCGTAGAAGCCGATCGTCGATTCGCCGAGTGCGTGGCTGAAGCCGCGTACGTCCATGTTGGGCGGCAGCGGACTGTCGGCGAGCACCACGTCGAGCTTGTGGATGGCGAGTTCGCCGAGCAGGGCGTCGAACTTGCCTTCGCGGCAGACGAGCCGCATCGGCTGCGGCAGGTCCATCGACGGCGCGAGCAGCAGCCACGCGATCGCCTTGGGCACCACGTCGGCGATGCCCACGCGGAAGGGCACCGCCCGTCCGGTGGCGCGGCTCTGCAAGGCCTCTTCGAGCTCGCTGCCGATGCGGAAGATCTCCTCGGCGTAGTCCAGCACCATGCGCCCCGTCTCCGTCAGCACCAGCCCGCGTCCCTGGCGCTTGAACAGGCTCACGCCGAGCTCGGTCTCCAGCGTTGCGATCTGGCCCGACAAGGTCTGCGGCGCCAGCCCGGAACGTTCTGCCGCGCGCACGATCCCACCGGCGCGGGCTACGGTCCAGAAGTGGTGTAGCTGCTTGTAGTTGAGCATGTAGGTATCCCCGTTGGCCGTGCGCTTCGATACTTCGAAAAAAACGGATAGAAATTCTGTTGAACTGAGATTTTATCGAACAGTCTGAGCTGTAGTATCCGTCGAGGCACAGGGCCCGACGGTCACTGTGCGACAACAAAAGGAGACTGGACATGCGTATCGACCTGCATTGCGATGGTGTGGAAGCGCCCCCGGGACTGCGTGACTACGTGGCCCGCCGGATGCGATTCGCGATCGGTCGCTTCCGCGACCACATCCAGTGGGCGCGTGTGAAGGTGGCGGACGTCAATGGGCCGAAGGGCGGCGCGGACAAGCGCTGCGTGGTGCAGCTGCGACTGCGCAACCTGCCCGACGTCGTATTCGCGATCACCCAGCTCGAAGTGCGGGCAGCGGTGGATGAAGCGGCCGACCGCGTGGCGCGGGTCCTGGCGCAGCGCGTACGCCGTCACCAGCGCCCCGCGCGCCAGGCTGGCGCTCCGGTCGCCGCGCTGCCGGCCTGACCCCGGCGGTCTCGTCGATCGAAGGCCAGCAGGATTTCTCGGTTAATGGGCGCCACGCCGGCTGGCGTGGCAGGCCCCCAAAACAACTCATCGATTCCCAACAGGAGGACACCTGACCATGGAAAACCGTCTCAGCACAATGACCCGCGCCGAAGCGTCGGTCCTGTCGACCAACAAGGTCATCCGCAACACTTACATGCTGCTGTCGTTGACGCTGGCGTTCTCGGCGCTGACCGCCGGCCTGTCGATGGCGATGGGGGCGCCGCGCCTGGGCATCATCGTCACGCTGCTCGGCTACTTCGGCCTGCTGTTCGCCACCACCAAGTTCCGCAACAGCAGCCTCGGCATCGTGTTCGTGTTTGCGCTGACCGGCTTCATGGGCTTCACGCTCGGCCCGATCATCTCCTCCTACCTGGCGCTCCCCAACGGTAGTTCGATCGTGATGCAGGCGATGGCCGGCACCGCGGCGATCTTCCTCGGCCTGTCCGCCTACGCGGTGACCACCAAGAAGGACTTCTCCTTCATGGGCGGTTTCCTGATGGTCGGCATCCTGGTGGCCTTCCTCGCCGGCCTGGGGGCGATCTTCTTCGAGATTCCTGCGCTCTCGCTGACCGTCTCCGCCGCCTTCGTGCTGCTGATGTCGGGCCTCATCCTCTACGAAACCAGCAACATCATCCATGGTGGCGAGACCAACTACATCATGGCCACGGTGTCGCTGTTCGTATCGATCTTCAACCTCTTCACCAGCCTGCTTCACCTGCTGGGCTTCGCCAGCAACGAGTGATGTCCGCGCCCGCCGTGCGGGTCCAGCGGTCGATCGGGGCGGTTGCCGCAAGGCGCCGCCCCGTTGTCATTGGGTGAGGCCGTCGCTGCGGCGGCGCAGCACGCGCAGCGCGCGCCGGCGGCGCGCTGGCGTTACAATGGCGCACATTTTTGACAGGGAACGGCTGGATGAAAACCTCCTTTCTGGATTTCGAGACGGCGATTGCCGAGCTCGAGGAGAAGATCGACCAACTGCGTTTCGTACAGGACGATCCCGCTGTCGACATCTCCGACGAGATCAAGCGGCTCGAGGCCAAGAGCCAGTCGCTCACCAAGGACCTCTACGCCAAGCTCTCGCCCTGGCAGATCGCCCAGGTCGCGCGCCACCCGCAGCGTCCCTACACGCTCGACTACGCCCAGCTGATCTTCACCGACTTCCAGGAACTGCACGGTGATCGCAACTACGCCGACGACAAGGCGATCGTCGGTGGCCTTGCGCGCTTCAACGGCCAGGCCTGCGTCGTCATCGGCCACCAGAAGGGGCGCGACACCAAGGAGAAGATCGCGCGCAACTTCGGCATGCCCCGCCCCGAGGGCTATCGCAAGGCGATGCGGCTGATGAAGCTGGCCGAGAAGTTCGCGCTGCCGGTGTTCACCTTCGTCGATACGCCGGGCGCCTATCCCGGCATTGGTGCCGAGGAGCGCGGGCAGTCCGAGGCGATCGGCCACAGCATCTACCTGATGTCCGAATTGAAGACGCCGATCATCAGCACCATCATCGGCGAGGGCGGCTCCGGGGGCGCGCTGGCGATCGCGGTCGCCGACCAGGTGTTGATGCTGCAATACTCGACCTACTCGGTGATCTCTCCCGAAGGCTGCGCCTCGATCCTGTGGAAGAGCGCAGAGAAGGCCGCCGATGCGGCCGAGACCATGGGCATCACCGCGGCGCGCCTTAAGTCGCTCAATCTCATCGACCGGGTCGTCGAGGAGCCGATCGGCGGCGCGCATCGCGATCATCGTGCGATGGCGGCCTCGCTCAAGCGCGCGCTTGCCGACGCCTTGCGCGAACTCGAGGTGCTCACCCCCTCGGAGCTCGTCGCGCAGCGCTACGAGAAGCTGATGAGCTACGGTCGCTTCAAGGAAAAGGCGGCCTGACCCGCGTTCGTGCGGCGATGACGGAGGGACGTGTCCGTCCGCGTCGCGCAGGGCGGGGCCGATCGGCAAGCCTTGTGCGTGTGCACGATGGCGCTTGACGAACTCGTCGCGGCGATCGCCGGCGTGCTGCGCGATGCTGGCGTGGGCGCGGAAACGCGCCTGTGCTGCGCTCTTTCCGGCGGAGTCGATTCGGTCGTCCTTTTCGAGGCGCTGCGGCGCTTGCAGCCCGCCCTCGGGTTCGCGCTCTCGGCGGCACATGTTCACCACGGCTTGAGCCCTCACGCGGATGCCTGGGCGCAGGCCTGCGCGCGGCGCTGCGCCGAGGCGGGCGTCGTCCTCACGCGCCTCGATGTCGCCGTCGAGCGCAACCATCCGCAGGGCCTCGAGGCCGCGGCGCGAGCGGCGCGCCATCGCGCCCTGGAGACAGTGGATTGCGACTGGCTGGTGTTCGCCCACCATCAGGACGACCAGGCCGAGACCCTGCTTTTCCGGCTTCTGCGCGGAAGCGGGGTGCGCGGTGCGGCCGCGATGCGCGCGGTGGTGGCTGGCGGCGACGGTCGGCCGGGGCGGCTGCGGCCGCTGCTCGGCGTGCGCCGCGCACGGATCGAGGCCTGGGCCCGGCACCGGGGCCTCGACTGGGTCGAGGACGAGAGCAACGCCGAACTCCACTTCGCCCGCAATGCCATTCGTCATCGCCTGTTGCCGGTGGCGAGCGAGCTTTTCCCCGGCGCGGTGCCCGCGCTGGCACGCGCTGCGGCGCATTTCGCCGAGGCCGAGGACCTGCTCGGCGAGCTTGCGGCGATCGATGTTGCCGCCTGCGGCGGCCCCATGCTGGATCGCCGCAGTTTCCTTGCCCTTGCGCCAGCGCGCCAGGCCAACCTGCTGCGCTGGCTGCTGCAGCGCCGTGGCCAGCCGGCGCCAGCGCAGGCGGTGCTCGACGAAGCGCTGCGCCAGTTGCGCGCGTGCGCGCTCGAGCATGCCCTGCAGCTGCCGCTCGGGGCCTTGGCCTGCTGCGCTTATCGCAACGCGATGTGGCTGGAGCCGCAGGCCGCGCCGCTGCCAGCCCGCCAACGCTGGCAAGGCGAACCGCTGATCGTCTGGGGCAACGCGGCGGTGCGCTTCGAGTCGGCGGTGGGCCAGGGGCTCGACCGCGCGCGGCTCGAGTGCGCCGCCGAGCTGTGGCTGGGAGCGCGGAAGGATGGCATGCGACTGCAGGTCGCGCCCGGGCGGCCGCGGCGGCCCTTGCGCAAGCTCTGTCAGGAGGCCGCCATTCCGGAGTGGCTGCGCGACCGCCTGCCGGTACTGTGGGTCGATGACGAGCCGGCCTGGGTCGGCTGCATCGGCATCGATGCGGCCTTCGCTTGCCCTGCCGGCGAGGCGGGCATCCTGCCGCGCTGGCAGCCGGCATCCGCGGCCTGAGCGTTCCGTCGTTGCGTCGAAGGCTTCGCAACGCTGCGGGCGGACTCAGCTGCGAAGGTTGGTCAGCAACTGGGCGAGCTCCACCGCCGAGCGCACGTCCATCTTGTCGAAGATGCGCGAGCGATGCGCCTCCACGGTGCGCATCGAAATCGACAGGTCGTCCGCGATCACCTTGTTGTATTTGCCCTCGAGGATCAGCTCCATCACCTCGCGCTCGCGCTGGGTGAGGGTGGCGAGCCGCGCCTCGATGGTCTCGCGGCTGGCGGCGGCGCGCTGGCGGTCGCGGTCGGCCGCGAGGGCCTTCTCGACCAGGTCGACGAGGTCGTGATCGTTGAAGGGCTTCTCGATGAAATGGAAGGCCCCCTTCTTGAGCGCCGACACCGCCATCGGCACGTCGCCGTGGCCGGTGATGAAGATGACCGGCAATTCGCAGCCGCGCGCGAGCAGGGCGTCGAAGCACTCCAGGCCGCTCATGCCCTGCATGCGGATGTCGAGCACGATGCAGCCGCGCCAGTCGGGCAGCCAGGCCGCGAGGAAGTTCTCGCCCGACGGCCACGCCCGGCAGGGCACGCCACGCGTCTTGAACAGCCACTCCAGCGCGTCGCGGATGGCTTCGTCGTCATCGATGATGTGAGTGCAGGGGGCGTTCATGCGGTCGGGTCGTCCAGCGGCAGCGACAGGGTGAAGATGGTACCGCCCCCCGCCCGAACTTCGAAGCCCAGGCGGCCATGGTGGAGTTCGGCGATCGAGCGGCAGATGTTGAGGCCCATGCCCATGCCCTCCTGCTTGGTGGTGAAGAACGGCTCGAACAGGCGGGCGGCGATCTCGGCCGGGATGCCTGCGCCGCGGTCGGCGACGGTGACCAGCGCGAAGCGCCCGTCGCGGACGGTGCGGACCTCGACCACGCGGTTGGCGGGCGGGGTGTCGCGCATCGCATCCATGGCGTTGCGCACGAGGTTGATGACGATCTGCTCGATCATCACGGCGTCGGCCTGCACCCGCGGCAGATGCGCCGTGAGGTCGGTGTGCAGCTGCATGCGGCGCTTGCGCGCATCGGCCTCGATGAGGGCGATGGCATCGCGGATGACGGCGTTGAGGTCGAGTGGTTCGCGCTTGGGCTCGGAGCGGCGCACGAAGTCGTGGACCCTGCGGATGATGTCGCCCGCGCGGCGGGCCTGGCGGGCGATGCGCGCGTGGACGTCGAGCAGTTCGCCGCGGTCGATCGGCCGCTCGTCCTGCAGGCGGTTGATGCAGCCCGAGTTGTAGCTGGCGATCGCGGCCAGCGGCTGGTTCAGCTCGTGCGCCAGCGTCGAGGCCATCTCGCCCATGGTGATCAGGCGCGAGCTCTGCTGCAGGCGCTCTTCCTGCTGGCGAGCCTGCTCGCGCGCGCGTTTCTGCTCGGTGATGTCGAGCACCGAGCCCATCCAGCCGGCATGGTGGCCGCTGGCGTCGATGAGCGGGGCCTCGAACACCAGCACGTCCAGGATCTCGCCGTTCTTGCGCCGCAGCCGCACCTCCGTACCCTCGGCGGCGCTGCCGCCGGACATGATCTCGCGGTGCAGCTCGAAGGTCTGCTCCATGCGCTCGGGGTCCCAGTAGGGCATCGGCGGCTTGAGGCCGATGAGCTCGTCCGGCGCGAAGCCGGTCATGCGGCAGAAGGCCGAGTTCACATAGTTGAGCCGCCCGTCGAGATCGCGGGCACGCATGCCGGTGAGCATCGAGTCTTCCATCGCCTTGCGGAAGGCCGACTCGGCGCGCAGTGCGATCTCCGCCTGCTGGCGGCGGGCGAGCTGGCGGCGCAGCTGCATCACGCTCCACACGATGATGCAGGCCAGCAGCACGATCGAGGCGCCGAGCAGCAGCGGGATCCAGCGCGTGTCCGATTTGTAGGCGGTGATCTGCAGCGTGAGACCGTGGCCGGGCGGGTCGAAGGGCATCGAGTACGCGAGCTGCGGGGACAGGGGTGCGACCTTGGACTTCGCGGCGACCTCGCGACCGTCGCCGTCGAGCACGGCGAGCCGGTAGCGCTCGGAAAACCACCACGGCAGCTCGCGCACGACCAGGTCGGTCAGCGAGTAGACCCCGACGATCACGACGGGGAGCGCGTCCTCCGACCAGATCGGCACATGCACCTCGAAATGATGGACATTGCCCATCACCGGGTAGGCGGGTCCGTAGACCGGCCGGCCGACACTTCGCGCAAGGCGGAAGGTGGATTCGCGCAGCGCCGCCAGCGACGAGGCGATGGCGCTGTCCGCGGTGCCCTCTGGCGGCGGGGCCGGAGCGGGGGCGTCGGACTGGGGTGGCATGGCGCCGATCACCCGGCCGTCCGCTGCGAGCCAGAGGATCTGCACCAGGCCGCGCTCCTGGTTGAGCAGGCTGCCCAGGCGGGCTTCGGTCTCGGGCGAGAGCGGTGTGCCCGCGACCAGTTCGCGGCCGATCTCCTGCAGGTGGATCTCGTTGCGATCGAGATGGAAGCGCAGGTTCTGCTCCATCCACAGCACGTCGTTGATCAGCGTGGTGCGTTGTTCGTCGGCGTCGTATTCGCGCGTCAGCCAGACGAGGGCGGCGATGGCGGCGAGGAAGAGCGCCAGGCTCAGATAGGGAAGCTGCTGCAGCCAGCGCTTGCGGGCGGCTGGAGGCGAGGAGGCGTGCGTTTCGGGTCGGCTGGTCATGGCTGCGGAGACCTGCGGGTGGCCGCGGTGGGCGGCGGGTTTGCGGTTGTCACGAATGCGGACATCCACAATAGCAGCCGTACGGGCCCCAAACGATACTGATCCCAGACACAGCGAAACTTATCGCGGTGCCGATAATCCGCCCGGCATTCTCCGGGCGGCAAGAAAACGCCTGGATGCTTTTCTCTCGGAGGAGATATTTTCATGAAGATTCGTGCGCTTCTGATGGGCCTGGTTGCCATGGGGCTGTCCGCTACCGCGGTTGCAGCCGACCCGATCGTGATCAAGTTCAGCCACGTCGTGGCCCAGGACACGCCCAAGGGCAAGGCCGCCGAAAAGTTCAAGGAACTCGCGGAGAAATACACCAGCGGCGCGGTCAAGGTCGAGGTCTACGCCAACAGCACGCTCTACAAGGACAAGGAGGAGATGGAGGCGCTGCAGCTCGGCGCGGTCCAGCTGCTCGCGCCCTCGCTGGCCAAGTTCGGCCCGCTCGGCGTGCGTGAGTTCGAGGTCTTCGACCTGCCCTACATCTTCGATGGCTACGAGGCCCTGAACAAGGTCACCCAGGGTCCGGTCGGCCAGCAGCTGCTCGCCAAGCTCGAGCCCAAGGGCATCAGGGGCCTGGCGTTCTGGGACAACGGCTTCAAGTCCTTCTCGGCCAACACGCCGATCACGAAGCCCGAGGACCTGCGCGGCAAGAAGATGCGCATCCAGTCGTCCAAGGTGCTGGAAGAGCAGATGCGCGAGGTCAAGGCGCTGCCGCAGGTGATGGCCTTCTCGGAGGTCTACCAGGCGCTGCAGACCGGCGTCGTCGATGGCACCGAGAACCCCCACTCCAACCTCTTCACGCAGAAGATGCATGAAGTGCAGAAGCACATGACGCTGACCGACCATGGTTACCTCGGCTACGCCGTGATCACCAACAAGAAGTTCTGGGACGGCCTGCCCGCCGAGATTCGCAGCCAGCTCGACAAGGCGATGGCCGAGTCGACCGTCTATGCCAACCAGATCGCCAAGGAAGAGAACGACAAGGCGCTCGAGGGCGTGCGCGCTTCCGGCAAGACCGAGATCCATACCCCGACCGCCGAGGAGAAGGCTGCCTTCAAGAAGGCCTTCGTGCCGGTGCACAAGAAGATGGAGTCGCGCATCGGTGCGGACCTGATCCAGTCCATCTACAAGGAAACCGGCTTCGATCCGGCCAAGCTCTGATCCAAGCCTCTTCACACCCAGCAGCGCCCGTCTGGCTCGTCATGAGCGACGGGCGTTTTTTCGGGGGAAAACAATCATGAACAAGCTTCTTGACCGCCTCGAGGAGTTCATCATCGGCGCCCTGATGGCGGTGGCGACGGTGGTGATCTTCATCTCGGTTGTACACCGCTACCTGTCCGGCTACGAGATTCCGGTCCTGCAGGACTGGCTGCTCGACATGAACGTCGGCTGGGCACAGGAGTTCTGCATCATCCTGTTCGTGTGGATGGCCAAGTTCGGCGCGGCCTATGGGGTGCGCACCGGCATCCACGTCGGCGTCGACATCCTGGTGAACAAGCTCACCGGCACCTCGCGCGCAGCGCTCATCCAGACGGGCCTGGTGTGCGGCGTGATCTTCACCGGTCTGATCGGCCTCTTCGGCGCGCTCTTCGTGTGGGAGAACGGCATGGCCTACGAGACGCTGAGCCTGTTCGGCCGCGATACCGGCGATTTCTTCGAAGGCCCGACCACGCCCGACCTCGAATGGCCGACCTGGATCGTCTATTCCGCGGTGCCGCTCGGTTCCTTCCTGATGTGCTACCGCTTCCTGCAGGTCATGGTGAGCTTCTCGCGCACCGGCGAACTGCCGACCCACGACCACGGCCACGTCGAAGGCCTGGACGAGGGCGACGACGAGAACGTGCTGCTCGAGGGCGAAGCGATCTCGATCGCCGAGGACATCGAACACACTCGCCGTGGGGCCGACGCCAAGCGTCCTGGCACGGACAACTGAGAGGGGATGACATCATGACCAACACGATTGCAATCTTCGGTCTGCTCGTCGTCCTCATGGCGATCGGCATGCCGGTGGGCGTGGCGCTCGGCCTCACGGTGCTGAGCTTCATGTTCATCTTCACCGACGTGCCGCTGGAGTCGGTGGCGCTCAAGATGTTCACCGGCATCGAGAAGTTCGAGATCATGGCGATCCCGTTCTTCATCCTCGCCGGCAACTTCCTGACCCACGGCGGCGTGGCGCGGCGGATGATCAACTTCGCGACCTCCATGGTCGGCCACCTGCGCGGCGGCCTGGGCATGTCGGCGGTGCTGGCGTGCGCGCTGTTCGCGGCGGTGTCGGGCTCGAGCCCGGCCACCGTGGTGGCGATCGGCTCGATCCTGATCCCGGCGATGATCAAGCAGGGCTACCCGGTGCGCTTCGGCGCGGGCGTGGTCGCTTCGGCCGGCGGTCTGGGCATCCTGATCCCGCCGTCCATCGTCATGGTGATGTACTCGGTGACGACCAACTCATCGGTCGGCGCGCTGTTCATGGCGGGGGTGATCCCGGGCCTGCTGCTGGCCTTCATGCTCGGCCTCACCACCTGGTACGTGGCGCGCAAGAACAACTACCCGGTGATGCCCTCGGTGAGCTGGGGCGAGCGCTTCGCGGCCTTCCGCAAGGCCTTCTGGGGGCTGATGCTGATCGTGGTGGTGATGGGCGGCATCTACTCGGGCATGTTCACCCCGACCGAGGCTGCGGCGATGAGCGCGGTGTACGCCTTCTTCATCGCGGTGTTCGTGTACAAGGACCTGACCTTCAAGCAGATCCCGCGCGTGCTGCTCGATTCGGCGAACATGAGCGCGATGCTGCTGTTCATCATCGCCAGCGCGGTGCTGTTCTCGTTCATCCTGACCAGCGAGCAGATCCCGCAGCGCATGGCCGACGCCATCGTCGCCAGCGGCATGGGTCCGGTCGGCTTCCTGATCGTGGTGAACATCCTGCTGCTGGTGGCCGGTGCGCTGATGGAGCCGTCGTCGATCATTCTGATTCTCGCCCCGATCCTGTTCCCGGTGGCGGTGGCGCTGGGCATCGATCCGATCCACTTCGGCGTGATGATCGTGGTGAACATGGAGATCGGCATGATCACGCCGCCGGTCGGGCTGAACCTGTTCGTCGCCAGCGGCGTCACCAAGGCAGGTCTCACCGAGATGAGCAAGGCGGTGATGCCGTGGCTGTACACGATGCTCGTGTTCCTGATGATGATCACCTACATCCCGAGCATCTCCACCTTCCTGCCCAAGGCGCTGGGCATGATGTAAGCGCTTGGTGGCGTGGCGCAGTATTGCGCTGTGGGAGCGGGCTTGCCCGCGAACGGGGTCGGCGGCCCTGTTCGCGGGCAAGCCCGCTCCCACAGTCGCTTGCAGACGACGCGCATCGGTGTCGCGCGAAACCTGCTAAAATTTCGCGCTTTTTTCTCAACCTCTCGCTTTTTTCAAGCGCAGTCCCGGAGTTTTTCATGGCAATCGAACGCACCCTGTCCATCATCAAGCCCGACGCCGTCGCCAAGAACGTGATCGGCCAGATCTACGCCCGCTTCGAAGCCGCAGGCCTCAAGGTCATCGCCGCCAAGATGGCCCACCTGTCCGAGCGCGAGGCCGGCGAGTTCTACGCCGTGCACAAGGAGCGCCCCTTCTTCAAGGACCTGGTGTCGTTCATGACCTCCGGCCCGGTGATGATCCAGTGCCTGGAAGGCGAGAACGCCATCGCCAAGAACCGCGAGCTGATGGGCGCCACCGACCCGAAGAAGGCCGACAAGGGCACCATCCGCGCCGACTTCGCCGAGTCGATCGACGCCAACGCGGTGCACGGCTCCGACGCCCCCGAGACCGCCGCCGTGGAAGTGGCTTTCTTCTTCCCGGGCATGAACGTTTACTCGCGCTGAGCGGTCCGTTCCAACGGCCCGTCGCGCACGCTTCGCGGTGCCTCCCGCACCGCGCGCGGCGTGTGCGGGCCGTTTGCATTACGGTCAGGCCGTTTTTCGCGGCCTCCGCCTTGAATGAGTGAAGTTTCAGGCATGAGCACTTCAGAGAAGGTCAATCTGCTCGACTTCGACGTCGATGGCCTCGTCGCCTGGTTCGCCGGGTTGGGCGAGAAGCCGTTCCGCGCCCGCCAGGTGATGCGCTGGATGCATCACGAGGGCTGTGACGACTTCGACGCGATGACCGACGTCGCCAAGTCGCTGCGCGCGAAGCTGAAGGACATCGCGGTGATCCGCCCGCCGGTGCCGGTACGCGATTCGATCTCGGCCGACGGCACGCGCAAGTGGCTGCTCGACGTGGGCAACGCCAACGCCGTCGAGACCGTGTTCATCCCCGAAACCCACCGCGGCACGCTGTGCGTGTCCTCGCAGGCCGGCTGCGCGCTCGACTGCGCGTTCTGTTCGACCGGCAAGCAGGGCTTCAACCGTAACCTGAGCGCGGCCGAGATCATTGGCCAGCTGTGGCTGGCCAACAAGCTGCTGGGCGCCGCGCGCGATGCGGCGACCGATCTGGAGGCCGGCGAGAAGGACAACGGCCGCATCATCAGCAACGTGGTGATGATGGGCATGGGCGAGCCGCTGGCCAACTTCGACAACGTCGTCACCGCGCTGCGCCTGATGCTCGACGATCACGCCTACGGCCTGTCGCGCCGCCGCGTCACCGTGTCCACCTCGGGCATCGTGCCGGCGATGGACCGCCTGCGCGAAGAGTGCCCGGTGGCGCTGGCGGTGTCGCTGCACGCCTCCAACGACACGCTGCGCGACCGCCTGGTGCCGATCAACCAGAAATACCCGCTGCGCGAGCTGATGGCGGCCTGCCAGCGCTACCTCGAGCGCGCGCCGCGCGACTTCGTCACCTTCGAATACGTGATGCTCGACGGGGTGAACGACAGCGACGCGCACGCCCGCGAGCTCGTCGCGCTGGTGCGCGACACGCCGTGCAAGTTCAACCTGATCCCGTTCAATCCCTTCCCGAATTCGGGCTTCCTGCGCTCCCCGGCGGAACGCATCCGCCGTTTTGCCGGTATCCTGATTGACGCCGGCATCGTCACCACCACGCGCAAGACGCGCGGCGACGATGTCGACGCGGCCTGCGGTCAGCTCGCGGGCCAGGTCCAGGACAAGACCCGACGTACGGTCCGCCTGAAACAGGTCACGGAGGAATGAGGATGATGCATCGCCCGCTACTGTTGTCGATGACACTTGCAGCCGCCCTGCTCGCGGGCTGCGCGACCGTGCCCGGTGGCGAGCCGGGCGCCGCATCGACGGTCAGCCGGCCGATGTCGGACATCACGCCCGCGACGCCCGCCGATGCGCGCGCGCGCGTCCATGTCGATCTCGGCATGGCCTATTTCGAAATCGGTCGCTATGACGTCGCCCTCGACGAGGCGCGCATCGCGCTCAACGACAGCGCCAGCTACGCGCCGGCCTTTCATCTGCTCGGCCTTGCCTACATGCTGATCGAGGAGAGTGCCGCCGCGCGCGAGAACTTCGAGCGTGCGTTGCGCGAGGCACCGGGCGACCCCGACTTCAACAACAGTTACGGCTGGTTCCTGTGCACCCAGGGGCAGGAGCAGCAGGGGCTGGAGCGGCTCGCGATCGCGGCGCGCAATCCCTACTACCGCCACCCGGGGCGCCCGTTGACCAACGCCGGCCTGTGCTATCTGCGGCTCAAGGATGACGCTGCCGCCGAAGTGCAGTTCGCACGCGCGGTGGCGGCCGATCCTGCCAACGCCCTGGCGCTGTACCAGCTTGCCGACATCGCCTACCGCGGTGGCCGCTACGATCAGGCGCGCACTCATCTGATCCGCCTTCACCAGCAGCTCAACCCTTCGGCCGCCTCCGTCTGGCTGGGGCTGCGTACCGAGCGCCGGCTCGGCAACCAGGACGCGGAGGCAAGCTACGCCTCGCAGCTGCGGTCCCGGTTCGCCGAGTCGGAGGAATATCAATTGTTGAATCAAGGGAAGTTCGAGTGAGCAGCACGCAGTCCGAGAATTTCGCTGCCGTGGCCGATGCGCCGCCCTCGCCGGGTGTGCAACTGCGTCGGGCGCGCGAGGCACGCGGGGAGTCGATCCACGAGGTCGCCTTCGCCCTCAAGCTCGCCCCGCGCCAGGTCGAGGCGCTCGAGCAGGACGACTTCGCGGCACTGCCCGGCATGGCCTTCGTCCGCGGCTTCCTGCGCAACTACGCGCGCTACCTCGGGCTCGATGCCGGGCCGCTGCTCGCCGCGGTCCAGCGCATGGGTGGAGAGGGTTCGCCCGACCTGTCGCCGATCCGCAATGCCGATGGCGATCTGCCCTCGGGCGGCGGTGGGCGCAGTGGCAGTTTTCCTGCCGGGGCGGTCGTCCTCGTGCTGCTGGTGCTGCTGGGCACGGGGTGGTACTTCGACTGGTTCCGTACCGAGCCTGCCGCGAGCGTCGAGACCGCGCTCGAGCCGGCGCCGAACTTCGCGCCCGCGCCGGTGCAGCCGGTCGAGCCGCCCGCCCTCATGGTCCCGATCACGACGCCCGAATCCGCCCCGGCTGTGGCGGGCGAGGGCGCCGAACCCGGTGTGGCCGCCGAGGCCGGCGCGCCGTCACCGGCGAGCCCGCCGCCGGATGGTGCAACGCCCGCACAGCCGGCCGCGCCCGCAAGCGCCGCTGCGGTCGACGCCGCGGCGGTTTCCGCGCAACCCGAGCCGGTCGAACCGGCCGCCACGCCGGCGGTCTCGGCCGCCGGCCAGCTCAGCTTCCGCTTTGGCGGCGATTCCTGGGTCGAGGTGCGCGACGCCGCCGGTGCCATCCTGTATTCGGGCACCAACCGCGCCGGCAGCACGCGCACCGTGCAGGGCACGGCGCCGTTCGCACTGGTGGTCGGCAACTCGGCCAACGTCACGCTCGAGCATGACGGCAAGCCGGTGGATCTGGCTGCGCACACCCGCGGCTCCGTCGCTCGATTCACGCTCCGCTGATGACCGAACCCATGACCCTGCAACACGAACCCGCCCCGATCGAGGCCCGTCCGCTCGCGCGCCATCGCACCCATGAAGTCCGCGTCGGCAAGGTGCGCATTGGCGGCGAAGCCCCGGTGGTGGTGCAGTCGATGACCAACACCGACACCGCCGACGTGCTCGCCACCGCGATGCAGGTCGCCGAGCTTGCCCGCGCCGGCTCCGAGATCGTGCGCATCACGGTCAACAACGAGGCCGCCGCGGCCGCGGTGCCGAAGATCCGCGACCGCCTGCTCGCGCTCAACATGGACGTGCCGCTGGTCGGCGACTTCCACTACAACGGCCACAAGCTGCTCACCGACTTCCCGGCCTGCGCCGAGGCGCTCGCCAAGTTGCGCATCAACCCGGGCAACGTCGGCGCCGGCCGCAAGCGCGACCCGCAGTTTGCCGCCATCGTCGAGCTCGCCTGCCGCTACGACAAGCCGGTGCGCATCGGCGTGAACTGGGGCAGTCTCGACCAGTCGGTGCTCGCCCGCATCATGGACGCCAACGCCAAGCGTGCCGAGCCGCGCGACGCCGGTGCGGTGATGCGCGAGGCGCTCGTCGTGTCCGCGCTCGAATCCGCGGCCAAGGCCGAGGAGTACGGTCTGGGCCGTGACCGCATCATCCTGTCGGCCAAGGTTTCCAGCGTGCAGGACCTGATCGCGGTGTACCGCGACCTCGCCCGCCGCAGCGACTACGCACTTCACCTGGGGCTCACCGAGGCCGGGATGGGCAGCAAGGGCATCGTCGGTTCCACCGCCGCGCTCGCCGTGCTGCTGCAGGAGGGCATCGGCGACACCATCCGCATCTCGCTCACGCCGGAGCCCGGCGGCAGCCGCACCCAGGAGGTCGTGGTCGCGCAGGAGATCCTGCAGACCATGGGCCTGCGCGCCTTCACCCCGATGGTCACCGCCTGCCCGGGCTGCGGCCGCACCACCAGCACCTTCTTCCAGGAACTCGCCTCCGGCATCCAGGACTACGTGCGCGCGCAGATGCCCGTATGGCGCGAGCAGTACGACGGCGTCGAGAACATGACGCTGGCGGTGATGGGCTGCGTGGTCAATGGGCCGGGCGAGAGCAAGCACGCGAACATCGGCATCTCGCTGCCGGGTACCGGCGAGACCCCGGCCGCGCCGGTGTTCGTCGACGGCGAGAAGGTCGTGACCCTGCGCGGCGACAACATCGCCGCCGAGTTCAAGGCGATCGTCGACAACTACGTCGCCACCAAGTACGTGAAGAAGGGCGCCTGAGCGCCGCAACGAACAACGACCACCGCGCGTGAGCGCGACACAGAAGAACAGAAACACATGAGCCAGACCTTGCAGGCCGTGCGCGGGATGAACGACATCCTGCCGGCCGACGCCGAAACCTGGGAATACTTCGAAGACATCGTGCGCGACTGGCTGCAGAGCTACGGCTACCGCCCGATCCGCATGCCGCTCGTCGAGCCGACGCCGCTGTTCAAGCGCGCCATCGGCGAAGTCACCGACATCGTCGAGAAGGAGATGTACTCGTTCGAGGACGCGCTCAATGGCGAACACCTGACGCTGCGCCCGGAAGGTACGGCCTCCTGCGTGCGCGCCGCCATCCAGCACAACCTGATCCCCGCCGGTGGTCCGCAGCGCCTGTACTACTACGGGCCGATGTTCCGCCACGAGCGCCCGCAGAAGGGCCGCTACCGGCAGTTCCACCAGATCGGCGTCGAGGCGCTCGGTTTCGCCGGCGCCGACACCGATGCCGAGCTCATCCTGATGTGCGCGCGGCTGTGGGAGGACCTCGGCCTCGAGGACGTGGCGCTCGAGATCAACTCGCTCGGCGCCCCCGAGGAGCGCGCTCGTCACCGCGCGGCGCTGATCGCCTATCTCGAGCAGCACCAGGACAAGCTCGACGAGGACGGCAGGCGCCGGCTGTACACCAATCCGCTGCGCATCCTCGACACCAAGAATCCCGAGCTGCACGCGATCGTCGAGGGGGCTCCGAGGCTCGCCGACTACCTCGGCGAGGAGTCGAGGGCGCATTTCGAGGCGGTGCAGGTCTTCCTCAAGGACGCCGGCATCCCGTATCGCATCAACCACCGCCTGGTGCGCGGCCTGGATTACTACAACCGCACCGTGTTCGAGTGGGTCACCACGCGCCTGGGCGCGCAGGGCACGATCTGCGCCGGCGGGCGCTACGACGGCCTGTTCGAGCAGCTCGGCGGCAAGCCGCAGCCGGCGGCCGGTTTCGCGATCGGCATCGAGCGCCTGCTGCTGCTGTGGAAGGAGTGCGGGGGTGAGGCCGAGCGCTCGGTGCCCGACGCCTACGTGGTCAGCGTCGGCGACACCGCCCAGCGTCTGGCCATGCGCGCCGCCGAGGCGCTGCGCGAGCATGGCTTCGCGGTGCTGATGCACTGCGGCGGTGGCAGCTTCAAGTCGCAGATGAAGAAGGCCGACGCCAGCGAGGCGCCGGTGGCGATCGTGATCGGCGAGGACGAGGCGCTGGCGGGCGAGGTCGGCCTCAAGCCGCTGCGCGGCGGCGGCGCCCAGCAGCGCGTCACGCTCGAGGCCCTGCCCGAGGCGATGGCGGCCTTGCTGTACAGCGAACAATCCGAACAGGACGAACAAGGGGCTTGACGATGGCGGTCTACGATCTCGAAGAACAGGAACAGATTTCCGAACTCAAGGCGTGGTGGGCGCAGTACGGCAACATCGTCGTCACCATCGCGGCCGTTGCCGCCCTCGCCTCGGTGGGCTGGCAGGGCTGGAACTGGTACCAGAACCGCAATGCCGGCGAGGCCGCGGTGCTCTATTACGGCGTGCAGCAGGCCGCCGAGCAGCAGGACGTGCAGAAGGCCCGCGAGGCAGCCGGCCGGCTGATCGGCGAGCATGGCGGCAGCGTCAGTGCCCAGCTCGGCGCGCTGCTGTCGGCGGCGCTGCAGTTCGAGTCCGGCGATCTCGCCAACGCACGCGCGCAGCTCGAATGGGCGGCCGACAAAGGCAAGGATGCCGCGCTGCGCGACCTCGCGCGTCTGCGCCTGGCCGCGGTGCTGCTGCAGCAGGGAGAACTCGACGCCGCACTCGCCCGCCTGCAGGCCGCACCGACCGCGGCCTACAAGGCGCGTTTCGACGATCTGCGCGGCGACATCCTGGCTGCCCAGGGCAAGTCCGCCGAGGCGCGTGCCGCCTGGCAGGCCGCCATCGACAGCCTCGCCAGCGAAGGCGAGGAAGCCGTCACCCTGCGCGAAGTCGTGCGCGTGAAACTCGAATCCCTCGGAGCCTGATCGATGAAAGCCTCGTCGCTGCGTATCGTCCCGATTCTCGCTGCCGTGCTGCTGAGCGCGGGGTGCGCGTCGCTGAATCCTTTCGCCAGCTCGGCGGCGAAGCCCGCACCGCTGGTCGACTTCACGCCTTCAGCCGAACTCGCAAGCGTGTGGCGCGCCAACATCGGGGAAGCGGGGCCCTACCGCTTCCAGCCCGCGGTGTGGAGCGATGCGGTGTTTGCCGCGAGCCATGATGGCGACGTCGCCCGCTTCGAGGGCGGCGGCCAGGTGTGGCGCATCGATACCGACACCCGGCTCTCGGCGGGTGTGGGCACCGATGGCCGTCTCGCCGTGGTGGCAGCAACCAGTGGCGCGGTGATTGCGCTCGATGCGGCCACCGGCAGCGAGCGCTGGCGCGCCGAGGTCGGGGCGGAAGTGCTCGCCCCTCCGGCGGTCAGCCTCGACCTCGTGGTCGTGCGCGCCTCCGACAACCGCCTGATCGCGCTCGATGCCCGCGATGGCAGCCGGCGTTGGGTGTATCAGCGCAACAATCCGCCGCTTGCCCTGCGCAGCTTCGCCGCGGTCGTCATCGAGGGGCCGGTGGTGCTCGCCGGCTTCCCGGGCGGCAAGCTGGCGGTGATCAACCTCGCCAACGGCGGCGCGATCACCGAGCTCAATGTCGCGGTGCCGCGCGGTTCGACCGAACTCGAGCGCGTCGCCGACGTCGCCGGCACGCCGGTGGTCGGACGTCGCGAGGTGTGCGCGGTCGCCTTCCAGGGGCGCGCTGCCTGCTTCGACACCTCGAACGGCAACGCGATCTGGGCGCGCGATTTCTCCAGCAGCGTCGGCATGGACCGCGATGCCCGCTTCGCCATGATCACCGACGAGCGCGATGCGGTGCAGGCGCTCGACGCCTACAGCGGTGCCAGCGTATGGAAGCAGGACGCGCTCGCCCGGCGCAAGGTGTCACGGCCGTTGATCGTCGGCGATCATGTCGCGGTCGGCGACGTCGAGGGCTATGTCCATCTGTTGAACCGCGAGACCGGCGCCTTCGAGGCGCGCGACCGTGCCGGCAGCGATGCGATCGCCGCCGACCCGGTGCCGCTCGGTCGCGGCTTCGTCGTCCAGGACCAGGACGGCGACATCACTGCGTACGAAGTGCGCTGAGGCACCCGAGCAAGTGAAACCCACCATCGTTCTGGTCGGCCGGCCCAATGTCGGCAAATCGACCCTGTTCAACCGCCTCACGCGCACGCGTGACGCCCTCGTCGCCGATCAGCCCGGTCTCACCCGCGACCGCCACTACGGCATCGGCCGCGTCGGCGACCGCGACTATCTGGTCGTCGATACCGCGGGTTTCGATCCCGTGGCCAAGGACGGCATCATGCACGAGATGGCGCGCCAGGCGGAGCAGGCGATCGCCGAGGCGGACGTCCTGCTGTTCCTCGTCGACGGCCGCGCCGGGCGCACGCCCCACGACGAGAACATCGCCGCCCGCCTGCGTCGCGCCGGACGTCCGGTGCATCTGGTCGTCAACAAGGCCGAGGGCCTCGACCGCGCGATCGTCGCCGCCGACTTCCATGCGCTCGGCCTCGGCGATCCGCTGCCGGTGTCGGCCGCGCATGGCGACGGCGTCAAGCAACTGGTCGAGCTCGTTCTGGCGCCGTTCCCGGCCGACGACGAGAAGCCATCGTCGGAAGACGAGGGGCCCAGGGTGGCGATCGTCGGCCGCCCCAACGTCGGCAAGTCGACCCTGGTCAATACCCTGCTCGGCGAGGAGCGCGTGATCGCCTTCGACATGCCGGGCACGACCCGCGATGCGATCGCGATCCCCTTCGAGCGTGGTGGCAAGCGCTACACGCTGATCGACACCGCCGGCCTGCGCCGACGTGGCAAGGTGTTCGAGGCGGTCGAGAAGTTCTCCGTCATCAAGACCCTGCAGGCGGTGCAGGAGTCCAACGTGGTCGTGCTCGTGCTCGACGCCGCGCAGGACATCTCCGACCAGGACGCGCACATCGCGGGTTTCGCGCTCGAGGCCGGTCGTGCGCTGGTGGTGGCGATCAACAAGTGGGACGCGGTGGACGACTATCGGCGGGAGCGCCTGAAGCTCGATCTCGGACGCAAGCTCGCCTTCCTGTCTTTCGCGCGTTTCCACCAGATTTCGGCGCTCAAGTCGGAGGGCATCGGGGGGCTGCTCAAATCGGTGGATGCGGCCTATGCGGCGGCGACTGCCGACCTGTCCACGCCGCGCCTCACGCGCGCGCTGCAGCAGGCTGTCGCCCGCCAGGCGCCGCCGCGCCACGGCATGGCGCGCCCGAAGATGCGCTACGCCCACCAGGGCGGCATGAATCCGCCGGTGATCGTGATCCACGGCAACGCGCTCGACGACATCCCTCAGTCCTATGTGCGCTACCTGGAGCGCTGCTTCATGGAGGCGTTCAAACTGCAGGGCACGCCCTTGCGCATCCAGTTCCGCACCACGCACAATCCCTACGCTTCAAGGGCCTGATCACTTTTTCCGGCAAGAACCCGTTTCCACACCCGGATTTCGTTGCATACTGCGATGCGGCAGTGCAGCAATGGCATCCATAACATTCTTATAAACACAAGATAAAGAGGTTCAGCAATGAGCAATAAAGGGCAACTTCTACAAGACCCCTTCCTCAACACCCTGCGTCGCGAACACATTCCGGTGTCCATCTACCTCGTGAACGGCATCAAGCTGCAGGGCCAGGTCGAGTCCTTCGACCAGTACGTCGTTCTGCTCAAGAACACCGTGACGCAGATGGTCTACAAGCACGCCATCTCGACCGTGGTGCCGGCCCGTCCGGTCGTCATCCAGCAGGAAGAGGGCAGCAACTGAGGCCGCTCATGACGCGGCGCGGCCGGCGCGATCCGGTCGCGGGAGGCACGCATGTTTGAGCGTCCCGCCTCCGGTGAGCGTGCGGTTCTCGTCCAGCTCGACCTCGGTCAGGGCGCGATCGACGAGCGCCTCTCCGAACTCAAGCTGCTCGTCCTCAGTGCGGGAGCGAGCGTCGAGGCCGTGGTGCAGGGCAAGCGCGCCGCGCCCGATCCGAAGCTCTTCGCCGGCAGCGGCAAGGTCCAGGAGATCGGCGAGGCCCTGCGCGCGCACGGCGCCGATATCGTGATCTTCAATCACGCGCTGTCGCCGGCGCAGCAGCGCAACCTCGAGCGCGAGTTGCAGTGCATGGTCATCGATCGCACCGCGCTGATCCTCGACATCTTCGCCCAGCGCGCGCGCAGCCACGAAGGCAAGCTGCAGGTCGAACTCGCCCAGCTCGAGCATCTGGCCACGCGGCTGGTGCGCGGCTGGACTCACCTCGAGCGCCAGAAGGGTGGCATCGGCCTGCGCGGACCGGGCGAGAAGCAGCTCGAGACCGACCGCCGCCTGCTCGGCAACCGGGTCAAGATGCTCAAGTCCCGCCTCGCGCAGATCGAGAAGCAGCGCAAGGTTCGCCGCCGCGCAAGGGAACGCCGCGACGTTCTGTCGGTCTCTCTCGTCGGTTACACCAATGCGGGCAAGTCGACGCTGTTCAATGCGATGACGAAGGCGGGGGCCTATGCGGCCGACCAGCTCTTCGCGACGCTCGACACCACGTCCCGTCGTCTGTATGTCGGCGGCGAGCAGGGTGGCGTCAATGTCGTGCTGTCGGACACCGTCGGCTTCATCCGCGACCTTCCGCATGCGCTGGTCGCGGCGTTCCAGGCGACACTCGAGGAAACCGCGCACGCCGACCTGCTGCTTCATGTGGTGGATTCGGCGAGCGAGGATCGTGACGCCCAGATCGAGGCGGTGAACCAGGTCCTTGCCGAGATCGGGGCGGCCGACGTGCCGCAGATCCTGGTGTGGAACAAGATCGACCTTACTCGGGCCGCGCCGGCGGTCGAGCGGGGCGACTGTGATAAGATCAGGCGCATTTTTTTGAGCGCCCGAACGGGGGAAGGTCTCGGCCTGCTTCGCGACGCGCTTGCCGAAGTGGCTCAGCAGACCTTTGGTGACAACGCCGTCCGGCTCGCCGGACTGGCCGACGAGCGACCAGAACAAACGTGATAACAGGCATTCTCATGTCACTCAATGATCCACGCTGGGGTGGCCAGGGCGGCGGCGATGGCGACCGCAACGACGGCAATCGCGGCGACGACAACCGCAACGACGACCAGCGCGGCGACCGCAATCGTGGCCCCAACCAGGGCCCGCCCGACCTCGAGGAGGTGTGGCGCGACTTCAACCAGCGCCTGACCGGCATGTTCGGCGGCAAGCGCGGCGGTCGCGGCGGTGGCGCCGGCGGCGGAGGTGGTGGCGGCGCGCCGCAACTGCCGAGCTTCTCCTTCAAGCAGTTCGGCGGCGGCATCGGCGTGCTGCTGGTGCTCGTGCTGGTCGTGTGGCTGGCGAGCGGCTTCTACACGGTCGATGCCAACCAGCGTGGCGTCGTCCTGCGCCTCGGCAAGTACGTCGCCACCACCGAGCCCGGCCTGCGCTGGCGCTTGCCGGCGCCCTTCGAAACCCATGAGATCGTCGATCTCACCGGGGTGCGCACCGTCGAGGTGGGCTATCGCGGTTCCGAGCGCAACAAGGTCCTGCGCGAGTCGCTGATGCTCACCGACGACGAGAACATCATCAACATCCAGTTCGCGGTGCAGTACGTCCTGAACAGCCCCGAGAACTACGTCTTCAACAACCGCTTCCCCGACGAGGCGGTGGCGCAGGCCGCCGAGACCGGCATGCGCGAGATCGTCGGCAAGAGCCGCATGGACTTCGTGCTCTACGAGGGGCGCGAGGAGATCGCGACCACCGCGCACGAGCTCATGCAGCGCATCCTCGACCGCTACGAGACCGGCATCCAGATCAGCCGCGTGACCATGCAGAACGCCCAGCCGCCCGAGCAGGTGCAGGCCGCGTTCGATGATGCGGTCAAGGCCGGCCAGGACCGCGAGCGCCAGAAGAACGAGGGCGAGGCCTACGCCAACGACGTCGTGCCGCGTGCGCGTGGTACCGCGTCCCGCCTCGTCGAGGAAGCCAATGCCTACCGCGAGCGCGTCGTCGCCAACGCAGAAGGTGAGGCGAGCCGCTTCAGACAGGTGTTCGCCGAATACAGCCGCGCGCCGGAAGTTACCCGCGAACGCCTGTACCTCGACACGATGCAGCAGGTCATGGCCAGCACCTCCAAGGTCATGATCGACGCGCAGGGCAACGGCAACCTGCTGATGCTGCCGCTCGACAAGCTCATGCAGCAGGCGGGCGCCAAGCCTGCCGCCGCGCAGCCGCAGCCCGACTCGCAGTCGGCCGCCGGCCTCGCGGCCAACGCGCCGGTGCCGGGCTTCGATCCGCGCAACCGGGAAGGAATGTTCAGTCGTGAGCGGGGAGTGCGCTGATGCGTGACAAGATGTCCCTGATCGGCGGCACGCTGCTGCTGATCGTCGTGATCGCTTCGATGTCGCTGTTCACCGTAGACCAGCGCCAGTACGCGATCGTGTTCCAGCTTGGCGAGGTCAAGGAGGTCATCTCCGAGCCCGGCCTCAACGTCAAGCTGCCCTTCATCCAGAACGTGCGCTACTTCGACAAGCGCATCCTGACGATGGACACGCCCGAGCCCGAGCGTTTCATCACCTCCGAGAAGAAGAACGTGCTGGTCGACCACTTCGTGAAGTGGCGCATCGTCGACCCGCAGCTCTACTACGAGTCGGTGGCGGGTGACGAGGCGCGCGCGCGGACCCGGCTCACGCAGACCGTCAATGCCGGCCTGCGCGAGGAGTTCGGACGGCGGACGGTGCACGACGTGGTCTCCGGAGAGCGGGATACGATCATGGAGCAGATGCGCGAGCGCGCCGACCGCGATGCCCGCACCATCGGCGTGCAGATCGTGGACGTCCGCCTGAAGCGGGTCGACCTGCCCAACGAGGTGTCCGAGTCGGTCTATCGCCGCATGGAGGCCGAGCGCAAGCGGGTGGCCAACGAGCTGCGCTCGCTGGGTGCCGCGGAGGCCGAGCGCATCCGCGCCGACGCCGACCGCCAGCGCGAGGTCATCATCGCCGAAGCCTATCGCTCCTCGCAGGAGATCATGGGTGAGGGCGACGCGCGCGCCACGGCGATCTACGCCGACGCCTTCGGCAAGGATCGCGAGTTCTACTCCTTCTACCGCAGCCTCGAGGCCTACCGTTCGAGCTTCTCGGGCAAGGACGACGTGCTGGTGCTCGATCCGAGCTCGGACTTCTTCCGCTTCATGAAGGACGCCGGAGGCGCGCCGCGCAACTGACGTCCTCATGGGAAGCTCGCTCCTCACGGCCTTCGCGCTGATGCTGATCATCGAAGGCCTGTTGCCCTTCATCGCGCCAGCCGCCTGGCGCGAAACTTTTTTGCGTCTCGCCAGCATGGCTGACGGTCAGATCCGTTTCATCGGCCTGACCTCCATGCTGGTCGGGACGATCCTGCTCTTTCTTTTCCTCTGACACGCTCATGCGCTGGGTACTGCCCGACCACATCCAGGACGCCCTGCCGTCCGATGCCCACCAGATCGAGGCGCTGCGCCGCCGGTTGCTCGACGCCTTCCGGGTGCGCGGCTACCAGCTCGTGATCCCGCCGCTGCTCGAGTATCTCGACTCGCTGACCACCGGCGCCGGGGAGGATCTCAAGCTACGCACCTACAAGCTGGTCGACCAGTTGTCGGGGCGCAGCATGGGTGTGCGTGCCGACATGACGCCGCAAGTCACCCGTATCGATGCGCACCTGCTCAACCGCAGGGGTGTTTCACGGCTGTGCTATTGCGGCAGCGTGCTCCACACCCTGCCGTCTTCGCTGACCGCCACGCGCGAGCCGCTGCAGCTCGGCGCCGAGCTCTACGGCCATGCCGGGATCGAGGCGGATGTCGAGATCCTGCGTCTGCTCGCCGAGGTGCTGCGCCTGGCCGAAGTGCCGGCGTCGCGCATCGACATCGGTCACGTCGGCATCTTCCATGCGCTGGCCGCGCGTGCCGGGCTGGTGCCCGGGCGCGAGCGGGAGCTGTTCGATCTGCTGCAGGCGAAGGACGTGCCCGAGCTCAAGCGCATGCTCGCCGACGTCGCCGAGCCGGCGCGCAGCGCGCTGCTTGCGCTGCCCGAGCTCTATGGCGGACCGGATGTGCTCGACGAGGCTGCGGCGCGTCTGCCGCAGGACGCGGAGATCGGGCGCCTGCTCGGCGAACTCCGCCAGCTGGCGGCGGCGCTCGCGGACCTGCCGGTGAGTTTCGATCTCGCCGACCTGCGCGGCTACAACTATCACAGCGGAGTCGTGTTCGCGGCCTATGGCGCGGAGTCGCCGGCCGCGCTCGCGCTCGGCGGCCGTTACGACCGTGTCGGGGAGGCCTTTGGTCGCGCCCGTCCGGCGGTGGGTTTCAGCCTCGACCTGCGCGAGCTCGTGTGGCGCCTGCCGAGCACGAGCACGATGGCCGGTGCCGTGCTCGCCCCGCTGGACGGCGATGGCGCACTCGCTGCCGAAGTGGCGGCCTTGCGCGCCCGTGGCGAGATCGTGCTCAACGCACTGCCCGGACATGATGGAACTTGGAACGAAGCCGGCTGCGACCGGCAACTGGTGAAGCGGGGCGATCGCTGGGCGGTCGTGCCGTTACAGGGAGAGTAAGAAAATGGCAAAGAACGTCGTCGTTGTCGGTACCCAATGGGGCGATGAGGGCAAAGGCAAGATCGTCGACTGGCTGACCGACCACGCGAAAGGGGTCGTGCGCTTCCAGGGCGGTCACAACGCCGGTCACACGCTGGTGATCGGTCAGAACGAGTACAAGCTCAACCTCGTGCCCTCGGGCATCGTGCGTGAAGGCGTGGCCTGTTTCATCGGCAATGGGGTGGTGCTCGATGCGCATCACCTGCTGTCCGAGATCCGCACCCTCGAGGCTGGCGGCATCAAGGTGCGCGAGCGCCTGCGCATCAGCCCGGGTTGCCCGCTGATCCTCGGCTACCATGCCGCGCTCGATCGCGCGCGCGAGGCCGCGAAGTCGGCCGGCGACAAGATCGGCACCACCGGCAAGGGCATCGGCCCGACCTACGAGGACAAGGTCGCGCGCCGCGCGCTGCGCGTCTATGACCTCTTCGACCGCGAGCGTTTCGCTGCCAAGCTCAAGGCCAACCTCGAGTACCACAACTTCGTGCTCACCCAGCACCTGGGCGCCGAGGCGGTGGACTTCCAGCCGGTGTTCGACCAGGCCATGGCGGACGCCGAGGAACTGCTGCCGATGGTGGCCGACGTCTCGGCCGAGCTGTACGCGATCAACAAGTCCGGTGGCTCGCTGCTGTTCGAGGGCGCGCAGGGCACGCTGCTCGACATCGACCACGGCACCTATCCGTTCGTGACCTCGAGCAACTGCGTCGCCGGTCAGGCTGCGGCGGGTTCGGGCGTGGGTCCGAGCCGCCTGCACTATGTTCTCGGCATCACCAAGGCCTACTGCACGCGTGTCGGGGGCGGACCGTTCCCGACCGAGCTCGACATCGAGACCAAAGGCGCGCCCGGCGAACAGATGTCGACCAAGGGGCGCGAGTTCGGCACCGTCACCGGCCGCAAGCGCCGCTGCGGCTGGCTGGATCTGGCCGCGCTCAAGCGCTCGATCATCATCAACGGCGTCACCGGCCTGTGCATCACCAAGCTCGACGTGCTCGACGGGTTGCCGGAGCTCAAGCTGTGCACCGGCTACATGCTCGACGGCAAGCGCATCGACCTGCTGCCGATGGGCTCGGAGGAGGTCACGCGCTGCGAGCCCATCTACGAGACCATGAAGGGCTGGAGCGGCACCACCTTCGGCGCGCAGAGCTGGGACGCGCTGCCGCAGGAGGCGCGTGCTTACCTGCACCGCATCGAGGAGATCTGCGAGATCCCGATCGACGTGATTTCCACTGGCCCCGAGCGCGACGAAACCATCCTGCGTCGCCATCCGTTTGGCGCCTGACCGGGCTTTGCCGGCCGAACGGTGCGCCGCGGTGGGCATGGGCACCGTGGGAGCGGGCTTGCCCGCGAATGTCACCTGCACCGCAGGTGTTCGCGGGCAAGCCCGCCCCCACGGCGCTCGCGGCACGCGCCTCGCGAGCTGGGCGGTGAACGAAAAAAGCCGGCTGTCAGCCGGCTTTTCCCTGCGTATGGTGCCCAGAAGAGGACTCGAACCTCCACGCCTCGCGGCGCTAGTACCTGAAACTAGTGCGTCTACCAATTCCGCCATCTGGGCAGGGACGCGCATAATAGCAAAGGCTTTGGCGTCGGGAAAGGATTTTGTTCCGTTCCGCGCCGTGAACAAACAAAAAAGCCGCTCTGAAGAGCGGCTTTCCCGTGAAACTGGTGCCCAGAAGAGGACTCGAACCTCCACGCCTCGCGGCGCTAGTACCTGAAACTAGTGCGTCTACCAATTCCGCCATCTGGGCAAGAAGACGCGAATTATAAGTACGAAAAGAAGATTGTCAATGACTCGCAAAACGAAAAAAACCGAAAAGAAGCACGGCGCCCGGACCCCCAGCCACAAGGCGGCCACCTCGTCCACAAGGCACTCGCCGCGCCGCGAACAGCCAGGCCGCGGGGGAGAGGACCTCGCGAGGTCCGCCGTCGAGCCTGCGCAGCACGCGGGCGCCACTGCGGTGCGCGGCCCCGGCCGCAGCCGCGCGGCGCGCAAGGCGGCAGCGGCGCAGGCGAGCGCCATCCGCCTCGCCGATCCCTTCCACGCCCGCGAGACCCTGCAGTACGAGAACCCGCTGCCCAGCCGTGAATACGTGCTGCAGATCCTCGCCGAGCGCGGCGTGCCGATGCCCTTCGCCGAGCTTGCCGCCGCACTCGACATCGCGCCGCACGAGCTCGACTTCTTCGACCGCCGCCTGCGCGCGATGGAGCGTGACGGCCAACTCGTCCGCAACCGCCGCGACGCCTACCTGCTGCCGGCCAAGGCCGACCTGATCAAGGGCCGCGTCGAGGGCCACCCCGACGGCTTCGGCTTCGTGCGCCGCGACGACGGCGAGCCCGACATCTTCCTCGGCCCCAAGGAGATGCGCGAGGTGCTGCACGGCGACCGCGTGATCGTGCGCATCGCCGGCCAGGACCGCCGCGGTCGCCCCGAGGGCAAGCTGGTCGAGATCCTCGAGCGCGCCAACTCGCGCGTCGTAGGGCGCGTGATCAACGAGCACGGCGTGATGATCGTCGTGCCCGAGAACCGCCGCCTGGCGCAGGACATCCTGGTCGCCCCGGGCGGGCGCAAGAAGCCCGAGCCGGGCCAGATCGTCACCGTGGAGCTGGTCGAGCAGCCCACCAAGTTCGCCCAGCCGATCGGGCGCATCGTCGAGGTGCTCGGCAACTACGCCGACCCCGGCATGGAGATCGAAATCGCGCTGCGCAAGCACGACCTGCCCTTCGACTTTTCGTCCGAGGCCAAGGCGCAGACGCGCAAGCTGCCCGACACCGTGCGCAAGAAGGACTGGGCCGGCCGCGAGGACCTCACCAAGTTGCCGCTGGTCACCATCGACGGCGAGACCGCGAAGGACTTCGACGACGCGGTGTACTGCGAGCGGCAGGGCAAGGGCTACCGCCTGATCGTCGCCATCGCCGACGTCTCGCACTACGTCGACGCCGCCAGCGCGCTCGACAAGGACGCCTTCGACCGCGGCAACTCGGTCTACTTCCCGCGCCGCGTCATCCCGATGCTGCCCGAGAAGCTCTCCAACGGCCTGTGTTCGCTCAATCCGCAGGTCGAGCGCCTGGCGATGGTGGCCGACATGGCCATCTCGGCCAACGGCGAAATCAAGAACTACCGCTTCTACCCCGCGGTGATCTGGTCGCATGCGCGCCTGACCTACACCAGGGTCGCCGCCGCGCTCTACGACAAGGACCCGGCGGTGCGCGCCGAACTCGGCGCGCTGCTGCCCCACCTTGAGAACCTCGACGCGCTGTTCCGCGTGCTGCTGAAGGCGCGCGCCAAGCGCGGCGCGATCGACTTCGAGACCACCGAGACGCGGATGATCTTCGATGACAACGGCAAGATCGCGCAGATCGTGCCCGAGGTGCGCAACGACGCCCACCGCCTGATCGAGGAGTGCATGCTCGCCGCCAACGTGTGCGCCTCCGACTTCCTCGCCAGCCGCGAGCATCCGGCGCTGTATCGCATCCACGACTCCCCCTCCGAGGACAAGCTCGCCAAGCTGCGCGAGTTCCTCAAGGAGTTCGGCCTCGGCCTGGGCGGGGGCGACGAGCCGCGTGCGAGCGACTTCGCAAAGCTGCTCGAGCAGGTCAAGGACCGCCCCGATGCGCAGCTGCTGCAGACCGTGATGCTGCGCTCGTTGAAGCAGGCGATGTACAGCCCGGACAACGTCGGCCACTTCGGTCTCGCCTACGAGTCCTACACCCACTTCACCTCGCCGATCCGGCGCTATCCCGACCTGCTGATCCACCGCGGCATCAAGGCCGCGCTCGGCGGTGAGCAATACCGCCCCGGCGACTGGGAGCAGATCGGCCTGCACTGCTCGATGACCGAGCGCCGCGCCGACGAGGCCACCCGCGAAGTGGTCGCCTTCCTCAAGTGCTACTTCATGCAGGACCGCGTTGGCGAGGAGTTCACCGGCAGCGTGTCGGCGGTCGTGCCCTTCGGCCTCTTCGTCGCGCTCGACGACATCTTCATCGAGGGCCTGCTGCACATCTCCGACCTCGGCAGCGACTACTTCCACTACGACGAGACGCGCCACGCCCTCATGGGCGAGCGCACCGGCAAGCAGTTCCGCCTGTCGGACCGGGTGAAGGTGCAACTGGTGCGCGTCGACATGGCGACCAACAAGATCGACTTCCGCCTGATCGAAGGGCCGCTGCCGGTCGCGCCGAAGGCGCCCGCGCAGCCCGCCGAGCCGGTGGCTGCGGCCGCCCTCCCGGAAGCCGGGAAGAAGGCGCGCAAGCCGCGCGCGAAGAAGGGCGCGGCCGAGCCGGTGGTCGACGCTGCGCCTGCGCAGCCCATCGAGGCCCCGACCGTGCAGTCGCCGGTCCCCGCTGCAGAGCCCGCCACGGCGAAGTCCCGCAGCAAGGGTGGGAAGAAGTCGGCCGCCGAGCCGGTGGCGGAACTCGCGACTGCGCCCGCCGCTGATGTCCCGGCCCGTGTCGCCGCGGCGGCCGAGCCCAAGGCGCGCAGCAAACGTGCGAAGAAAGCCGCCGCGAACCAGGCCGCCGAGGCGGCACCTGCGCCGGTCGAGGACGGCCTCGCTGCCGTTCCCGAGCCCGTTGCGGCCCAGAGCCGCAGCAAGCGTGCGAAGAAGGCCGCGGCGGAACCTGTCGGCGAGGTGGCGCCGGCGCCGATTGTGGCGCCTGCGGCCGTCGCCACGGCGTCCGCCACGCCCCCGGCGTCCAAGCCGCGTGCCGCGCGCGCGAAAAAGACGGCCGTCAACCCGGCCGTCGAAGTGCCCGTCGCCGTGCCGGAGGTGGCCGAACCGAAGCCCCGCAAGTCACGGGCGAGGAGGGCCGCCGTCGCGCCGGTCGTCGAGACGCTCGCCGCGGCGCAGGAGCCCGCTCAGGCGAAACCGCGCAAGGCAGGCGCAAAGAAGGCAGCAGCCGAAACGGCTGCCGCTCCGGTAGCCCCGGCTGCGCGCCCGGAGCCCTCCGAGCCCAAACCCCGCAAGGTGCGTGCAAAGAAGGCCGCCGCCGCACCGGTCGCCGCAGCCGCAGCCGAGGCGCTAGAATCCGCGCCCCCGACTCCGACTGCAGCCCCGGCCCGCCGAGCCGGCCGCAAGACCACCCCCAAGGGCTCCGACCGTGGCTAAGACACCCGACAATACCTCCACCAAGCTGATCTACGGCTTCCACGCCGTCTCCGCCAAGCTGCGCCACGCGCCCGATGCGGTGCTGGAGGTCTTCCTCTCCGCCGACCGCAAGGACGCGCGGGTGAAGAAGTTCCTCGCCCAGGCCGAGGCCGCCGGCGTGCGCATCAGCCAGGCCGAGGGCGACAAGCTCGATGGCCTAGTCGGCACCCGCCGTCACCAGGGCGTGGTGGCCAAGGTCGACGCCACCCGGCGCGACATCAAGCTCGCCGACGTGCTCGACAGCCTGGACGAGAACGCGCTCATCCTCGTCCTCGACGGCGTGCAGGACCCGCACAACCTCGGCGCCTGCCTGCGCGTGGCCGACGCCGCCGGGGCACACGCCGTGGTCGCGCCCAAGGACCGCGCGGTGGGGCTCAATGCCACCGCGGTCAAGGTCGCCAGCGGCGCCGCCGACACCGTGCCCTACATCACCGTCACGAACCTCGCCCGTGCGCTGCGCGAGATGCAGGAGGCCGGCGTGTGGGTGGTCGGCGCTGCCGGCGAGGCCGACAAGTCCCTCTACGACATCGACCAGAAGGTGCCGGTGGCCTGGGTGCTCGGCGCCGAAGGCGACGGCTTGCGTCGCCTCACCCGTGAGACCTGCGACGAGCTCGCCCGCATCCCGATGCACGGCAGCGTCGAGAGCCTGAACGTCTCGGTCGCCAGCGGCATCTGCCTCTTCGAAGCCCGCCGCCAGCGCGGCTGACGATCAATGGGGTCTGACCCCATTGATCTTGATCTTGCTAAGATTCGCGCTCGTTTGCTTCGGGGTGCCCGCGCCTGGCGCGGGAGAATCGGGAAGGCGGTGCCAGTCCGCCGCGCGCCCAGCGCCGTGAAGGGGATTGTCCGGGCGAGGTTCGCCCAGCCACTGGTCCGCGAGGACCGGGAAGGCGTCCGGACGAGATGATCCGCAGCCGGAAGACCGGCCTCGAAGCCTTGTCCGCAGCCGTCTGGTCGGCGGCTGCCCACTGCTCGTAGCCAAGGGGAATACTTCATGAGCAGCCCGACGCAGGCGCAGGCCGCGCCCTCGCGCGCCCACGCGCACGCCGACGCCGGCCCGGACGCGGCCGCGCCTCATTCATCCGGGGCGTCCGCTGGCCTTGCCGCGAACGCGCAACCGCGCTTCCAGACCGACCCGCGTTTCAGCACCGCCGAGCGCGACGCCGTCTACCGTGCCATCCACACCCGCCGCGACGTGCGCGGCGAGTTCCTGCCCGATGCCATCCCGGACGAGGTGCTCGCGCGCGTGCTCACCGCCGCCCACCATGCGCCTTCGGTCGGCTTCATGCAGCCCTGGGACTTCATCGTCGTGCGCTCGCGCGCGGTGCGGCAGAAGATCCACGCCGACTTCCTCGCCGCCCACGCCGAGGCCGAGCAGATGTTCGACGAGGCCAAGCGCGCCACCTACCGCAACCTCAAGCTCGAGGGCATCCTCGAGTCGCCGGTCAACCTCTGCATCACCTGCGACCGCAGCCGCCATGGCCCGGTGGTGATCGGGCGCACGCACATCGGCGCGATGGACGTCTACAGCGCAGTGTGTGCGGTGCAGAACCTGTGGCTGGCGGCGCGCGCCGAGAACCTCGGTGTCGGCTGGGTCAGCATCCTGCACCCGCAGGCCTTGCGCGAGGCGCTCGGCATCCCGGGGGAGATCATCCCGATCGCCTACCTGTGCATCGGCTACGTCCGCGACTTCCATGCCCAGCCGGAGCTCGAGGCGGCAGGCTGGCTGAAGCGCATGCCGCTGCCCGAGCTCCTGCATTTCGACGGCTGGCAGGGGCCGGCCGACGCCGGCAACGCGGGCCTGGTCGAGGAGATCCGCCAGCTTCGGCCGGGCGCGCGTTGACCCAGGTCAACGCGATTGCGCGCGGCGACAGAATCATGATTTTCGCCAGCGCGCGCTCGTGATCGCCCTCATGGCACGCCCCCGATTACGCGGATCCCGGGCGCTGCCGCCGCGGGGATGATGTGGGTGAGCCGGCCGCCGCGCCGGTTCGCCCACCATCATTCACGAGGAGACACATCATGCAATGGACCGACCCCGCGTACTGCGACATCCGGCTCGGCTTCGAAGTCACCGCCTACGTCTACGTGCGCTGAGCGCGCGCGGCCCGGCCGTCCACGGACGGCTGCGGGCCGCGGTCTCGCCCCGCGCATCGGCTTCCGCCACCGGGCTCATCACGCGCAGACGCCGCCGCGCCGCGCTCGACCTGCCCGCCCCCGCACCGGATGCACGCATGAACGACACCGCCCTCAGCCCGCCCGCCGCGGGCGAGCGCTACGCGCTCAACCCGATGTACCTCTTCCGCTGGGAGCCGACGCAGGATTCGCACGTCCTCCTCTACCCGGAAGGCATCGTCAAGCTCAACCAGACCGCCGGCGACATCATCGAGCGCTGCGACGGCCAACGCACCGTCGCCGAACTCGTCGCCGAGCTGCAACTGCGCTACCCGGGCGACGACGCGCGCGTGGCCGAAGGCGTCTACAAATTCCTGGAGGTGTTCCGTGCCAAAGGATGGATCCGTCGTCAGGCTTGACGGGCAGGGCAAGCCCTTGTGGCTGGTGCTCGAGCTCACCTACCGCTGCCCGCTGAAGTGCCCGTGGTGCAGCAACCCGGTCGATTACACCCGCGACGCCCAGGCCGAACTGAGCACCGCCGAGTGGAAGCGCGTGCTGCGCGAGGGCCGCGAGCTCGGCGCGCTGCAACTCGGCTTCACCGGCGGCGAGCCGCTGCTGCGCGAGGACCTCGAGGAACTCGTCGCCGAGGCGAGCGCGCTCGGCTACTACACCAATCTCATCACCTCGGGCGTCGGCCTGAGCGAGGAAAGGCTGCTCGCCCTCAAGGCCGCCGGACTCAAGCAGATCCAGCTCTCGCTGCAGTCGAGCGAGCGTGCGCTCACCGACGCCCTGGTCGGCGCGCGCGCCCACGAGCTCAAGCTCAAGGTCGCGCACATGATCAAGGCCCACGGTTTCCCGATGGTGCTCAACGTGCCGGTGTTCCGCCACAACATCGGCCAGGTCGAGGAGATCCTCGCGCTGGCCGAGGACATCGGCGTCGATTACCTCGAGTTCGCCAACATCCAGTACTACAACTGGGCGATGGTCAATCGCGACGAACTGCTGCCCTCGCTCGAGCAGCTGCAGACGGCCGAGCGCGCGGTGCAGGCGGCGCGCGAGCGCCTCGGCCAGCGCATGACGATCTACTTCGTGATCCCCGACTACTACGAGGGCCGGCCCAAGGCCTGCATGAACGGCTGGGGCGCGATCCACCTCACCATCGCCCCCGACGGTGTCGCCATGCCCTGCCAGGAGGCGCGCATCATCGAGGGTCTGGACTTCCCCAGCATCCGCGACAAGAGCCTGGCCTGGCTGTGGAACGAGTCGCCGACCTTCCGGAAATTCCGCGGCGACGAATGGATGAGCCCCACCTGCCGCAGCTGCGACGAGAAGGAGAAGGACTTCGGCGGCTGCCGCTGCCAGGCCTTCCTGCTCACCGGCGACGCGTCGAACACCGACCCCGCCTGCGCGCGCTCGCCGCATCACCACCTGATCACCGCGGCGATCGCCAGGGCGCATGCCCCCGGGCGCAGGGCCCAGCCGCTGGTGCTGCGCAACGATCGCAACGCGCGCCTGCTCGGCGCCAATGGCGGTTGCGCGACGGGTGGCTGCGCCGGCGGTGCCGCCGCGGGCAGTGACGCGGCCCTCGCCGTGGTGGAGGTCGATCATGTCTGATCTGCTGCTGCGCGTGTTCGACTCCTCGGTGGTGACGGTGGCGCTCGGCGTTGCCCTCACCGTGGCGCTGGCGCTCTTGCTGCGCCAGCTGATGTAGGGCGCACGACGATGGAGACCCTGTTCGAAGTGGCGGCGCGCTGGCTGCATGTCGTCGGCGCGCTGGTGTGGGTGGGGCACAACTACGCCACCGCGGTCACCCGCGCGCGCTACGCGCCCCTGAGCGCAGCCGACCTGTCCGACCCCGACAGCCCGCGCCAGCGCGCGCTCATGCAGCGCGAGCACGGCACCTTCCGCCATGCCTCGCTGCTGGTGCTCGGTAGCGGCGTGGCGATCCTGTGGCAGCGCGGCTGGCTCGCCGAGGCGCTCAGCCTGCAGGGCAGTCTCGCGCCGCTCGGGCTGGGCATCTGGCTGGCGGTGATCATGGTATGCAACCTGTGGTTCGTGCTGTGGCCGCACCAGAAGCGCGTGCTCGGCTTCGTCGCCGCGCCGGTGGACGAGCGCCTGCGCTGCGCGCGCATCACCTTCCTGTCGGCGCGGGTGAATACCATGCTGTCGATCCCGGTGCTGTTCTTCATGGCGGCGGGTGCGCATGGGATCGCACTGTTCTCCTGAGGCGAACGCTGCTGCGTCCGCGAGCTTCGCGGTCTGGCGCGCGCAGCGGGGATTCAGCTTCTCGGCCGCAGCGGGGCCGTTGCCGGCCGCGGTCGCGCATGAGGTCGCCGACGCCTGCCGGCCCGGGCCGGGCTCGATCCTGAGCCTGCCCTTCACCACGCCCGCCTACCGCACGCTGCAGGCGGAGACCGAGGCCTGCCTGCGCCGTCTGCTGGCGATCCCGGACGCGTTCGCCGTGCTGTTCCTGCCCGGCGGCGCGAGCGCACAGTTCGCCGCAGTGCCGATGAATCTGCTCGGGCGCGAGGGGGGCGCAGGGGCGGGTGCCCGGGCGAAGCGGGCGATCGGCGCGGACGCATGCGGTGGCGCCCGTGCGCGGGGCACGGCGACGCCTGCGGCCGCGCTCTACATCGACAGCGGATACTGGTCGCGACGGGCGATCGCGGAGGCGCAGCGCTTCGGGCCGGTGGACGTTCGCGAGCTCGCCGCCCTGAACCTGCCCGTGCTGGATGGGGACCCGGCGCAGGCATTCGCCTACGTGCATGTGACGCCGAACGAAACGGCCGACGGCCTGCAGTTTCCGCAGCTGCCGCTGACGCGGGCGCCGCTGGTGGCCGACCTGAGCTCCGAGTTCCTTACCCGTACGCTCGACTGGCAGCGCCTGAGCCTGGCCTATGCCGGCACGCAGAAGACGATCGGCACGCCCGGACTCACCCTGGTGGTGATCCGCCGCGCGCTCCTCGATCGCGCGCGCACCGACGTCCCGCGCGTGATGGACTACGCTGCCCAGGCCGCGGCCGATTCGCGCCTGTGCACGCCGCCGGTGCTCCCGGTCTTCGTCGCTCACCGCATGCTGCACTGGATCGAGGCCGCGGGCGGGGTGGCGGCGATGGCTGTCCGGCTGCAGCGCCGTCATGCGCTGATCGCGGCCGCGATGGCCGCGGGCGAGGCGGCCGGGCTCTACCGCTCGATGGTGCCTGCAGGTTGGCGCTCGCGGGTCAATCCGTGCTTCCAGCTGCCCGATGGCCGCGCCACCGGGCGCTTCCTGGCCGCTGCGGACGCCGCCGGACTGCGCGACCTGTGCGGCCATCCGGAGCGCGGCGGCGTCCGCCTCAGCCTGTACAACGGCCTTGCCGATGCGGCCGTGGAGGCGCTCGCCGGCTTCCTGGCCCGGTTCGCGCGCGGTGTCGGGGCGGACGCGGGCATGGCCAGTCGCGGCGGCGAGGCATGATCGCCGGCCCGACGCCGCGAGCGCTGCGCAGCCGCTGGTCCGTGCAGCGGCTTGCCCGGCGCGCCGCGCACGCCCCCTGTGCGCGCACTCGCGCCTGCACAGGCGATGCATCGGGCGCGGGCGTCCGCGGCGCGTCGTCGTCGTCGCCGTCGCCGCCTGCGGTCGAGGCGATGGGGCTGCGTTTCGCGACGCCGCTGCTGCTCGCGGCCGGCTTCGATCGCACGGGGCGCTTGCTGGCGGTTGCTGCGGCACTGGGTGTCGGCGGGGTGGAGACCGGCAGCCACCGTCCGTCAGCGCAGGGTCAGCTGCCACTGCTGCGGATCGCAGCGCTGCGCCATCCTGGTCGGGGCGCGGTCGCACGTCCGTGCCACGGCCTCAGCCTGCTCGTGCCCCGTGTGGAGGACGCCGGGGCGGCGGCGTGCCGCGGACGGCTGCGCGCTGCGCTCGCCGCGTGGCAGGCGTCTGCCGACTACGCGGTGCTCAACCCCGGGCGCAGCGGCGCCTCGCCGGCGCACTGCGTCGATCTGCTCGCGAGCCTTGCCGAAGTTCGCGACCGCCTGCCGCGCGTCCGGCGCCTGGCGCTGGTGGCCAAGCTGCCCGCCGCATGGATGGAGCGCGCGGACGCCGCGGTCTGGGCCCGGCACCTGGTCGAGGCGGGCGCCGACGGACTGCTGGTGTCGGCCGAGGGCGCGCCGCAACGCGCAGGCGAGCGACTGGCCGCGCTCGCCGATGCGCTCGGCGCCGAGGTCTGCCTGATCAGCGTGGGGGGCATCGATTCGGTGCGGGTGGCGGCGGCGCGCCTGGCTGCCGGCGCACGCCTGGTGCAGATCCATCGCGCGCTGCTGGCCACGCCGGAGCGCGTGCTGCCGCTGCTTGCCGGCATCGCGGCGCTCGGCCGCGGCGGGCGCTGAATCCGCGCCGGCTTCGCCGTGTCCCGCCCACGCCCGTCGTGCCTTGCATGGGTCTTGCTTGGGTCTCCCCTGTGGCTTGCCCGGTTGCCCACCTGGCGGCCCCCGCACCCCCCACGCTGGAGCCCCAATGGATTCGATGCTCGCCTTCCTCGTCGCCGCCCGCCGATGTGAAATCCACGACCTCGAGCAACTCGCGCGCAGTTGCGAACTCGTTCATGCGGTGAGCGAACTGGTGCATCGGCTGCAGGCCGAGCGCGGCGCATCCAACCTCCACCTCGCGTCCGGCGGCGCCAGCTTTGGCGCCGAACGCGCTGCGCGGGTCGAGGCCAGCGCTGCCGCGGAGGCTGCGGTGCGCGCCTGGCTGGCTCAGCCGGAGGTGTGCCAGGCGGAACCTGCCCAGGCGATGCCAGGCGGCGCACGCCTGTTCACCCGGGTCGCGTTCGCGCTTCATGCCCTCGATGGGCTGACCGGCACGCGCGCGGCGGTCGACGCGCTGCGCTGCACCGCGGGCGAGGCCACGCAGCACTTCAGCCGCGTGATCGCGGCCCTGCTCGCGCTGGTGTTCGAGGCCGCCGACGTGGCTGCGGAGCCGGCGGTGTCGCGGCTGCTGGTGGCGCTGTTCAACCTCATGCAGGGCAAGGAGCTCGCCGGCCAGGAGCGCGCCAGCGGTGCCGCGGCCTTCGCCGCAGGGGGTGCGGCGAGCGCGGGTGCGGGCGGCGAGCAGGCGCTGCTGCACCTGATCGAGGCGCAGGAGGCCTGCTTCGAGCGCTTCGAGGCCTTTTGCCCGCCGGCGGTGCGCTCGTCGTGGGAGCAGGCGCGCGCGCGCATGCCGATGGCCGAACTCGAGCGCCTGCGCCGCAAGCTGATCGCCGCCGGTCAGGGCGCGGCGCTCGAGCCGGCGCTGGCCGAACCCTGGTTCGCCTGCTGCTCGCAGCGCCTGGAGATCATGCGCGAGACCGAGGCTGCGCTCGCCGACGGCCTGCGCGCCGCGTGTGCCCAGCGCATCGCCGCGTTGCGGGCCGATCCGGACGATCCCCAGAGCCTGCTGCGGGCGCTCGCCGGGCTCCCCGCTGCACCCGCAGCGCTGGGCGCGCTGGTGGGTCCCTCGGCGGGCGAAGCCGGTGCTGGCGTGCCAAACCGCCCGGCCGGTGATGAGCCGGCCGGCGGCGAGCCGATCGGCCCGCGGCTGACGCGCTCGATCGTCGATGTGCTGCAGGCGCAGTCGCTGCGGCTGCAGGCAATGAGCGACGAGCTTGCAGCGGTGCGTGCCACCCTTGACGAGCGCAAGCTGGTCGAGCGCGCCAAGGGCGTGCTGATGCGCCACCAGGGGCTGGCCGAGGACGAGGCCTATCGCCTGCTGCGGCAGACGGCCATGAACCAGGGCCGGCGCCTGGTGGACGTGGCGCAGGCCGTGCTCGCGATGGCCGAGTTGCTGCCCCGCCGGGCCTGAGCGCCGGCTGCCCCCGTCACCACCGACGCCGCACCCGCGGACGGGCGGGCAGGTCGTGGACGGCGCCCGTGCGATCGCCGGCGGCATCGTTCTCCCGACGCTCACCGGCGCACCGGGCTTGTGCGCCAAGACGATCTGCTGCACTGCAGCAGTGCATGGCCGAAGCCGGTCCGCCCTCGTCGATCGTGCGCGAAACCCAGCTGGCGCAAGGAAAAAGGAGGTCCTGAAAGACCTGGCACGAGTCGTGCGTAAGCTGAATCGAGGCGGAACCAAAGGCGGTTCGAGACTCAGTGTGGCGCCCGGCGCGCCACATCCCGGACAAAGGCGTCCATCCATTGCCAGTCTTAGCGCGGGCAGGGATGGGCGCCTTATTGCTTTCAGCGGTTCACATTCAGGAGTCGATCATGGGCAACAAGGCAATCAAGCAGTCGGACTTCAGCCGTCGTGACTTCATGCGCAGCGCCGCCGCGCTGACCGGGGCGGCGATGGTGGGTGGGTTGTGGTCGAGCCGGGCGCGGGCCGCCGGTGGCGCGCTCGAGACGACGAAGGCCAAGCTCGGCTTCATCGCCCTCACCGACGCCGCGCCGCTCTTCGTCGCCGACGAGAAGGGCTTTTTCGCCAGGCACGGCATGACCGAGGTCGAGGTGCTCAAGCAGTCGTCCTGGGGCACCACCCGCGACAACCTGGTGCTGGGCTCGGCGCGCAACGGCATCGACGGTGCCCACATCCTCACCCCCATGCCCTACCTGATCGCCAGCGGGGCGATGACGGCCAACAACGTGCCGGTGCCGATGTACATCCTCGCCCGCCTGAACCTGGCCGGGCAGTGCATCTCGGTGGGCAACGAGTACAAGGACCTCAAGGTCGGCACCGACACGACCGCGTTCAAGGCGGCGCTCGCCGCCAAGCGCGCCAGCGGCAAGCCGGTCAACGCGGCGATGACCTTCCCCGGCGGCACCCACGACATGTGGATCCGCTACTGGCTGGCCGCGGGGGGCATCGACCCCACGCGCGACATCTCCACGATCGTGGTGCCGCCGGCGCAGATGGTGGCCAACATGAAGGTGGGCAGCATGGACACCTTCTGCGTGTGCGAGCCGTGGAACCGCCAGCTCATCAACCAGGGCATCGGCTACACCGCCAACACCACCGGCGAGCTGTGGCACAACCACCCCGAGAAGGCCTTCGGTATGCGCGCCGACTACGTGGATGCGAACCCGAACGCGACCAAGGCCCTGCTCAAGGCGGTGATGGAGGCGCAGATGTTCTGCGAGGACCCCGCCAACCGCGAGGAGGTGGCGCGGATCTGTGCCAAGCGGCGCTGGATCAACGCGCCCTTCGAGGACATCGTCGATCGCATGCGCGGCGACTTCGACTACGGCACCGGCCGCGTGGTCGAGAACAGCCCGCAGCAGATGCGCTACTGGAAGGACCAGGCGTCCTACCCCTTCCAGAGCCACGACCTGTGGTTCCTCACCGAGAACATCCGCTGGGGCTACCTGCCGCGCGACTTCGACATGAAGGGCTGGGTGGCCAAGGTCAACCGCGAGGATCTGTGGCGCCAGGCCGCCAAGGAGCTCGGCGTGGCGGCAGCCGACATCCCGGCCTCGACCTCGCGTGGCGTCGAGACCTTCTTCGACGGCAAGGTCTTCGACCCGGCCAATCCCATGGCTTATCTCGACAGCCTCGCCATCAAGAGCGTGCGTGGCTGACGCCCGCGACCACACGCATCCCGCATTCGCAAGGAGTCCGCCATGAGCGACACGACCTCGATCGCCGGCCTTGCGCCGGCCCCCGCTGCGCCTCCGGCGTGGCGCATGCACGCCCTCGCGCTCTACCGGCGTTTCGCCCAGCATGTGCTGCCGCCGCTGGTGGTGCTGATGCTGCTGGTCACGATCTGGGAGCTGCTCTGTACCCGTCCCGGCGCAGCGCTGCCCCCGCCGAGCCAGGTGCTCTCCGACACCTGGGAGCTGATCATCGACCCCTTCTTCGACAACGGGGGCAACGACGTCGGCCTGGCCTGGCAGATCCTCGCCAGCCTCGAGCGCGTGGCCTACGGCTACCTGCTCGCGGTGATCGCCGGGGTGAGCCTGGGTGTGCTGGTCGGGCAATCGACCTGGGCGCTGCGCGGGCTCGACCCGATCTTCCAGGTGCTGCGCACGGTGCCGCCGCTGGCCTGGCTGCCGATCTCGCTGGCCGGCTTCCAGGACAGCAATCCGTCGGCGATCTTCGTGATCTTCATCACCGCGATCTGGCCGATCATCATCAACACCTCGGTGGGCATCCGGAACATCCCCGAGGACTACCGCAACGTCGCCCGCGTGATCCGGCTCAATGGCATCGAGTACTTCTGGAAGATCATGCTGCCGGCTGCCTCGCCCTACATCTTCTCGGGCCTGCGCATCGGCGTCGGCCTGTCGTGGCTGGCGATCGTCGCCGCCGAGATGCTGATCGGCGGCGTGGGCATCGGCTTCTTCATCTGGGACGCATGGAATTCGTCGCGCATCAGCGACATCATCCTCGCCCTCGTCTATGTCGGCGTCGTCGGCTTCCTGCTCGACCGTATCGTCGCCTGGGCCGGCCGGCGCGTCACCCGTGGCACCACCCCCGCCTGAGGAGCACCCGATCATGAGCCAAGCCTATCTCAGCATCTCCCGCGTCGACATGGCGTTCTCCCGCGGCGGCGTCACCAACCCGGTGCTCGCCGACGTCAATCTCGACATCCAGCGCGGTGAGTACATCTCGCTCATCGGCCACTCCGGCTGCGGCAAATCCACCGTGCTCAACATCGTCGCCGGCCTGCTGCGCGCGACCTCGGGCGGCGTCATCGTCGATGGGCGCGAGGTCAACGCGCCCGGACCCGACCGCGCGCTGGTGTTCCAGAACCACTCGCTGCTGCCCTGGCTGACCGTCTACCAGAACGTCGAGATCGCGGTGCAGAAGATCTTCCAGGGCAAGCGCAGCGCCGCCGAGCAGCGCGACTGGATCCTGCACAACCTCGAGATGGTCAGCATGAGCCACGCCCTCGACCGCCTGCCGGCGGAGATCTCGGGTGGCATGAAGCAGCGCGTCGGCATCGCCCGCGCGCTGGCGATGGAGCCCAAGGTGCTGCTGCTCGACGAGCCCTTCGGCGCGCTCGACGCGCTCACCCGCGCCCACCTCCAGGACGAGGTCATGCGCATCCAGTCCGAGCTGCACAACACGGTGATGATGATCACGCACGATGTGGACGAGGCGGTGCTGCTGTCCGACCGCATCGTGATGATGACCAATGGCCCCTCGGCCACCATCGGCCAGGTGCTCGACATCGACCTGCCACGCCCGCGCGACCGCCTCGAGCTCGCCGACGATGCGCGCTACACGCACTACCGTCACGAGGTGCTGAGCTTCCTGTACGAGAAGCAGCGCAAGGTCGAGCCGATCGGCAGCGCCCGTGCGCGCAGCGCGGCTACAGCCAAGCGTGAGTCTGCCGCAATGCGCGCCTGAGCCGCCTGCGCCTGGCCCCATAGGCAGTTTTTGTGATCGAAGCCCCGGAGGGAGCAGACGCATGAGCACATGCGCGATGGAGACAGCACGTGTTGGAGACAGGGTGGCCGACGCCGAGCTGGCGGGCCCGCTGCTGATTGTTGACGAGATGGCCCAGGCCGACTGGTCGTCACTGGTCAGCAGCAAGGCCACGCTGGTTTTTCGCGGCGGGATCACGCAGCTGCTGCAGATCGTTGCCCGCCTGATTGCGGCAGGGATGGCGCGCAACACCCCCGCGGCCGTGGTGGGGGCGGACGGTGCGGGCTGCGTGCCCGCGCTGCGTGCCAGCCTCGCCGAGTTGCCTGTTCGTGTTGCCGGCGAGCCGCTGTCCGCCTCGGCGTTGATCGTGGTGGGAGGCCTTGCCGATTCTTCCGAACAGCTATGGCCCGTCCTGACGGCGGCGGAGGTCCCGGTTCCGGGGCCCTCGATCCCGGTGTGTCGAATGCTTGCCTACTGAATCCGAAATCGCATCGTTGCGGAGAAGCGTTATGAAGAAGATGAAACTCGTGTTGGTCGGCAATGGCATGGCCGGCGTGCGCACGATCGAGGAGCTGCTGAAGCTCGCCCCCGACCTGTACGACATCACCGTGTTCGGCGCCGAGCCGCACGGCAACTACAACCGCATCCTGCTCTCGCCGGTGCTGGCCGGCGAGATGACGCTGCCCGAGATCATGCTCAACGATCTCGACTGGTACCGCGACAACGGCATCACGCTGCACGCCGGCAGGCAGGCGACGAAGATCGACCGCATCCGGCGCAAGGTGATCGCCGAGTCGAAGGACGGCAGCGTCACCGAGGCGGACTACGACCGCCTGCTGCTGGCGACCGGCTCCACCCCCTTCATCCCGCCCATACCCGGCAACGACCTGCCCGGCGTGCTCGGCTATCGCGACATCGCAGACACCGAGGCGATGATCGAGGCCGCGGGCAAGTACCGCCATGCGGTGGTGATCGGCGCCGGCCTGCTTGGCCTGGAGGCCGCCAACGGCCTGATGCTGCGCGGCATGGACGTCACCGTGGTGCACATCGGCGAGTGGATCATGGAGCGCCAGCTCGACAAGGCCGCCGCCGACATGCTGCAGGCCTCGCTCGAGGCCAAGGGCATGAAGTTCCTGCTCGCGCGCCAGACCGAGGCGCTGCTGCCGGCGCGCAACGCGGCGGGCGGCATGCGGGGCGAGGACGGTGCCGAGCGCGTCGGCGCGGTGCGCTTCAAGGACGGCATGGAGATCCCCGCCGACCTCGTGGTGGTCGCCGCCGGTATCCGGCCGAACTGCACGCTCGCCGAATCCGCCGGCCTCTACTGCGGCAGCGGCCGGGTGCGCGGCATCCATGTCTCGGACACGCTGCAGACGGTCACCGACCCACGCATCTACGCGGTGGGCGAGTGCGTGGCGCACCGCGGCGTCGCCTATGGCCTGGTGGCGCCGCTGTTCGAGCAGGGCAAGGTGTGCGCCAACCACCTCGCCAACTTCGGCATCGGTCGCTATGAGGGTTCGGTGACCTCGACCAAGCTCAAGGTCACCGGCATCGACGTGTTCTCGGCGGGCGATTTCAGCGGCGGCCCGGGCACCGAGGAGATCGTGCTCCACGACAAGCAGGGCGGTGTGTACAAGCGCGTCGTGCTCAAGGACGACCGCATCGTCGGCTCGGTGCTCTACGGCGACACCGCCGACGGCGCCTGGTACTTCCAGCTGATGAAGGACCGCCAGGACATCCACGAGATCCGCGACCACCTGATGTTCGGCCAGAACAAGCTCGGCGATGCCGGCCACAAGGGCGAGAACCGCGCCGCCAGCATGCCCGACACCGCCGAGGTGTGCGGCTGCAACGGCGTGTGCAAGGGCACCATCGTCAAGGCGATCAAGGAGCAGGGGCTGTTCACCCTCGACGAGGTCAAGAAGCACACCAAGGCGGCGTCCTCCTGCGGCTCCTGCACCGGCCTGGTCGAGCAGATCCTCGCCTCCACCGTGGGCGGCGCCTACCAGGCGGTCAGCGCCAGCGACAAGCCGGTGTGCGCCTGCACCGAGCATTCGCACAAGGTGGTGCGCGAGGCGATCTTCAAGCACCACCTCACCAGCAAGGAGGCGGTGTTCGAGACGCTCGGCTGGCGCACGCCCAACGGCTGCGACAAGTGCCGGCCGGCGGTCAATTACTACCTGATCTCGTCGTGGCCGCACGAGGCCAGGGACGATCCGCAGTCGCGCTTCATCAACGAGCGCGCGCACGCCAACATCCAGAAGGACGGCACCTACTCGGTTGTACCGCGGATGTGGGGCGGGCTCACCACGCCTGCCGAGCTGCGCGCCATTGCCGACGCCGCCGAGAAGTACAAGGTGCCCACGGTCAAGGTCACCGGCGGCCAGCGCATCGACCTGCTCGGCATCCGGAAGGAAGACCTGCCCTACATCTGGGCCGACCTCAACGCCGCCGGCATGGTCTCGGGCCACGCCTACGGCAAGTCGATCCGCACCGTGAAGACCTGCGTCGGCGCCGAGCACTGCCGCTTCGGCACCCAGCTGGCGATGGACATGGGGGTCAAGCTCGAGAAGATGCTGTTCGACATGTATGCGCCGCACAAGGTCAAGCTCGCGGTCTCCGGCTGCCCGCGCAACTGCGCCGAGGCCGGCATCAAGGACGTCGGCGTGATCGGCGTCGATTCCGGCTACGAGCTCTACGTCGGCGGCAACGGCGGCATCAAGACCGAGGTCGCGCAGTTCCTGTGCAAGGTCGGCAGCGACGAGGAGGTCATGGAGTATTCCGGCGCCTTCCTGCAGCTCTACCGCGAGGAGGGCTGGTACCTCGAGCGCACCGTGCATTGGCTCGAGCGTGTCGGCCTCGACTACGTCAAGTCGCAGGTGGTCGAGGATGGCGAGAACCGCCGCCGCCTGCACGCCCGCCTGCTCGACGCGCTGAAGGACGCCCGCGACCCCTGGGAGACCAGCCGCGAAGCCCAGGCCGTCAAGCAGTTCATCCCGATCAAGGTCGAGGCCTGAACGGCCCGCACATACGAGGACACGCCATGAGCAACTGGAAACGCATCTGCCTGCTGGACGACATCCCGCGCCTGGGCGCGCGCGTCGTGCAGCGCGCCAGCGGCGGCGACATCGCCGTCTTCCGCAACGCCGAGGACGAGGTCTTCGCGCTCCACGACAAGTGTGCCCACAAGGGCGGCCCGCTGTCGCAGGGCATCGTCCACGGGCGCAAGGTCACCTGCCCGCTGCACGGCTGGAACTTCAACCTTCAGGATGGGCAGGCGCTGGCGCCGGACGTGGGGGTGTGCGCGAGCTTCGAGGTCAAGGTCGAGGGTGGGGAGGTCTGGCTGGCGGTGTGAGGGCGCGCGGCCGAAGCGTTGAGCGATTGCGTGTGCGCCAGTCCGGCGTGCTGGCGCCCACTCGTGCGGCCTCGGCGAGGCTTACCCCGCCGCCCCCAGCCGCACCCGCTGCACCGGCACCCAGGCGATGAACGCCACCGCGGCGCTGCACAAGGCGACGCCGACGATCATCGGTAGCGCGCTGCCGTCCATGTTGGCGCCCACCCAGTACGCGGCGCCGAAGGCCACCACCATCATCAGGAAACCGGTGATCGCCGACGCGGCGCCGGCGGCCTTCGGAAACGGTGCGACCGCGCCACTCTGGCCGCAGGGCTGGTGTACCCCATGTCCGAGCATGAAGATGAAGGCCGGCACCATGATCGTCCATACCGTGCTCGCCCCGGCCAGCGCGAAGGCCAGCATCAGACCGCCGCCGCTCAAGGACAAGGCGCCGCCGATCATCACGCTGCGCTGCACGCCGATACGCAGGATCAAGCGCCGGCACAGGATCGTGCCGACGATGTAGAACGCGGAAAGCATGAGCAGCAGCATGCCGTAGAAGCTTGGCGAGGTGCCGAGCAGATTGATGAACACGAAGGACGACGCCGACAGGATGCAGAACAGTCCGCCGAAGGAGGCGGTGCAGAGCGAGGCATATGTCCAGAAGCTGCGGTTGCCCAGGATGCCGCGCGCGGTGCGCAGCAGAACGGCGGGCTGAAGTGCCTCGGGATTGCGTTCGTGCAGGGTCTCCCTGAAGGTCCGGAGCACGACGAGCAGCGTGATTGCGCCCATCACGGTCAGCGCGAGCAAGGTCGCGCGCCAGCCGAACCATTCCGCCAGCAGGCCGCCAATCCATGGGCTCAGGCAGGCTGCGACGCCCAGCCCGGAGAGGCCCTTGCTCATCGCCCGCGCGCCCTCCTGCGGTGCATAGAGATCGCGCACGATTGCCCGCGCGCACACCGTTCCTGCGCCCATGAAGGCGCCCTGCAGGGTGCGCCAGACCACCATCATCTCGATCGAGCCGGCAAGCGCGCTGCCGATCGCCGCCAGCGTGTACCCCGCCAGCCCGATCAGCAGCACCCTGCGCCGCCCGATCCGGTCGGATAGCGGCCCCCAGAACAATTGCGACGCGCCGAAGGCGAGCAGCAGCGCGGTCAGCGTGAGTTGCGCGTGGGGCGGGGCCACGCCGAGGCCGGCGCTGAGCGCGGGCAGGGCGGGGAGGTAGAGATCGGTGGTGATCGGCTGCAGGCCGAGCAGCAGCGAAAGGATGAGGATGACGAGGGGCGAGGACATTGAGCGCAAGAAATCGATAATCTGGGAAATATCGAGAAAATAGCACGTCTTGTGGCCTGCGGTGCCGTTCAACTTGCGTGAGCCGCGTGTCGCGGGCCGTGCTGCCTGCAAGCGCGCCGCCTGCTCTGCGGTGGCGTGCCCGCGCACCGATATTGTGCACTGCACACCAGGCTGGTGCATCGCCGCCCTCGAATCCAGAGCTCAAGCGACTGATTCAGAGGGGTTTCACAAGTGGCACGCACTTTGCTTTGTGCTTGTCGGAACAGCGTCAGTCCCGCCAATGGCGGCGGGGCGTCGGGCAACGGAGTCATGCGCTGGAAGTTCCCGCACCCCTGGTGCGCACGACGCATGACTCTGGAGCCCGACATGGACAAGAAATCCTTCCTGCAGGCCGGCCACACGCCCACGCTGATCGCCGCCTTCCTGTATTTCGACCTCGCCTTCATGGTGTGGGTCTTGCTCGGCCCGCTGGCGGTCGGCATCGCCGCCGACCTCGGCCTGTCGCACGCCGAGAAGGGCCTGATGGTGGCCACGCCGGTGCTCGCCGGGGCGCTGCTGCGCCTGGTGATGGGGGTACTGGTCGACCGCCTGTCGCCGAAGAAGGCGGCGATCATCGGCCAGGTGATCGTGATCGGCGCGCTCGCCTACGCCTGGGGGGCCGGCGTGCATTCCTTCGAGGCGCTGCTGGTGCTGGGTGTCTTCCTCGGCGTGGCCGGAGCGTCCTTCGCCGCGGCCTTGCCGCTCGCCTCGCGCTGGTATCCGCCCGAGCACCAGGGCACGGCGATGGGCATCGCCGGCGCCGGCAACTCGGGCACCGCGTTCGCGGCGCTGTTCGCGCCCGGGCTGGCGCTGGCCTTCGGCTGGCACAACGTGTTCGGGCTGGCGCTGATCCCGCTGGTGATCGTGCTGGTGGCCTTCTGCTTCATGGCCAAGGACGCGCCCGACGCGCCGCCGCCCAAGCGCTTCGCCGAATACCTGGCGGTGCTCAAGGACAAGGACGCGTGGTGGTTCATGTTCTTCTACGCGGTGACCTTCGGCGGTTTCGTCGGCCTGGCCTCGTCGCTGGTGATCTACTTCAATACCCAGTACGGGCTGGATCCGAAGATGGCGGGCTACTTCACCGCCGCCTGCGTGTTCGCCGGCTCGCTGGTACGCCCGATCGGCGGCAACGTCGCCGACCGCGTCGGCGGGGTGAAGTCGCTGACGGTGATGTACATCCTGGCGGCGATCTTCCTGGCGATCGTCAGCTTCGGTCTGCCGCAGGCGTGGATGGCGCTGGCGATGTTCGTGTGCGCGATGCTCGCGCTGGGCATGGGTAACGGTGCGGTGTTCCAGCTCGTGCCGCAGCGCTTCCGTCGCGAGATCGGGGTGATGACCGGGCTGGTCGGCATGGCGGGCGGCGTCGGCGGCTTCTACCTGGCCTCCTCGCTCGGCTACTCGCGCCAGCTCACCGGCAGCTACCAGGCCGGCTTCCTGATCTTCGCCGCGCTCGCCGTGTTCGCGCTGGTCGGCCTCACCGCGGTGAAGACGCGCTGGCGTACCACCTGGGGCGCGGCGCACCTGAGCTCGGCGAAGATCTGAGCCATGCACGCGCTGCAGGTCAGCCTCGGTCACGCCAGCCAGCAGGGGCCGCGGCCGCGCAACGAGGATTTCGTCGGCGCGGCCACCCCCGAGGGCGAGGAGCTCGCTGCCAAGGGCGTGCTGCTGGCGGTGGCCGACGGCGTGGGCGGCCATGCCCACGGCCGCGAGGCGGCCGAGCAGACCGTGCGCAGCCTGCTCGCCGACTACTACGCCACGCCGCAGACCTGGAGCGTGGACAAGTCGATCGACAGCGTGCTCGGTGCGGTCAATCGCTGGCTGCTCGGCCAGTCGGCCAAGTCGCGCGACTATGCCGGCATGGCCACCACGCTCACCGCGGTGGTGCTGCGCGGGCGGCGCCATCACGTCGCCCACGTCGGCGACTCGCGCGCCTACCGCTGGCGCGACGGCGCGCTGCTGCGCCTGACCGAGGACCACACCTGGGCCCACCCCGAATTCGACAACGTGCTGCGGCGCGCGATCGGGCTCGAGGCCCGGCTGCTGGTGGATCACGACGACGGCGAGCTGGCGCTGGGCGACTGCTTCGTGCTGGCGACCGACGGCGTGTGGGCCACGCTGGGCGACGCCGGCATCGCCGCGGTGATGGAGGCCCATGCCGACGCGCAGGCCGCTGCCGACGCCCAGGCCGCCGCCGACGCCCTCGTCCTCGGCGCGATCCGCCGCGGTACGGCCGACAACGCCACTGCGCTGGTCGCTCGCATCGACGCGCTGCCCCCCGACAACCTGCGTGACCGCCTCGCCGACAGCCGCCGCCTGCCGCTGCCGCCGCGGCTCAAGCCGGGGCAGGTGCTCGACGGCCTGCGCATCGACGAGCTGCTGCACGAATCGCGGGTGACGCTGCTTTACCGCGTGACCCGGCTCGCCGACGGTCTGGCGCTGGTGCTCAAGACCCTGCTTCCGGACGCCGACGACGAGGCGGCGAGCGCGCTGGTGCGCGAGGAATGGCTGGCGCGCCGGGTGCCGGGCAAGGGTTTTCCGCGCGTGTGCGAGCATGCGCAGCGCGACCACCTGTACTACCTGATGAGCTGGCACGAAGGCGAGACGCTGAAGGCCGCGCTTGGCCGCGGCCACCGCTACGCGCCGCACGAGCTGGTCGGCATCGGCCGCGCGCTGCTCGGCCGCGTCGCCGCGCTGCACCGGCTCGGCATCGTCCATCGCGACATCAAGCCGGACAACGTGCACATCGACCGCGCGGGCGAGCTGCGCCTGCTCGACCTCGGCATCGCGGCCTCCGACGCCGAGGACCTGGCCGAGATCAACAACCCCGGCACCCCGTCCTACATGGCGCCCGAGCTCTTCGCCGGCAGCCCCGCCACCCCCGCCAGCGAGTCGTCAGACCTCTATGCCTGCGGCGTGACGCTCTATGAGCTGCTCACCCGCAAATACCCCTACGGCGAGATCGAACCCTTCCAGCGCCCGCATTTCGGCGCGCCGGTTTCGCCCACGCGCTACCGCCCCGACACCCCCGCGTGGCTGGAGGCGGTGCTGCTGAAAGCCTGCGCGCGCGAGCCCAGGGAGCGCTTCGAGACCGCCGAGGAGTTCCTGCTCGCGCTCGAACGCGGCGCCAGCCGGCCGCTCGCCACCCGCCGTCACCTGCCGCTGGTCGAGCGCAACCCGCGCCTGGCATTGAAGGTGGTGGCTGGCGCGTCCCTGCTGCTCAACCTGGTGCTGCTTTTCCTGCTCAGCCGGCACTGAGCCCGGCGCGCACCCCGAGATCCAGACTGCGGAGACCCTGATGGAAACCAAGGCCACCTGTCCCTACTGCGGCGTCGGCTGCGGCGTGCTGATCGAGCACGACGGCGCGCGCATCACCGGCGTGCGCGGCGATCCCGCGCACCCGGCCAACTTCGGCCGCCTGTGCACCAAGGGCGCCACGCTGCACCTGAGCGCGCGGCCCGAGACCCGGCTACTCCATCCCGAACTGCGCGCGGCGCGTGGCGAGCCGCGCCAGCGCGTGGGCTGGGACGCGGCGATCGACGTCGCCGCGCAGCGCTTCGCCGAGGCCATCCGCACGCACGGGCCGGACTCGGTGGCCTTCTACATCTCGGGCCAACTGCTGACCGAGGACTACTACGTCTTCAACAAGGCCATGAAGGGCCTCATCGGCAGCAACAACGTCGACACCAACTCGCGCCTGTGCATGTCGAGCGCGGTCGCCGCCTACAAGCAGACCCTGGGCGCGGACGCGCCACCCTGCGCCTACGAGGATTTCGACCACACCGACTGCCTGCTCATCGCCGGCGCCAACCCGGCCTATGCGCACCCGGTGGCCTTCCGCCGCATCGAGGAGGCGAGGAAGGCGCGGCCGGACATGAAGCTGATCGTGGTCGACCCGCGACGCACCGACACCGCCGCTGCGGCCGACCTGCACCTGGCGCTGCGGCCCGGCACCGACATCTGGCTGTACAACGCGATCCTGCACGTGCTGCTGCGCGAAGGCCTGGTCGATACCGCCTTCGTCGCCGCCCACACCGAGGGCTTCGACGCCCTGCGCGCGCATGTGGACGCGGTGACGCCGACCGTGGCCGCCGAGAAGTGCGGCCTCGACGCGGCGGCCATCGTCACCGCCGCGCGCTGGTGGGGACGGGCGCCGGCGGCGATGTCGCTGTGGTGCCAGGGCCTCAACCAGTCGACCCACGGCACCCACAACGGCGCCGCGCTGATCGCGCTTTCGCTCGCCACCGGCAAGATCGGCCGCGCCGGCTGCGGCCCGTTCTCGATGACCGGCCAGCCCAACGCCATGGGCGGGCGCGAGGTCGGCGGGCTGGCCAACCTGCTGTCCGCCCACCGCGACCTCGCCAACCCCGCGCACCGCGCCGAGGTGGCGCGCCTGTGGGGCGTGGACAGCGTGCCCGACAAGCCCGGCCTGACCGCGGTCGAGCTGTTCCGCGCCGCGGCCGAGGGGAAGATCAAGGCCCTGTGGATCGCATGCACCAACCCCGCGCAGTCGCTGCCCGAGCAGGCGCTGGTGCGCGAGGCGCTGCAGCGCTGCGACTTCGTCGTGCTGCAGGAAGCCTTCCGCAGCACCGAGACCGCGCCCTTCGCCGACCTGATGCTGCCGGCCGCGACCTGGGGCGAGAAGGAGGGCACGGTCACCAACTCCGAGCGCCGTATCACCCGCGTGCATCGCGCGCTGCCGCCGGCGGGCGAGGCGCGCGCGGACTGGCGCATCGTGTGCGACTTCGCGCAGGCCCTCAGCGCCCTGATCGGCAAGCCGCAGGCGGCGGAACGCTTCGCCTACGACGGGGTGGAGGACATCTTCGCCGAGCACGTGGCCACCACTGCCGGGCGCGATCTCGACATCACCGGACTCGACTACGCCGTGCTGGAATCGGCCGGGCCGCAGCAGTGGCCCTTTCCGGCGGGGATGGCGGTGGCCGATGCAGCGCGCCGCACGCGCCTCTATGCCGATGGCCGCTTCCCGACGGCCACTGGCCGCGCCCGCTTCGTGGTGCCGGCGGGCGCGTCCACCGCGGAACAGGCCGATGCGGAGTATCCGATCGCGCTCACCAGCGGGCGCTTGCGCGACCAGTGGCATGGCATGAGCCGCACCGGCAAGGTCGCGCGCCTGTACAGCCATGTGGACGAGGCGCGCATCGAGCTGCATCCGGCCGACCTGCGCATGTTCGAGGTGGCGAGCGGCGAGCTGGTGAAGGTGTCGAGCCGGCGCGGCGAGATCGTGCTGCGCGCGCTTGCTTCGCAGGAGGTGCGCCGCGGGCAGGCCTTCGTCGCCATGCACTGGGGGCGCAACGTGCTCAGTTCGGCTGGCGTCAACGCGCTGATGGCGGGCGACTTCGATCCGTTCTCGAAGCAGCCCGAGCTCAAGCACGCGGCGGTGCGCATCGGCAAGGCGGCGCTGCCCTTCCAGTTGATGCTGATGCGGGTCGAGACCGCGGACCGTGCGGCCACCGAACTCGCCGAGGCGCTGGAGCCCTGGCTGGCGCGCTTTGGCTACGCCTCGCTCGCGCTCGCTGGCCGTGACGAGGCGGCGGTGGTGATGCGGGTCGCACATGAGCAGCCGATTCCAGGCGCGTGGCTGGACGAACTCGACGCGCTGGCCGGGCTGGACGTGGACGCGGCGCTGACCTACCGCGATGCGCGGCGCGGCGTCAGCAAGCGTGCGCTGATCGAGAACGAGCGCCTGGTCGGCCTGCGCCTGTGCGGCGAGACGGTCGCCGGGGGGTGGCTGCGCGACGTGATGGTCGAGCGCCAGTCGACCACTGAGCTGCGACGCTGGCTGCTCGCGCCGCTGGCCGCGCCGCCCGAGGGCGCGGGCGGACGGGGACGGATCGTGTGCAATTGTCTCGACGTGGCCGAGTCGGACATCCGCGCCGCGATCTCGGGTGGCGAGGATTTTGGTGCCATGCAGCAAAGGTTGAAATGCGGGACGTCCTGCGGCTCATGCGTACCGGAGATCCGCCGCATGATCATCGCGGGGAGCGCCTGACAAGGTACGAAATCACGGCGATGCGCAGATCGGGCGCTGAAAAGAAAAAAGCCCGGAGGTCTTTCGACTTCCGGGCCAAATCCACACCAAAGGAGGAGGGTGGAGGAGACGGTTCGAATACTAGCGGTGATTTTTGTGCGGCGCAACAAAAAATAATGCTTCAACTATAAATGCGCTTGATCCTTCGCCCGGTGTTCTTCGCAGCGTAAGCGTCGCCGTGATGGCTTGGCTGTGCTTGCTGTTCCGTGGGAGCAACTGTCTGTGGAAGCGGGCTTGCCCGCGAATGTCGCAAGATCAAGCGCCGCTTTCGCGGCCAAGGCCGCTCCCACGGGCGCCGAGGCCGTCGCAGGCCCTCGTGGGAGCGGGCTTGCCCGCGAACGCAGCGGTCCGGCCAGCGCAATTCGCGGGCAAGCCCGCTCCCACGGGCCGGCGGCGCTGATCCTCTCGCTATTTCTCGTGCACGTAGCGCCCGGGCGCCTCCTCCAGCGCGGGATAGCCGCGTTCGGGGGCGCCGAGGGCGGGCGGCGCGGACGGGGCGCCAGAATGCGCGCCCAGCCAGGCGGCCCAGGCCGGCCACCACGAGCCCTCGTGCTGCGGGCTGCGGCGCACCCAGTCGTCGGGCGGCACGTAGTTGTCGCCTGCGGGCCGGGTCAGGAGCTGGTAGGCGCGCCGTGGATGGCCGGGTTCGCTGACGATGCCGGCGTTGTGACCGCCGCTGGTGAGCACGAAGGTGATCTCGGTCGGCGTCAGGTAGTGCAGCTTGTACACCGAGCGCCACGGCGCGACGTGGTCGGTCTGGGTGGCCACGCAGAACACCGGCACGTCGACGTCGGACAGCGACACCGGCTTGCCGCCCACCGGGTAGCGGCCCTCGCTGAGGTCGTCGTTGAGGAACAGCCGGCGCAGGTACTGGCCGTGCATGCGCGCCGGCATGCGCGTGGCGTCGGCGTTCCAGGCCATCAGGTCGCTCATCGGCGCACGCTCGCCCATCAGATATTCGCCGACGATGCGCGACCACAGCAGGTCGTTCGAGCGCAGGATCTGGAACGCGCCCGCCATCTGGCCGGCGGTCAGGTAGCCGGTCTCGGCCATCTGCGCCTCGAGCAGGCTGACCTCGCTCTCGTCGATGAACAGCGCGAGCTCCCCGGGCTCGGTGAAGTCGGTCTGCGCGGTGAACAGCGTCATCGTCGCCAGCCGCTCGTCGCCGTCGCGCGCCATCGCCGCGGCGGCGATCGCGAGCAGGGTGCCGCCGAGGCAGTAGCCGGTGGCATGCACCTTGTACCCGGGCACGATCGCGTTGATCGCAGCGAGCGCGGCGTGGAAGCCGAGCTCGAGGTAGTCGTCCATGTCGAGCTCGCGCTCGGCAACGCCGGGGTTCTTCCACGAGATGCAGAACACGGTGTGGCCCTGGTCCACCAGGTATTTCAACAGCGAGTTGCGGGGCGACAGGTCGAGGATGTAGTACTTCATGATCCACGCCGGCACGATCAGCACCGGCTCGGGGTGCACCGTGGCGGTGCTCGGGGCGTACTGGATCAGCTCGATCAGGCCGTTGCGGAACACGACCCGACCGGGCGTGACCGCGACATCGCGGCCGACGACGAAGTCCTCGGCACCCGCAGGCGGCGCGCCGGCGAGCGCGCGCCCGAGGTCCTCGATCGCATGGACCGCGCCGCGGGCGAGATTGGTGCCGCCGCGGGCGAGCGTCTGGCGCAGCACGACCGGGTTGGTGGGCAGGAAGTTGCCCGGCGAGAGCATGTCGAGCAACTGGCGCGCGGCGAAGGCGACGACCTGCTCGTGATGGCGCGAGACCCCGGCCACGCCATGGGTGGCGGCGTCCCACCACTCCTGTGTGAGCAGGAACGACTGGTGCAGCAGGTTGAACGGCCAGGTGTGCCATTCCGGTGCCGTGAAGCGGCGGTCCTGCGCGGGCGGCGCGATGCAGTCGTGCGCGGGCGAGCCCGGGGGCGAGAAGGCGAGTGCCTGCGCGTAGCGCGCCAGGCGGCGCCCTTGCTCGAGCCCCAGGTCGGCGAGCTCCATGCGCTTGCCGGGCGACACGGCGAGGTGGCCGACCCAGTCCACGGTGGCGAGCAGCAGCGCGATCGGTGACACCGAGGCGGTGGCGCGGGCGATTGCGGCATGCACGCGGCGGTCGAGCGGATTGCGTTCGGGCGGTGGGGCGAAGGGCATCGCCGGGCTGCGCCAGATGCGAGGCGTGCGGTCGGGCGCCCCCGGGGCCGAGGCTGCAGATGCGGTGCCGGTGGGGGCCTGGCGTGTCCGCCCGGGACGGGGGTTTGCGGCTTCAGGTCGCGGCGCTCTGGGCTTCCGCTTCGATTCCGGTGTGCTCATCGGCTTCTCCATGTTCCGGGCGGGCCGGACTCAGTTCTGCATCGTCCCGATCGTATGGCGCAGGCGGTGGTGGGCGAGCGTGAGGAACAGCGCGCCGATCGCCGTCACCATCGCGAACGCTGGCCACACCATCTCGAGCCCCGCGCCGCGGAACAGGATGGACTGCGCGAGCGACACGTAGTGCGTGGTCGGTGTCAGCGCCATGACGGTCTGGATGGCCTCGGGCATGCTTTCGCGCGGGGTGACGCCGCCGGAGAGGATCTGCAGCGGCAGCAGCACGAGGATGGACATCAGCCCGAACTGCGGCATGCTGCGCGCGATCGTGCCCATGTAGATGCCGATCGAGGCTGCGGCGAAGAGGTAGAGCAGAGTGCCGGCGCCGAACAGCACGGCCGAGCCGGCCACCGTGATGCCGAGCACGCCCTTCACCATCACCTGCAGCGAAAACGAGGACGCCACCAGCACCACCACGCCCATCGACCAGATCTTGGACAGCATGATCTCGAGCGGCGTCACCGGCATCACCAGCAGGTGCTCGATGGTGCCGTGCTCGCGCTCGCGGATCAGGGCCGCGCCGGTGAGCAGGATGCCGAGCATGGTGACGTTGTTGATGATCGCGTTGATCGCCGCGAACCAGCTCGCCTGCAGGTTGGGGTTGAACATCGCGCGCGGGACGAGCTCGACCGGCTGCGGGGCCGGGGCGCGCACGCGCTGCACGAAGGCGCGCACCTCGTCGTTGATGATGCTCTGGATATAGCCGGCGCCGGTCTGCGCCTGGCTCTGGCGGGTGGCGTCGATGTTGAGCTGCAGCGCCGGGCTGCGGCCGGCGAGGACGTCGCGCTGGAAGTCGGGCGGGATGTCGAGCACGAAGGTGTGGCGGCCGGCGTCCAGCCCGCGGTCCATGTCGGCCAGGTCGACGTATTCGGGGGGCAGGAACTGCGGCGGCTGCAGGGCCGCGATGATGCGCCCGGAGAGCTGCGAGCGGTCCTCGTCCACCACCGCGATCGAGGCGCGCGAGAGACTCTCGGGCTTGGCGCGGGCGTCGGCATAGATCGAGGCGCTGAACATGAACACGATCAGGAAGACCATGGCGAGGTCGCGCGAGAGGCTGCGGAACTCCTTGATGCCGAGGTTCCAGATGTTGCGCAGGGGGCGCGCGCGGCTGCGATCGTCTGTCCGGGGCGGATGGGAGGCCATGGCGGGGCTCACTTGGCCTGCTTCTTCAGCAGCAGCGCCGACAGCAGGGTGAGGGTGGGGATGGCGAGCGCGAGCGGCACGAAGGAGCCGGCGAGCTCGGCGAAGCCGAGCGCCTTGGAGAAGGTGCCGCTGGCGATGGTGAGGAAGTGCGTGGTCGGGTAGACCGCGCCGATCCAGTAGCCGCCGCCTTCCAGCGCGCTCACCGGGTCCATCAGCCCGGAAAACTGGATCGCCGGCAGCAGGGTGCCGATCGAGGTGCCGGCCAGCGCTGCGACCTGGCTGCCGGTGAGCGTGGAGGCGAGCAGGCCGAGGCCGGTGGTGGCCGTGACGTAGAGCAGGGCGCCGGCGGCGAGGGCGAGGAAGCTGCCCTTGAACGGCACCTGGAACAAGGTGATCGCGAGCGCGAACAACAGCGCGAAGTTGAACATCGACAGCGCGACATAGGGCAGCTGCTTGCCGAGGAGGAATTCGAGCCGGGTCACCGGCGTGGTGTAGACGTTGAGGATGGAGCCGAGCTCCTTCTCGCGCACCACGCCCAGCGCCGTGAGCATGGCGGGGATGAACACCAGCAGCAGCGGGATCACCTTGGGCACCATCGCGACCAGGCTCAGCAGCTCGGGGTTGTAGCGGTAGCGCGGCTCGACGGTGGCGAGCGCGCGCACCGGGCCGGCGCCGGATTCGGCGATCACGTCGGCGAGCGTCTGTGCATGCACGCCACCGACGTAGGCGCGCGCGAGTTCGGCGCGCAGGGGCATCGAACCGTCCAGCCAGACGGCGATCTGCGGTGCCTTGCCGCGCGCGAGGTCGCGGCCGAAGCCGGGCGGGATCTCGATCGCCATCGCCAGCTTGCCCGCGCGCATGCGCGCGTCGAGGTCGGCGTGGCCTTCGAGCGGGGCCTGCTCGAGGAAGTAGCGCGAGCCGGCGATGCGCAGGGTGTAGCTCTGGCTGGCGACGCTGCGGTCGTGGTCGAGCACCGCGTAGTGCAGGTCTTCCACGTCCATGGTGATGCCATAGCCCATCACCAGCATCAGCACCAGGCTGCCGAGCAGCGCCAGCGTCAGCCTTACCGGATCGCGCCGCAGCTCGGTGGCCTCGCGTGCCGAGAAACTCAGCAGGCGGGCGAGGCTGAAGCGTGCGAGGCGCTCGGCCCGACGGGCCGAGGGGGCATCGGGCGCGCGCGGGTGCGTGCCGGCGCCGGCGCGGGGGCCTGTGGAGGCGCGAGCCCGGTCGTCATCGACTGCCGGGCCGGACGCGAGGCCGCTCGCTTCCTCCAGATAGGTGATGAACGCGTCCTCCAGGCGTGCGCACCCGCGTGCCGCGGCGAGCGCGGCCGGCGTGTCGCTGGCGAGGATGCGACCGGCGTGCATCAGCGAGATGCGGTCGCAGCGCTGGGCCTCGTTCATGAAGTGGGTGGTGATGAAGATGGTCACGCCGTCCTTGCGCGACAGGTCGACGATCAGTTCCCAGAAGTGGTCGCGCGCCACCGGATCGACGCCCGAGGTGGGCTCGTCGAGGATGAGAACGTCGGGGCGGTGCAGCACCGCCACCGCGAGCTGCAGGCGCTGGCGGATGCCCAACGGCAGGGCGTCGGGCTGGACGTCCATCACCGGGGCGAGATCGAAGCGGCGCGCGAGCTCGGCGATGCGCGCCTCGGCTACGTCGGTGGGCAGGTCGAACAGGCGCGCGTGCAGGTCGAGGTTCTGCCGCACCGAGAGCTCGCCGTAGAGCGAGAAGGACTGCGACATGTAGCCTACGCGGCGACGGGTCTCGATGTTGGTCGCGTCCAGCCGGCGCCCGAGCAGCAGGGCCTCGCCGGCGCTGGGCTCGAGCAGGCCGGTGAGCATCTTCATGGTGGTCGATTTGCCGCAGCCGTTGGAGCCGAGGAAGCCGAAGATCTCGCCGCGACGCACGGCGAGGTTGACGTCATCCACCGCGACGAAATCGCCGAACCGCATCTGCAGCCCGCGCGCCTCGATGACCACCTCTCCGCGCGCGATCGGCGGGATCTCCAGCCGGCGATGGTCGCGGCGGCGGGCTTCGGGCAGCAGGGCGATGAAGGCCTCCTCGAGCGTGTCGGCGCCGCCGGCCGCGCGCAGCGCGTCGGGTGTGCCGGTGGCGAGCACGCGGCCCGCATCGACCGCCACCAGCCAGTCGTAGCCCTCGGCCTCTTCCATGTAGGCGGTGGCGATCAGCACGCTCATGTGCGGACGGTCGGCACGGATGCGGTCGATCAGTTGCCAGAACTGCCGGCGCGAGAGCGGATCGACGCCGGTGGTGGGCTCGTCCAGGATCAGCAGGTCGGGGTCGTGGATCAGCGCGCAGCACAGTCCGAGCTTCTGCTTCATGCCGCCCGAGAGCTTGTTGGCCGGACGGTCGGCGAAGGCGGCCATGCCGGTGGCGGCGAGCAGCGCGTCGATGCGCTGCCGACGTTCGGCCGCGGGCTGGCCGAACAGGCGGCCGAAGAAGTCGATGTTCTCGAACACCGACAGCGTGGGATAGAGGTTCCTGCCCAGGCCCTGCGGCATGTAGGCGATGCGCGGGCAGACGCGGGCGCGGTGGCGGACGTCCGCCATGTCGCCACCGAGCACTTCCACCCTGCCGCGCTGGATCCTGCGCGCACCGGCGATGATGCCGAGCCAGGTGGATTTGCCGACGCCGTCGGGGCCGATGAAGCCGACCATGCGGCCGGCCGGGATGTCCAGCGTGAGCGCGTCGGCGGCGCGCGTGTCGCCATAGCGGTGATCGACGTCGACGAGGCGGGCGACCGGTGGCGCGGCATGCGTGCTCCGTGCGCCCGTGTCCCCGGCCTCGCACGGCGGCGCGTCGTCGCGTCCGGCGCTCACGGCAGCCTCACCTCGAGCTCGGGCGGCCACGCGCGCTGCGCGTTCAGACGCAGGTGGGCCACGCCGGGCAGGCCGGTCTTGACCTGCTCCGCGTGCCTCGCCAGCAACTCGGGGTCGATGCGCGCCTTGACGCGAAACACCATCTTCTGACGCTCGCTCTGGGTCTCCACGGTCTTGGGCGTGAACTGGGCGACGCTGGCGACGTAGGACACCTTGGCGGGGATCACGAGATGCTGGGCGGCGTCCAGCACGATGCGCACCTCGCTGCCGAGCGCCACCCTGCCGGCGGCCCTCTCGGGCAGGAAGAAGGTCATGTAGACGTCGCCGACGTCGACCAGGCTCACCACCTTGCCGCCGCCGGCCACCACCTCGCCCGGCTGCACCACGCGGTACTGCACGCGGCCGCTGCGCGGCGCACGCAGTTCGCTGTCGGCGATCTCGGTCTGCAGGCGGGCGACCACGGCCTCGGCGGCGCCGATCGCCGCTGCGGCCTGCTGCACCTGCGCCTCGGCCGCGCGCACGCCGGCGCGGGCGGCGGCGATCTGGGCCTGGGCCACACTGATGTTGGCCTCGGCGCTGCGCGCGCGGGCGGCATCGTCCTCCACCTTCTGCGCCGAGGTGGCGCGATCGGCGAGCAGCGCCCGCGAGCGCGCCGCGGTGCTGCGCGCAAGGTCGAGCTCGGCGCGGCGCTGCACCAGCACCGCCTCTGCCATCGCGACGTCGGCTTCGCGCTGGGCGACCAGCGCGCGCGCGGTCTCGCGGGCGCTGCTGGCGTTGGCGACCTCCGCCCGGGCCTGGGCGAGCTGCGCCTGCAGGGCCTTCACGTCCATGCGCGCGATCACGTCGTCGCGGGAGACGAAGTCGCCCTCGTTGACCAGGATCGCGTCCACGCGGCCGGGCGCCTTGGCGGCGACGTCCACCTCGGTCGCCTCGATGCGGCCGTTGCCGCGCACGAAGCTGCCATCGTCGGGTGGGGGGCGGAGGAGCTGCCAGGCAGCGGCCGCGACGAGGACGAGAACGCCGGCGCCCAACCAGGCGAGCCGGCTGCGTTGTGTCGTGTTCATGAAGGTCACCTCGGGATGACGCCGCTCGGGACGCCGTCGGCATGTTGCCGTGCATCGCCGCTGGCAACTTGCGGGCCTTCGGCGCCGCAGCTGAATGGCCGATTCCGTCAGGATGAATTGTGCGCCCTTTGGCTGCAGTGCATCAAACGCTAGCGAGCGCTGTTGTACCATCCTCGTCTCGCCGACCGAGCCGCAATGCATGCCAAGGGATTCCGAACACGCCGATTCTCGCGCGCCCCGTCCGGGTGACGCCGAACTCGTCATCGCCGACGACGGTGCGCTGTTGCGCGTGTCGGGCGACTGGACGCTGGCGCACCACGCGGCGCTGCGGGCGCGCGGCGCGGGCCTGCACACCCGCCTCGATGCCGCAACGCGACTCGACCTCAGCCAGCTCGGTGCGCTCGACACGGCGGGCGCGGGGCTGCTGCATGCGTTGCTCGGGGCCGAGCGGGTGGCGGCGCTGCTTGCCGACCCCGGCGCACTGCCGTCCGAGCGTCGCGCGCTGCTGAAGGCGGTGGCAGAGGCGATCGAGGGCCGCGAGCGCGTTCCGGCAGCCGGCGGCGGCAGCGCGCTCGGCGACCTGCTTGCCCAGATCGGCCACGCCATGCTGGTGTTCTGGCGCCATGTCACCGGACTGACCGGCTTCATCGGCCTGATCCTCGAGACCGCGCTGCGGGTGGCGGTGCAGCCGAGGCGCTGGCGTGTCACCGCGCTCGTCGCCAGCCTCGAGCGCACCGGTCTCGACGCGGTGCCGATCATCGCCCTGCTCACCTTCCTGGTCGGCGCGGTGGTGGCGTTTCTCGGCGCCACCGTGCTCGCAAGCTTCGGCGCCAGCATCTTCACCGTCGAGCTGGTGGCCTACTCCTTCCTGCGCGAGTTCGGCGTCATGCTGGCGGCGATCATCGTTGCCGGCCGCACCGCGAGCTCGTTCACCGCGCAGATCGGCTCGATGCGGGCCAACGAGGAGATCGACGCCATCCGCGTGCTCGGCCTCGACCCGGTCGAGCTGCTCGTGCTGCCGCGCGTGTATGCGCTGCTGATCGCGCTGCCGATCCTGAGCTTCGTCGCGATGCTGTCGGGGCTGGTCGGCGGAATGCTGGTCTCGGCGGTGAAGCTCGACATCTCGCCGGTGCTGTTCCTGTCGCGCATCCAGGACAACGTCGGTCTCATCCACTTCTGGGTCGGCATGGCCAAGGCGCCGATCTTCGCCTTCCTGATCGCGGTGATCGGCTGCCTGGAGGGTTTCCGTGTCGAGGGCAGCGCGCAGTCGGTGGGTGAGCACACGACCTCGGCGGTGGTGCAGTCGATCTTCGTGGTGATCGTCGTCGATGCGATCGCTGCGCTGTTCTGCATGGAGATGGGGTGGTGAGCGCGGTGAGGGATGCGGCCGCCAGGCCCGCAGACAACATCGTCGAGGTACGCGGCGTACGCAACCAGTTCGGCGCCCAGGTCGTGCATGACGAACTCGATCTCGACGTGCGTCGCGGCGAGATCCTCAGCGTGGTGGGCGGCTCGGGCACCGGCAAGTCGGTGCTGCTGCGCACCATCGTCGGCCTGAACAGGCCGCGTGCGGGCAGCGTGCGGGTGTTCGGCGAGGACCTGCTGGGCCTGCCCGACGCCCGCCGCAAGGCGGTCGAGCGCCGCTTCGGCGTGCTGTTCCAGAAGGGCGCGCTGTTCTCGTCGCTGACCGTGACCGAGAACGTGGCGCTGCCGCTGATCGAGCATGCCGGCCTGTCGCGGCGCGAGGCGGCGGAGCTGGCCGCGCTCAAGATTGCGCTGGCCGGGCTGCCGGCGATCGCCGGTGACAAGTTCCCCTCCGACCTGTCGGGCGGCATGGTCAAGCGCGCGGCGCTGGCACGCGCGCTCGCGCTCGATCCCGACATCCTCTTCCTCGACGAACCCACCGCCGGCCTCGACCCGATCGGCGCCGCGGCCTTCGACCAGCTCGTCCTGACCCTGCGCGATGCGCTCGGGCTCACGGTGTTCATCGTCACCCACGATCTCGACACCATCTACACCATCACCGACCGCGTCGCCGTGCTGGCGCAGAAGAAGGTGCTGGTCAATGCCGGCCTGGACGAAGTCGCCGCCACCGACGACGCCTGGATCCGCGAATACTTCCACGGCCCGCGCGGCCGCGCCGCCGCCGCTGCGGTGGCCGGCGCGCGGGCCGCGACCGCAGCAAGGGAGGAAACCTGACATGGAAACCCGCGCCCATCACGTGCTGATCGGCTTGTTCACCGTCGTCGTCGTCGGCGCCGCCTTGCTGTTTACGCTGTGGCTCGGCAAGAGCGACGCCGACCGCCAGTTCGAGGTCTATGACATCGTGTTCCGCGAGGCGGTATCCGGGCTCTCCCAGGGCGGCACGGTGGAGTTCAACGGCATCAAGATCGGCGACGTCGTCAGCCTGCGTCTCGATCCGGACGATGCCCACCGCGTGATCGCCCGCGTGCGCGTCGACAGCTCGGCGCCGGTGCGCAGCGACACGCGCGCGCGCCTGGTGCCGGCCGGCATCACCGGGCTGACGATGATCCGTCTCACCAGCGGTGACGACCCGAACAGCACCAAGCTGGTGGCCGAGGACGGCAGCGTGCCGCAGATCATCGCCGCGCCCTCGCCGTTCAGCCGCCTGCTCGCCGATGGCGAGGACGCCGTAACCAACGTCAACGAGCTGATGGTGCAGGCGCGTGCGCTGTTCTCGCCCGAGAACGTCGCCACCATCGGCCGTACGCTGGAGAACCTGGAGCAGACCACCGCCGCGCTCGCGTCGCAGCGCGACGACGTGAGCGCGGCGCTGCGCGAGATCACCCAGGCGAGCCGGACCGCCAACACCGCGCTGGCCGAGGCCACCCGCATGCTCGGCTCGGCCAGCCGCCTGGTCGAGGCGCAGGGTGCGCAGACGCTCGACAGCGCGCGCACCTCGATGCAGGCCTTCGAGCGCGCGATGGTGAGCGTCGAGCGCCTGGTGGCGGACAATCGCGAGCACCTCGACGGCGGCATGCGCGGGCTGGCGGAGATCGGTCCGGCGGTGGCCGAGCTGCGCACCACGCTCGCCTCGCTGCGCGCGATCACCCGCCAGCTCGAAGACCGACCCGCCGACTACCTGCTCGGCCTCGAACCGACCAAGGAGTTCACGCCATGAATCCCTCCAATCGCCCAGCCAGCCGGGCTGCGCTCGGGGCCGCGTTCGGCGCCGCCCTGCTGCTGCAGGCGTGCACGATCCTGCCCACGGGCGAGCCGGTCGACGTCTATCTGTTGCCGGCGGCGGTGACGCCCGGCGCCCACGCGCAAGCGGCGCTGGGTTCGCTGCGCATCGCACGTCCGGCGGCCGGTGTGCACCTTTCGGGCCAGCGCATCGTCGTCGTGCCCGAGCACAACCGGGTGAGCGTGTACAAGGGTGCGGGCTGGAGCGACCCCGCGCCGGTGCTGGTGCGCAACCGCCTGCTCGACGCCTTCCGCGCCGACGGCCGGGTGGCCGCCTTGAGCAGCGACGACCGCCAGCTGCAGGCCGACTTCGAGCTCGACAGCGACCTGCGCGCCTTCCAGAGCGAGTACCGCGACGGCCGCCCCGAGGCGGTGGTCCGCCTGGACGCGCGCCTGGTGCATACGGCCTCGCGGCGCATCGTCGCCAGCCGCAGCTTCGAGGCGCGCGCGCCGGCGAGCGATGTCGCCCTACCCGCCGTGGTGCAGTCCTTTGGCGTGGCCAGCGACCGCCTGGCGGCCGAGGTGGTGGAGTGGACGGTGCGCGAGGGCGCCGCTCACACCTCGCCGGCCGCGAGCTGACGGCGGATCTCGAGCAGCTTCGCGCGGCGCTCGGTGCTGGTCGGCGGGTAGCGCAGGTCGAGCGTCTCCAGGGTGTCGACCAGGATCTGCGACACGATCAGGCGGGCGTTCTTCTTGTCGTCGGCCGGCACCACGTACCACGGGCTGTCGGGCGTGCCGGTGGCGCCCAGGCAGTCGGCGTAGGCGGCCATGTACGCGTCCCAGTGCTGGCGCTGCTCGATGTCGCCTTCGTCGAATTTCCAGTTCTTCTCGGTATCGTCGATGCGCGCGATCAGGCGGTCGCGCTGCTCATCCTTGGACAGGTGCAGGAAGATCTTGACGATGCGGGTCCCGTTGCGGTGCAGATGGGCTTCGGCATCGGCGATCGAGCGCAGCCGGCCATCCCAGAAATCCGCTGCGGCCAGGGTGTCCGCGGGCAGCTTCTGCCCCTGCAGGATCTCGGGTAGCACGCGCACGATCAGCACCTCCTCGTAGTACGAGCGGTTGAAGATGCCGATGCGGCCGCGCTCGGGCAGCGCGAGGTGGGTGCGCCACAGGAAGTCGTGATCGAGCTCGGTGGCGCTCGGATGCTTGAAACTGAACACCTGGCAGCCCTGCGGATTGACCCCCGACATGACGTGGCGGATGGCACCGTCCTTGCCGGCGGCGTCCATGGCCTGGAAGATCACCAGCAGGGAATAGCGGTCGTGGGCGTAGAGCCGCTCCTGGAGCTCGCTCAGGCGCGCGGTGCCGGCTTCGAGGCGGTCCTTGTAGTCGGTCTTGCCGGCGTAGAACGGCGCCACCTTCGTCGGCCAGTCGGCGAGGTCCAGCTTTCTGCCGCCGGTGACGCGAAAGGCGGCGATGTCGATCGGTTCTTGCTTGCTCATTGGGGGCTCCGCTTGGGTGTCGGGTTGAAGCCTGGGCAGGCCGGAAGGGCGGGCGCGTCGCGCGCTCACAGCAGCAGCACGGTCGCCAGCCCGAGGAAGGCGAAGAAGCCGACCACGTCGGTCACGGTGGTGAGGATCACGCTGCCGGCGAGCGCGGGGTCGATGCCCATGCGCTCGAGGATGAGCGGGATGGCCAGCCCGGCGAGCGCGGCGCACAGCAGGTTCAGCAGGATCGCCGCCGCGATCACGCCGCCGATGCCCCAGTCGCCGAACCAAGCCACCGCCAGCGCAGCCACCACCGCGGCCCACAGCAGGCCGTTGAGGATCGAGACGCCGATCTCGCGGTTGAGCAGCACGCGCACGTTGCCCTTCTGCACCTGGCCGAGGGCGAGGCCGCGGATGACCAGGGTGAGCGTCTGGCTGCCGGCGATGCCGCCCATGCTGGCGACGATCGGCATCAGCACCGCGAGCGCGACGAGCTGCTCGAGGGTGCCCTGGAACTGGCCGATCACCCAGGCGGCGAGAAAGGCGGTGAGCAGGTTGATGCCCAGCCAGACCGCGCGCCGGCGCGAGCTCACCAGCACCGGGGCGAACATGTCGGCCTCGTCGTCCAGGCCCGCCATCTGCATCACCGTGCGATCGGAGTCCTCGCGGATAAGGTCGACCACGTCGTCGACGGTGATGCGGCCGATCAGCCGCCCCGCATCATCGACCACCGGCGCCGACATCAGGTCGAGATCCTGGAACAGGCGGGCGACCTCGCGGCTGTCGGTGCCGACCGCGATGCCGGCGATGTCGGTCTGCATCAGCGCCGCGACCCGGGTGTCGAGGCTGGCGGTGACCAGCGCGGACAGGCGCAGCGCGCCCTGGTAGTGCCCCCCGCGGTCGACCACCATGAGCATGTCGGTCTGCGGCGGCAGGGTCTCGAGCAGACGCAGGTAGCGCAGCACGGTGCCGGCCTTGACGTCGGCGCGCACCTCGATGGCGTCGGCGTTCATCAGGCCGCCGGCGGACTCCTCCGGGTAGGACAGCATCGACTCGAGCTGTTCCCGGCGCGCGCCGGTCGTGGCGAGCACCAGCCGGCTGCCGAGCGCCTGCGGCAGGGTCTGGATGAGATCGACGAGGTCGTCGAGCTCGAGGTGCTGGACGGCGGCGATGAGGTCGTCGAGGTCGAGTTCCTGCGCCAGCGCGGTGCTGATCTCGTCGTGCAGGAAGCTGAGCACGCGGCCGGCGCGTTCGGTCTCCACCATGCTCCAGGCCTGGCTGCGTTCGGCCGGCGGCAGCGCCTCGAGCAGGCCGGCGACCTTGGCCGGGTGCATGCGATGAAGCAGCTTGCCGACGCGCTTGAGCTTGCCGGCCTCGAGCGCCTCCATCAGCGCCTGCAGCTCGCTCCTGGCGTCGGCCTGCTCTGCCGGCGGGCGGCCGCTGGCGTCGGCGTCGATCGCATGCTCGGCGTCCTCGCGCGACTCGCGCATCAGGGTCGGACGCAGTTCGGCACTCAGATGGCCGAGCACGCGCTGCTCGAGCGGGTCGCCGACCTGCTGCCAGAGCGCGAGGCGCTGGGCCGGCGACAGGCGCTCGAGCAGCGCGGCGATCTTGGCCGGGTGCATGCGCTGCGCGAGCTTGCGCACGCGTTTGTTGCGGCCTTCCGCGAGCGCCTTGACGATCTGCTCGCTGAGCGAGCGCGGACGGTTGTCCGCGCCGGCGTCGGGACTCTTCGTGGCGTCGTTCATGCGCGCAAGGATACCTGCGGCAGCAGCGGCCGGGCGCCGACGCGGGACAGTGCCTCGCGTCCGCGCACCGTGAGATCGGAAACGAAGCGGAACTGCTGGCGCGGATCGACCGGGTAGGCGCGGATCATGTATTGGGTGCCCCAGGTCTGCTCCTGCACGACGACCGTGACCGGGGCGTCGAAGTACAGGTAGGGGCTGGTCATCGCCACGTCCTCGAGCGCCGCGCGCGCGCGGCGTGCGTCGTGCTCCGGGTGTACATGGAAGAGCGCCGCGCATTGCAGCACCGGGCTGCCGTTGTTGGCGTTGCGCACTGCCGAGGACCACAGCTTGAGGTGGGGGACGGTGATGGTGTCGTCGTCGGCGGTGACCAGCGCCACGGTGCGCATGCCCACATGCACGACCTCGCCATAATGACCGTCGAGCTCGATCCAGTCGCCGGGTCGGTAGGGCTGCTCGAAGGCCGAGACCACGCCGGCGATGAGGCTGCTGACGTAGTCCTTGAGGGCGAAGCCGATCGCCAGGCCGGCGGCGCCGAGCAGCGCCACCATGTTCTGCATCGAGGGCTCGATCAGGATCGGCAGCATCAGCACCAGGGCGATGCCGATCAGCAGCAGGCGCAGCAGGGGCACCGAGGCCAGCAGGTAATGGCGCGGGCGCCCGTGCAGGCGGTTGGCGATCCAGGGCAGGGTGCGCTGCACGACGCGGATCAGCACCATCGCTGCGGCGAGGATCAGCGCGAGCTCGAGCCAGTCGCCGCGATCGAGTTCGTTGAACAGGCGGGCAAGCCGGGGGTCGTCATCGGTCATGGTCGGAAACCGTCCGTGAGGTAGCTGCGGCTGCGCAGGAATTCGCGCACCGTCGGATAGGCGAGCGGTGCCACCTGCCAGCGCACGCCGTCGCGTACCAGCAGGTCGAGCGCCTGCAGCCGGAGCAGGTGAGACTGCAGCCGCCCTTCCGGGATGGGCTGCAGCGCGGCGAGCACGCCGTCCTCCAGTCCGCGGTGCAGGAGCAGGGCGTGGAGCAGGAAGGCCACGTCCTCGCCTGACTCGGCCGGCAGCGTGGGGGTCCGGATGCCGGGAGCGACCCAGACCACGTCGTCGGCTGCGGCAAGGCGCTGGCCGTCCTCGGCGGCCGGCGTGTCGCGGTGGCCGTCCGCCGCATGCGACTGCTGTCCGCGTTCGGGCGCCGCGCGCAGGCGCGCACGCCAGTAGTGCCAGGCCAGGCCCGGGTTGCCGCGGCAGTGGGCGGCGAGCTGGCGCAGTTCCGCGCAGGCGGTTTCTGCGCCCTGACGGTCATCGCCGTCGCCGGCGTCCTCGGGCATCAGGGGTTCGCCGCTGCGCGCGCTCAGGAAGCGAACGTGCCCGCGATCGGGGCGCATCAGATAGCGGGTGAGGGCGAGGCCGTCGAAGGCCTGCAGGGTCAGCGTGGGCGTGCCGGGCAAGGGCGAGATGCGCTCGATGAAGGCCAGCGCCCAGCTGTCGCAGCCGATCAGGCCGGGGCCGAGCGCCCCCGACAGGGCGCGCGCGAGGAAGCCGCGGACCAGATCCAGTCCGCTGGCATGACGCAGGAAGCAGCGCTCGAGCTCGGGCAGGACCCAGGGGCGGTCCGCGCAGGGCCCCAGTTCGTCGAGCCAGCGTCGATCGCCGGCGAGAATCTGCCCGGTGGTGGGCGGCTGGATCACGACGGCGCCGTGCTCCTGCGCCCAGTGCGCGAGGATCGCCGCATGCTCGCAGTACGGCTGGCCGATGAAGAGCCGCACCGGGGATGCCCGATCGCGGTCCGGCGTCTCCAGCGCATCCAGGGCGCGTGCGGCCGGTGCCCAGTCGATCGGCGGCGCGAGATTGGCGAGGCGGAGCTGGGGCAGCGCGCGCAGGTCGGCCTCGGCCCGGGCAGGCTGGGCGTCGTCATCGGCCTCGCCGAACAGCAGATGGACGAGCGCGTGCCAGCGGCGCTGCAGCGTGGCCGGCTGCGAGTCGGCGGGGACCTCGTAGTCCGCGGTCGGAACGATCCGCCACAGTGGGGGGGGCGGAGGCGGGGCGTCGGCGGTGGCGTGCTTGCTCATGGCGATGGCGTGTTCCTCAGAGCGGCCAGACGAGGACGAGCAGCGGGATCGAGACCGCTGCCACGAGCACTTCGAGCGGCAGGCCGAGCCGCCAGTAGTCCCCGAAGCCGAAGCCGCCGGGGCCGAGGATCAGGGTGTTGTTCTGGTGGCCGATGGGGGTGAGGAAGGCGCACGAGGCGCCGATCGCGACCGCCATCAGGAAGGCGTCCGCGTTGACGCCGAGCGCCGCGGCGGTGCCGATCGCGATCGGGCACATGACGGCCGCAGTGGCGGCGTTGTTCATCAGGTCGGACAGGAACATGGTGACGATGAGCACCAGGGTGAGGGCGAAGATGGCGTTGCCCTGCGCCACGCCGTCGAGCAGCGCATGCGCGATCAGGTCGGCGGTGCCGCTCGATTCCATCGCCCCCGCGACCGGGATCAGCGCGGCGAGCAGCACGATGACCGGCCAGTCGATGCTCTCGTAGACCGAGCGCAGCGGGATGGTGCGCAGGGCCATCGAGGCGAGCACGCCGAGCGCGAAGGAGATGGCCGCCGGCAGCAGGCCCAGCGCGGCGCCGCCGACCGCGAACAGCATGATCGCGCCGGCCGTCCACGCCTTGCGCCGGTCGGGGATGCGCAACTCGCGCTCGGCCAGGGGCACGCAGCCCGAATCCGCGGCGAACTCCGTGAGCGCCTCGAGCGGGCCCTGCATCAGCAGCAGGTCGCCAGCCTGGATCTTGAGCGTCCTCAGGCGCGACTTCGATCGGTTGCCGTTGCGCGACACGGCAAGCAGGTTCAGTCCGTAGCGGGTGCGCAGCGACAGATCGCGGGCCGAGCGACCGATCAGCACGGCCTCGGGGCGAACGACCAGCTCCATCAGCGTCACCTCGGCGTCGGCGCGGGCTGCGCCCTTTTCGTCCTCCTGCGTCCCCTCGTCAAGCACGGTTTCCCCCTTGTCACGCGGGTCTCGCGGCCCCTTGCCCTTCTCCTTGTGCTGGCCGTCCTGCTCCGCGTCTTCCCCGTCCTGCTGCGCCGCGTCCGCGCGCGATGAGCCGGCCTCCTCAAGCTGGAGACCAAGCGTGGACAGCACTTCGGGCAGGGCCTCGACATCGGCCTCGATGACCAGGATGTCGCCCGCCAGCACCTTGCGGCTCGACTGCGGGGCGGTCATGCGCACCTCGTTGCGCACCAGGCCGATGATCTGCGCGCCGGCCTCGTCGAGGCGGGCCTCGATCTCGCGCAGGAACAGCCCCGCCGCCTTGCTGTCGGGCACGACGCGGACCTCGGTGACGTAGGCGCCGGTCTCGAAGCCCTCGGTGCTCGCCTTCTCGCGCGCGGGCACCAGGCGCCAGCCGAGCAGCACGATGAACAGCGTGCCGACCACCGCGACGGCGAGGCCGATCGGCGTGAAGTCGAACATGGCGAAGCTGCCCGCCCCCGTCTGCGCGCGAAATCCGGACACGATCAGGTTGGGCGGGGTGCCGATCATGGTCGTCATGCCGCCGAGGATGGTGCCGAAGGCGAGCGGCATCAGCACCCTGCCGGGGGGGAGCTCGAGGCGCGTGGCCAGTTGCATCGCCACCGGCATGAGCAGGGCCATCGCGCCGACGTTGTTCATGAAGCCCGAGAGCAGCGCACCCAGACCGACGAGCGCGGCGAGGCTGAGCAGGATGCCGGCCCTGGCCGGCAGCAGTCTGGCGGCGAGCGCGTCGACCGTGCCCGAGACCTGCAGGCCGCGCGAGAGCACGAGCACGCAGGCCACGGTGACCACCGCCGGGTGGGCAAAGCCGGAGAAGGCTTCCTGGGGCGGGATCAGGCCGGCGAGCACGCAGGCGAGCAGGGCGCCGGTCGCCACCATGTCGTGCCGCCAGCGCCCATGGAGGAACATCGCCACGGCGATGGACAGGATGAGGAGAATCAGCAGTTGGTCCTGGGTCATCTGAGCCTTGCGCGAAGTGCGTGGGCAGGGTGCCTGCGGACGGGCCCCGGAACGGGGTTGGGGCCGGCTGAGCTGCCAGTTTAAGATGATCCGGCGGCCGCGTGGCCGCGGTGTGCATGATCAGGGAATGCCGTTGCGTGCGCCGCCGCGCGGCGCCGCGAGTGCAGGAGATTGCCGATGCCGCGACATCCCGAATGGATGGAAAGCCTTTACGAGCGCCTCGCCGAGGACGACGAGGGACGCGTGTGCGCGGCGATCAGCGAGGCGGCGTGCCGGGAGTCGCCCGGCAACTTCTTCCGCACGCTGCTCGCCAATACGCTCTCCAGCCTCGCCGACCGCCTCGCCAGCGCGAAGACGACGCTGCCCTGGTTGCTGCTGCAACTCGGTGCGCCGGGCTGGATGCTGAGCCTGCTCGTGCCGATCCGGGAGTCGGGCTCGATGCTGCCGCAGATGCTGATCGGTGCGGTGGTGCGCCGCCAGCCGGTGCGCAAGTGGGTGTGGGTCTGGGGGGGCGTGCTGCAGGGCCTGTGCCTGCTCGCCATGGGCTGGGCGGCGCTGGCGCTGCAGGGCGCGCCGGCGGGCGCGGCGGTGGTGGGGCTGCTGGTGCTGTTCAGCCTCGCGCGCGGGGCGTGCTCGGTGGCCTACAAGGACGTTCAGGGCAAGACCATTCCGAAGACGCGGCGCGGGCGCTTGTCGGGCTGGATCAGTGCGCTGTCCGGGCTCGCGGCGCTCGGCGTCGGCCTGGCGCTGGGTGGCCTGCAGGGGGAGGGCTCGCCTGTCCTGTTCGCCGGGCTGCTGGTGGGCGGCGCACTGCTGTGGCTGGCTGCGGCTGCGGTGTTCGGCCGCATCGTCGAGCAGCCGGGTGCCACCGAGGGGGGGGCGAACGGCATCGTGGAGGCCGTGTCCCGCCTCGCCCTGCTGCGCGACGATCGCCCCTTTCGCGCATTCGTCCTTGCGCGCGCGCTCGCCATGGGCTCTGGCCTCGCGGCGCCCTTCTACGTGGCGCTAGCGCGGGCGGAGCTGGGTGATGCGCTCGCCCTGCTCGGCGTGTTCATCGCCGTCGAGGGACTGGCCGGGCTGCTGAGCTCGCCGGTCTGGGGGCGCTGGGCCGACCGTTCCAGCCGCAAGGTGTTCGCGGCAGCGTGCGCGCTGGCGGGGGCGCTGACCCTGGCCGTGGCGCTGTGGTCGTGGCTGCCGATGCCGGCCTGGGCCGCGCTCTGGTTCTATCCGCTCGCCTTCTTCGGGCTGGGCATCGCGCACGCCGGCGTCCGACTCGGCCGCAAGACCTATCTGGTGGACATGGCCGAGGGCAACCGCCGCACCGACTACGTTGCCGTGAGCAATTCGGTGATCGGCCTGCTGCTCTTGCTCTCCGGCGTGATCGGCGGCGTGGCCGCCACCGTGTCGGTTGAGGCCACGCTCGCGCTGCTGGGTGGCGCGGGCCTGCTCGGCGCCTGGCTCAGCCTGGGGTGGCGGGAAGTGTCGGGCCGGAGCGGATGAGCCGCGGCGGGCCGGCCGGGTGTCAGCGCCGCGGCCTGCGCAGCGCGGCCTTCTCGCCCTCGATGACGAGAAACACCAGCACCCCGGTCACCAGCGGCGCGCCCCAATGATCGAGCGGTAGCGGGGTGGTGCCGAACCAGGCGTTCATCACCGGCAGGTAGACGAAGCCGAGCTGGAGCAGGCCGAGCGTTGCGACCGAGACGATCGCGCCGGGGTTGGTCAGCATGCGCGCGGGCGCCAGGCTGGACGCGGTGAGGAAGCGGCTGTTGAACAGGTAACAGGCCTGCGCCACCACCAGCGTATTGACCGCGAGGGTGCGCGCGGCGGCCAGTTCCATCCCCTGTGCGAGCGCGTACTCGAAGGACAGGATGGTGGCGCCGCCGATGAGCAGCGAAACGGAACCCACCCGCCAGAGCATCCTCGCGTCCATGATCGGGGTGCCCGGCTTGCGCGGTGGGCGTTCCATGACGCCCGGTTCTGCCGGCTCGAAGGCGAGCGCGAGCGCCAGCGTCACCGCGACCACCATGTTCACCCACAGGATCTGCACCGGCGTCAGTGGCAGGGTGAGGCCGAGAACCACCGCGGCGAGCATGACGAGGCCCTGAGCGCCGTTGGTCGGCAGGATGAAGAGGATGGCCTTCCTCAGGTTGTCGTAGATCGTGCGGCCTTCCTCGATCGCGCGCTCGATGGTGGAGAAGTTGTCGTCGGCGAGCACGATCTCGGCGGCTTCCTTGGTGGCCTCGGTGCCCTTGATGCCCATCGCCACGCCGACGTCGGCGCGCTTGAGCGCAGGCGCGTCATTGACGCCGTCGCCGGTCATCGCCACTACCTCGCCACGCGCCTGCAGGGCCTTGACCAGGCGCAGCTTGTGCTCGGGGCTGGTGCGGGCAAAGATGTCGCAGTGCTGGACGATCCGCTGCAGGTCCTCGTCGCTGGCGGCCTCGATCTCGGCGCCGGTGATCACCTTCAGCGACCCCGCCGTACCGAGGCCCATCTCGATGCCGATTGCGCGCGCGGTGCCGGCGTGGTCGCCGGTGATCATCTTCACGCGGATGCCGGCCGCGTGGCAGGAGCGGATGGCGTCGATCGCCTCCGGCCGCGGCGGGTCGATGATGCCGATGAGGCCGAGGAAGACCATGTCCTCCTCGAGGTCCTCGAGCGCCAGCGCGTCCTTGTCGTGCCCCACCTCGCGGGTGGCGGCGGCGAGCACGCGCAGGCCCTCGGCGCTCAGCGCCTCGATCTGCGCCTCCCAGAAGGCGCGGTCGAGCGCCTCGAATCCGCCCGTTGCGCCGAGCTCGAGGTGGCAGCGGTCGAGCAGGCGGTCGGGCGCGCCCTTGAGCAGGATGCGGCGCACCCCGCCGGGCGCGGTGTTGAGCGTGGCCATGAACTTGTTGGCCGACTCGAAGGGAATGCTGGCGTGGCGTTCGTGGGTGCCGGCGTCGAAGCCGGCCTTGTGGGCGAGGGTGCGCAGCGCGCCCTCGGTGGGCTCGCCGGTGACCTTCCACTGGCCGTCTTCCTCGGCGAGGTGGGTGTCGTTGGCGACCGCGATCACCTCGATCAGCGCGTGCAGGTGACCGTGGTCCGCGAGGCCGGCGACCTTGCCCTCCAGGGTGATCTCGCCTTCGGGACGGTAGCCGGTGCCGCTGACTTCGTAGAAGCCGCCGCGGGTGACGACGTGGCGCGCGGTCATCTCGTTCCGGGTCAGCGTCCCGGTCTTGTCCGAGCAGATCACGGTCACCGAGCCGAGCGTCTCGACCGCGGTCAGCTTGCGCGTGATCGCGTTGCGCTGCGCCATGCGCTGCACGCCGAGCGCCAGCGTGATGGTGAGGATCGCGGGCAGGCCCTCGGGGATCGCCGCCACCGCGAAGCCGATCGCGGCGAGGAAGACTTCGGCGAGCGGCTGCCGGTGCACCCCGGCGCCGATCGCCAGCATCAGCAGCGCGAGCGCGACGATGACGATCGACAGCAGCTTGCTGAAGCGCCCCATCTGGCGGGTGAGTGGGGTCTGCAGGGTCTCGACCTCGGCGATCAGGCGGTTGATGCGGCCGAGCTCGGTATCGCCGCCGGTGGCCACCACCACGCCGCTGCCGCGGCCGGCGGCGACAAGGGTGCCGGAGAAGGCCATGCCCAGGCGGTCGCCCACGCCGGCATCGGCATCGACCGCGTCGGTGCCCTTGTCGGCCGGCACCGATTCGCCGGTGAGCGCGGATTCCTCGATGCGCAGGTTGGTGGCCTCGAACAGGCGCAGGTCGGCGGGGACGCGGTCGCCCGAGCGCAGGCGGACGACGTCGCCGGGGACGAGCTGGTCGGCGTCGATCGCGCGCCAGCGCCCGTCGCGGCGAACGTGGGCGTGCACCGACAGCATCTTGCGGATGCCCTCGAGCGCCGCCTCGGCCTTGCCTTCCTGGACGAAGCCGATGATCGCGTTGATGACCACCACGCCGAGAATGACGCCGGTGTCGATCCAGTGGCCGAGCGCGGCCGTGATTGCCGCGGCCGCCAGCAGCACGTAGATCAGCACGTCGTTGAAGTGCTTGAGGAAGCGCCGGAGGAGACCCTCCTTCGCGGGCGCCGGGAGACGGTTGGGTCCGAAGATCTCCAGCCGACGCGCGGCCTCTTCCCCGGCGAGGCCCTGCGCGCTGCTGGCGAGCGCCGCGAGGACGCGTCCGGCGTCTGCGGCGTGGGGCGCGGCGGCCGTCGTGTTTCGATTCGGCGTCTGGCTCACGGGCGGAGCGGGCGGCGCGTTGGCGGGCGGACCCCGCGGCGGCGCGTCACTCGGTGTCGTAGCCGAGCAGGCGGCTCTCGATGATGCGCCCGGCGACCGCTTCGGGCACCTCGGCCTCCCAGTCGCCGCGCCCGCGCCGCAGGCGGGCGAGCACGTCGGCGATGTCGATGTGCAGATGGCTTTCGTCGTGCGGCTGCACGGCGACGAGCTTGTCGTTTTCCTTCAGGAAGGCGAGCAGGTGGCGCAGGTTGTCGGGTACCTGCACGTTGTCGAGGGTGACGGTGGCGGAAGCGTCGGTGCCGCGCGGACGCGAGGGATAGACGTAAACGTGGGTGTTGTCCGGGAACAGCTTGCCGAAGGCTTCCAGGATGCCGCCCTCGAGGCCCTCGTAGTACTTCTCGTCGAACAGGAAGGCGAAGTCGCGCACCGACAGCACGATGCCGATCGGCTTCTGGGTGTAGCGGCGCAGGTAGGCGCGCAGGCGGAAGAAGCGCACGTAGTCCGAGATCATCACCGTGTAGCCCTGCGAGGAGAGCAGGTCGATGCGGGCGAGGAAGTCGGCGCCATCGACGTTGTCGCCGCTGATCAGCGAGTTCATGGTGATCTCGGCGAGCGAGACGATCTCGTTGTCGTCCACCGCGGCGAGCTGGCTGAACTGTTTCAGGCCGGCGGCCATCATGTCCACATTGACCAGGGTGACCGGCTTGAAGCTGCCGCGCATCACCATCACCGGCTTGCGGTACAAGAGCTCGCCCGGCACCACCACCTCGCCCTTCGGGTTGAAGACCACCGCGCGCGTCAGCCAGCTGCGGATCAGGTGCAGGTTCATCAGCCGGTTCTCCACCTCCTCGAAGTAGGGGCCGGAGAAGTGGATCAGATCGACCTCGATGCGCTCGGAGCCGAGCCCGTCGGCGAGGCCCTCGACCACCCACTCCGGATTCTGGTGGTGGAAGAAGGCGCCGTAGATGAGATTGACGCCGAGGATGCCGAGGGCCTCCGACTGCAGTGCGTTGTCGTTGTCCAGCATGCGCACGTGCATGACGATGTCGCTCGGCTCGGCGCCCGGATGCAGCTGCAGGCGGATGCCGACCCAGCCGTGGCATTCGTTCTTCTGCTTGAAGCTGCGCGCGGTGACGGTGGCGGCGTAGGCGAAGAAGGTGGTGTTCTTCGGCCGCAGGTGGGCCAGCCGGGCGACGACCTGGGTGAACTCCTTGTCGAGCATCTGCAGCAGGCGGGCGCGGCTCACGTAGCGGTCCACATGGCCGTAGATGTCGTCGCTGACCGCCATGTCGTAGGCCGACATGGTCTTGGCGATGGTGCCGGCGGCGGCGCCGACCTGGAAGAAGCGGCGCGCCACCTCCTGGCCGGCGCCGATCTCGACGATCGCCCCGTACTTGTATTTGTCGAGGTTGACCGCGAGTGCCTTCTGATCGGTGTTGAGCGTGTTGTCGCGCTTGCGCATGGTGGGTCCTCGGTGGGGCGGCGAATGGGGCGGGTGTGCGGTACCGGCTACCTGAGCTTGAAGCCGAGCGTATGCAGGGCATCGACGAGGCGGTCGCGCCCCGACAGGCTCTCCGGGCCGGCGATGCGCTTGGCCGAATGCACGGCCCAGGTGCCATGCACGTTCATCTTCTGTTCCGTGTAGAAGTGCGCCATGGCCCGGTTGTAGGCCTCGATGCCCTCGTCCTGGCTGTCGAGCGCGTAACGTTCGTGGTGCAGCACCACGCGCTGCGGCGGGCGCGGCTTGACCGCGGCGGGCTTGGCCGGGTCGGGCGCGCCGACGCACATGCCGAACACGGCGAACACCTCGGGCGGCAGCGCGAGCAGGCGCGCGACTTCCTCGGGACGGTTACGCATGCCGCCGATATAGACCGTGCCGAGTCCGAGCGACTCCGCTGCGGCAGCGGCGTTCTGCGCGGCGAGCGCAGCGTCGATCACGGCAGTGAGGAACAGCTCGGTGTAGTCCAGTCCGGCCGATGGTCGCTCGAGCTGGGCAGCGACGCGGCGCAAGCGCGCGAGATCGGCCAGCCACACGAGCTGCAGCGGGGCGTCGCGCACGTGGGCCTGGCCACCCGCGCATTCGGCCAGCTGAGCGCGGGTGTCGGGGTCGCGCACGGCGACGACGCTCCACAGGTTGAGGTTCGACGAACTGGCGGCCGATTGTGCGGCGGCGACCATGGCGGCGAGTTGTGCCTCGGAGACCGGATCGGGCAGGAATGCGCGCACCGATCGGTGCGCGAGCAACTGCTCGATGAAGGGATTCAGCGCGTCTGCGGCAGGCAGGGCGGCATGGCCGTAGCGTGCGAGCAGGCCTGGATGAGAGCCGGACGGGGTGGGCATGAGCGCTCCGGACAAAGAGGATTGAGCCACGAAGTATACCGACTCGCTCGCAGCAGCCCTACACGTCGGCCACAGCGCAGGGCGCGGCCGGGAGCATGTTTGCTGCGTGTCCGGGTGGAATTTGATCTTCGTCGTTGAATTACGTTAACGTCAACGTAAAATGCCGTCCCTGAAGATGGCCGGCGCGTGCATCGCAGTCGCGCCGCCGAGCACGGCGGGGCATCATCGCCCCGGTCACGCGAATCCGATTTCAATGACGATCTGGAGAGGAGAGCACATGAGCGCTGTTACCGAGTTCCTGGCTGCACGCGACTTCCTGCTGCAGCACCGCAGCGACTACGCGACCGCATACGCCGGCTTCAAGTGGCCCAAGCTGAAGGAGTTCAACTGGGCCCTGGACTACTTCGACACCCTGGCCAGGGGCAACGAAAACCCGGCCTTGTGGATCATCGAGGAAGACGGTCGCGAGTCGAAGCTCTCCTTTGCCGAGATGTCGGCGCGCTCGAACCGCGTCGCCAACTGGCTGCGCAAGCAGGGCGTCAAGCGCGGCGAGCGCATCCTGATCATGCTCGGCAACGAAGTGCCGCTGTGGGAGACCATGCTCGCCGCGATCAAGCTCGGCGCGGTGGTGATCCCGGCGACCACGCTGCTCACCCCCGACGACCTCGTCGACCGCGTCGAGCGCGGCCAGGTCAAGCACGTGGTGATCGGCAAGGCCCACACCGAGAAGTTCGAGAACCTGCCCGGCAGCTTCGGCCGCATCGCCGTGGGCGGCGCGCCCGCGGGCTGGAAGGCCTTCGAGGAGGCCGCGGCCGAGTCCGACCAGTTCACCCCGGACGGCGTGACCCGCGTCGACGACCCGCTGCTGCTCTACTTCACCTCGGGCACCACCTCCAAGCCCAAGCTGGTGCTGCACACCCACCAGTCCTACCCGGTCGGCCACCTGTCGACCATGTACTGGATCGGCTTGAAGCCCAACGACCGCCACATGAACATCTCCTCGCCGGGCTGGGCCAAGCATGCATGGAGCTGCTTCTTTGCGCCCTGGAACGCCGGCGCCTGCGTGTTCCTGTACAACTACAACCGCTTCAACGCCAAGGCCCTGCTCGACGTGCTGGTCAAGTACGAGGTCACCACCATGTGCGCGCCGCCGACCGTGTGGCGCATGCTGATCCAGCAGGACCTGGCTTCGGTGAAGACCAAGCTGCGCGAGCTGATCGGTGCCGGCGAGCCGCTCAACCCGGAAGTGATCGACCAGGTGAAGAAGGCCTGGGGCATCACCATCCGCGACGGCTTCGGCCAGACCGAGACCACCGCGCAGATCGGCAACACGCCCGACCAGCCCTTGAAGCCCGGCTCCATGGGCCGCCCGCTGCCGGGCTACAAGATCGCGCTGCTCGACGCCGACAGCAAGCCCTCGGTCGAAGGCGAGGTGGCGCTGGTGATGGGCGAGCATCGTCCGGTCGGCCTGATGGTCGGTTACGCCGGTGACGCCGCCAAGACTGCCGAAGTGATGCGCGACGGCCATTACCGCACCGGTGACGTCGCCAGCATCGACGATGAGGGCTACATCACCTACGTCGGCCGTGCCGACGACGTGTTCAAGGCTTCCGACTACCGCATCAGCCCCTTCGAGCTCGAGAGCGTGCTCATCGAGCACCCGGCGGTGGCCGAAGCCGCGGTGGTGCCGAGCCCGGATCCGGTGCGCCTGGCGGTGCCCAAGGCCTTCGTGATCCTGGTCGCCGGCCAGGAGCCGAGCAAGGAACTCGCCAAGGACATCTTCGCCTTCACCCGCGAACGCCTGGCCCCGTACAAGCGCATCCGCCGCCTGTCTTTCGCCGATCTGCCCAAGACCATCTCGGGCAAGATCCGCCGCGTCGAGCTGCGCAAGGCCGAGGAGGCGCGCGGCGAGGCGGCCCGTGGCGAGCTGGAGTTCTTCGAGGAGGACTTCCCCGAGCTCAAGGGCTGAACGAGGGCGTGATCGCGGCTGCGGTGCGCGGTGTCCTTGCCGCACCGCAGCGGCCGGCATGCTGCTACAATGCCGGCCGTGGCGGGTCTCCCCGCATTGCAGCGCGGTGAACCTGGTCAGGGCCGGAAGGCAGCAGCCACAGCCGCTTCCTGCAAGTGCCGGGGGTCAGGCTCGCCACCCCGAACACGACAGGACGAAGGGCGCTCGATTCGAGCGCCCTTCGTCCTTTCCGACCTCCGCATCGCCCGCTCCGGGAAGTGCCGTGGACCAGACTCATGCGAGCATCGTGTCCATGAGCATCATCGTCACGAAGCCGACAATCAGGCCCGCGGTCGCGAGCGTCTCATGACCACGCCGATGCGACTCGGGGATGATCTCGTGGCTGACCACGAACAGCATCGCCCCTGCTGCGCCGGCCAGGCCCCAGGGCAGGACCAGCGCCGAGACGGACACCATCATCGAGCCCGCGATGGCGGCGACCGGCTCGATCAGACCCGAAACCGTGGCGACGCCGAACGCCAGCCAGCGACCGTAGCCGGCGGCGACCAGCGCGATGGCGACGATCAGTCCTTCGGGCACGTTCTGCAGCGAGATCCCCGCCGCGACCGCGTCGCCCGAACCGCCGCTGCCGTTGAGGCCGGCGGCAACGCCGATCGCGAGGCCTTCGGGCACGTTGTGGACCGCGATCGCAAACACGAATAGCCATACCGCCGCGCCGCTGCGCCGCCCCTCGGGGACGTGGGTGTGCGGCAACGCGCGGTCGAGGGCGAGCAGGCCGCCGGCCCCGAGCAGCACGGCGAGCCCCACCAGCACACCTGCGCCGGTCCGGGAGGCGGTCTGCGCCAGCGCCGCGTCGAAGCCGGGCAGCAGCAGCGAGAACACGCTCGCCGCGAGCATCACGCCCGCACCGAAGCCGAGCAGCATGCCCTGCACGCTTGCGCCGATCCGGCGCACGACGAGCAGCGGAAGCGCCCCCAGGGCCGTGGCTGCGGCGGCCATGGCGCCGCCGGAAACCGCACCCGCGACCGGCAGGTCGAAGCCTTCCGCGCTGCGCAGCAACTGCGCGGCCAGCAGGGCGAGCCCGGTGATCGCGATGAGCCAGCCGCTGAGGGCGCGCAAGGCACCTGCGGGGCTGGCGGGCTGGAAATGCAGGCGGGCAACTCTGTCGACCATGGCGGGACTCCTCGTGAAGCGTGGCAAGAAGGGTGTGCCCCGTTCTTGCGGATGGCTTCAGTTTCGGTTCAGGAGTGCGATAGATCAAATTGAAGATCGTAAGCTATGCGATAGCTGGTGCGTATGGATGCGCCGATCGCGACGCGGTTTGCTGCAGTGCGCTTCCGGTTCCGCAGGCAGGCCACTAGAATCTCCGGGTTCGTTCAAGGAGCTCTCCGATGACCCAGTCCGCCCCCCAGCAAGCCGTGAGCCCCGCACGCAAGGCCGAGATCCTTGCCGAGGCGCTGCCCTACATCAAGCGTTTCTTCGACAAGACCATCGTCATCAAGTATGGCGGCAACGCGATGACCGATCCGCACCTCAAGGACTGCTTCGCGCGCGACGTCGTGCTGTTGAAGCTCGTCGGCCTCAATCCCGTGGTCGTGCATGGCGGCGGGCCGCAGATCGAGACCCTGCTGGCGCGCGTCGGCAAGAAGGGCGAGTTCATCCAGGGCATGCGCGTCACCGACGCCGAGACCATGGAAGTGGTCGAGATGGTCCTCGGCGGCCAGGTGAACAAGGAGATTGTCAACCTGATCAACCAGGCCGGCGGCAAGGCCGTGGGCCTGACCGGCAAGGACGCCAGCTTCATCCGCGCCAAGAAGCTGCTGATGCAGAAGCTCGACGCCCCTGCCGGCGACCTGATCGACGTCGGCCAGGTGGGCGAGATCACCAGCATCGATCCCAGCCTGATCGCCTTCCTCGACCAGGGCGACTTCATTCCGGTGATCGCGCCGATCGGCGTCGGGGAAGAAGGCGAGACCTACAACATCAACGCCGACGTGGTCGCCGGCAAGCTGGCCGAGATCCTCAAGGCCGAGAAGCTGGTGCTGCTCACGAACACGCCGGGCGTGCTCGACAAGGCGGGCAATCTGCTCACCGGGCTCACGCCGCGCCAGATCGACGATCTGGTCGCCGACGGCACGCTGTCGGGCGGCATGCTGCCCAAGATCGGCTCGGCACTCGACGCCGCGCGCAACGGCGTGAAGTCGGTGCACATCATCGACGGCCGCGTCGAGCACTGCCTGCTGCTCGAGATCCTGACCGACCACGGTGTCGGCACGATGATCAAGAGCAAGTAAGCCGCGCCTGCCGGCATCCGCGCCTTGCGCGCGGGTCGTGAAAACACGAAGCCCGTCTCCGCTGCTGTGGAGACGGGCTTCTCGCTGACCGCGCGCTGAAGGGCGATCAGTCGATGTTCAGGCGCCTGGCCTGCGCTTCTGCCTTGCGCGGCAGGACCAGTTCGAGCACGCCGTCGCTGAACTTTGCCGAAGCCTTGGCCTCGTCGATCTCCTGGCCGAGCTGGAAGCTGCGCGACACCTTGCCGAAGTAGCGCTCGGTGCGCAGCACCTTCTCGCCTTCCTTGACTTCCTTTTCCTGCTTGCGTTCGGCGCTGATCGACACCACCGGGCCGTCGATGTGCACGTGGATGTCTTCCTTCTTCATGCCGGGCAGTTCGGCATGGACCTCGTAGCCCGCTGCCGTCTCCTTGACGTCGACGCGCATCTGCGGCGCTTCGGCGCCGACGTTGGCCACGGTGCCGCCGCCGAAGTCGACCGGGCGGACGAAGAAGCCACGGAAGAAATCTTCCAGCGGATCGGTACGACGGGTGATATTGCTGCTCATGTCGGTTGTCCTCCTCTAGCTCGAAGCTCGCCGGCGCAGTCCGGCCTCACAGCCAATATAGGACCGTGGGGCGTGTTTTCAAGACGCCGAGGCCGCGCGCAGGGAGCGCTCCGCCGGGAGTCGGTGCGAAGGGGAGATCGACTATGATCCGCGCGCCTGCAGTGCAGCCCGCGAAGGCGCGCGCGGATGCGGGCTGCCAGGCGATGGAGGACAAAAGATGCCGATGAGCGAACCAACCAACACCTGTCCGCGCTGCGGCGCGGCCTTCACTTGCGGCATGCAGGCCGGCGAACCGGCGTGCTGGTGTGCCGCCTATCCGGCCGCGTTCGCCGTCCCGGAGGCGGGTGCACTGCCGGCGGATGCCGGCTGCTACTGCCCGCGCTGCCTGTCTGCACTCATCGAGGAGCGGCGGGCGCGCCTGGCCCAGGAGGGCGGTCAGCCGCCGGCGCTTCGCTGAGTACGAATTCGAACGCGACCCCGGAGTGAGCCCAGAACTCGGCCGCCTCGGCGAGGATCTCCAGCGCGGTGTCCAGCGTTTCGGGCGCGGCTGCACGCAGCGCCTGGGGTTCGCAGAGCACGAGGCGGTAGTGTGGCGCCGGTAGCCAGCTGAGGTCGGTCAGGCAGTCGGACAGTGCATCCCAGTTGTGCCCGAACCAGTGCGGAAAGTGCAGCGCGCGCGCGAAGCGCGCGAGCAGTTCCGCCTTGTCGGTGCAGCCGGCGAGCTCGATGCGGATCTCCGCGCATGCGGACGCGGGGCGGGAGGGGGCTTGGCTCATGGCAGCGGCTCGATCTGGCGGAAGCTGCGGTAGTGGTCGGCGGTGTAGTAGAAGACCTCGGGCGGGTTGCCGCCGGCGACGATCCGGCGCGCGCCACGGTCGCGCGAGCCGGGCGTGGGCACGGTGTACTCGCGATAGTAGCCGCGCGGCTTGGCCGGCAGCAGGCGCTCGCGGTTCTGGAACGTGGTGCCGTCCTTGCGGTAGGGGAAGGGACCGCCGCGCTGGATGAGGCCGAGGGTCTCGATCGCCTCCGGTGGCAGGCCGGCGTGGGAGGGCAGGCCGCTGCCGGAACCGGCGGGCGGCGAACAGGCAGCGAGGCTGCCGACGAAGACGAGCAGGAGCGCGAGGCGCGCGAGGAACAGGCGAAGCATGGGCCTAGACCTGGCGCGCCTTGGGTGCGCTGCGGTTGGGGCCGATGCCGAAGCGTTTCATCAGGTCGTGCATGAACTCGGTGATTGCGGCGAGGCGGGGGTTGGCAGGCGCCATGCGCTGGGCGCGGTCGATGAGTGTGCGGGCCTGGGTGGCGAAGGCTTCGTTCCAGCCGCGATTCTCGATGTGGCGCAACAGCGCCAGGGCGGCATTGAACAGGACGTGCGGGTTGCCGGGCATCTTGCGCGCGGCATTCATCATCTCGGCCACCGCGCCGTCGAAGTCGCCGGCGTGGGCCTTCTGCGCGCCGGTGGTGACGAGCGCCTTCACCTCGGCCTGCACCTTCGCCTCGACCTCGCGCGACAGGTGGTCGAGTCCGCGCGCGCGCAGTGCGGCGCGTGTCGATTCGAGCGTGCGGTCGTCGCCGGCGGTGCGCAGCAGGTCGGCGAGCAGCTCCGTGCCCTCGTCGCTCATCTGCTGGTCATAGCAGGCCTTGAGCAGATCCTGGCGCAGGCCTACCGAGAGGTCTCGCAGCCGGGCCGGGTTGCGCAGCGCCGCCAGCATCGACTGGCGGGCGCCTGCCTGGTCGTGCTGATGGGCCTGGATCAAGGCGCCGCCGATCGCCGCGCACAGCTCGCCCTTGGGGTGGCGTGCCAGGCTGCGTTCGAGGTCGCCCAGGGTATCGCGCGCCTCGTCGAGCTTGTGCAGGGCGAGCTGCGCCTGGAGCAGGCGGACGTGATCTTCGGGGTCGCGGAACTCCGAGTACTTGCCGCGCTCGACGGCGTCGGCGAGGCTGCGTGCGGCGGTGCCTGCGTCCCCCGCGTCGAGCGCAAGCTCGCCGAGCCGGCGCAGGCGGGTGATGCGGTAGGGCGAGAGCTCCGCCGCACGCTGCAGGGCGGCGCAGGCCTCCTGTTGGCGGCCGGTGGCCTCGCGCAGGCTGGCGAGCAGTTCGTAGGCCTCGATGAAGCGGTCGTGGCGCGCGAGCAGCTCGGTGAGGATGTGCTCGGCCTCGACCCAGGACTTCTTCAGAACCAGCATGCGCGCGAGTCCGAGCGAGGCCCAGGGGATGGGGCGGGCGGAGAGGATCTCGCGGTACAGGGTCTCGGCCTCGGCGATCTGGCCGATCCCCGCGTGCAGTTCGGCCTGCAGGCGCATGAAGTCGACCAGATGCTGGGGGTGCTCGTCGCGGGCGATGCGGCAATACGCGATCGCGCCCACCGGGTCGCCGATCCTCATCAGCTGCCAGGCGGGCAGGAACGCATCGCGCTTTTCGAACGCGCGCAGCAGCCGCACGCGGAGGGTCTCCGCGGTCAGCGGCTTGAGGATGTAGTCGTTGGGAACGAGCTCGCAGGCACTGGTCACGCGCTCGAAGTTACGCTCGGCGGTGATCATCACGAACAGGGTGTCGAGCGGGATGATCTGGTGAAGGCGCAGGTCCTCGAGCAGGTGCTGGCCATCCTGGCCTTCGCCGAGGTTGTATTCGCACAGCACGAGGTCGTAGCGCTGCGCGCGCAGGCGGCGCATCGCCATCGTTGCCGACACGGCGAACTGCGGTGCCTCGATGCCGATCGAGGTGAGCATATTGCGCAACTGCGCACGCATGGTCGCCTGGCTCTCGACGACGAGGACATCGATTTCGTGGGAAAGCAGCATCGGACGGGGCACCGGACGCACGCGGCAGGCGTGCCATGACCGAAGATTACGGCAGGTGGCGAAAAGCCTGAAGCCCCTGCGACGAAGAAAGCGTGTTCTTCGTCGCAGGGGCTTCAGGCATGGGCGCCCGGAGCGGGCGCGGCGATGTGGGAGCGGGCTTGTCCGCGCATGCAGCGGCGCTGCGCAGGCTACGGGCGAGCAGGCCCGCTCCGACAGACTCGGGCCGGGCGCGTGATCAGCCGCGCTCGACCTCGACCTGGGTCTCGACCTTCTGGCGCAGGCGGATGTGCAGCTCGCGCAGCTGCTTCTCGTCCACCCCGCTCGGCGCGTCGGTGAGCAGGCACTGGGCGCGCTGGGTCTTGGGGAAGGCGATCACGTCGCGGATGGACTCGGCGCCGGTCATCATGGTGACGATGCGATCGAGGCCGAAGGCCAGGCCGCCGTGCGGCGGCGCGCCGTACTTGAGCGCGTCGAGCAGGAAACCGAACTTGGCCTGCTGCTCCTCGGGGCCGATGTGGAGCGCCTCGAACACGCGCGCCTGCACGTCGGCGCGGTGGATACGCACCGAGCCGCCGCCGATCTCCCAGCCGTTCAAGGCGAGGTCGTAGGCCTTGGCCAGGCACTCGCCCGGGTTGGTCTCGAGCAGGTCGATGTGCTCGTCCTTCGGGCTGGTGAAGGGGTGGTGGCAGGCGGTCCAGCGCTTGTCGTCCTCGTCGTACTCGAACATCGGGAAGTCGACCACCCACAGCGGGCGCCAGGCCTCGCCGGTCACATACCCCTTCTCATGGCCGAGCTTGATGCGCAGCGCGCCCATGGCGTCGTTGACCACCTTGGTCTTGTCGGCGCCGAAGAAGATCAGGTCGCCCGACTGGGCACCGGTGCGCTCGAGGATGGTACGCAGCGCGGTCTCGTGCAGGTTCTTGACGATCGGCGACTGCAGGCCCTGCTCGTTGGGCTGGCTGGCGTCATTGACCTTGATGTAGGCGAGGCCCTTGGCGCCGTAGATGCCGACGAACTTGGTGTATTCGTCGATCTCGCCGCGGGTGAGGCTGTTGCCGCCCGGCACGCGCATCGCGGCGACGCGACCGCCCGAGGTGGCGGGGCCGCTGAAGACCTTGAAGGCGACGTCCTGCACCGCGTCGGTGACGTCGGTGAGCTCGAGCGTCACGCGCAGGTCCGGCTTGTCCGAGCCGTAGCGGCGCATCGCCTCGGCGTAGGTCATGCGCGGGAAGGGAGCGGGCAGCTCGACGTCCATCGCCTCCTTGAACACGAAGCGGATCATCTCCTCGACCAGCGCGGTGATCTGGTGTTCGTCCATGAAGGACGTCTCCAGATCGACCTGGGTGAATTCGGGCTGGCGGTCGGCGCGCAGATCCTCGTCGCGGAAGCACTTGACGATCTGGTAGTAGCGATCGTAGCCGGCCACCATCAGCAGCTGCTTGAAGAGCTGGGGCGACTGCGGCAGGGCGAAGAACTGGCCCGGGTGCACGCGCGAGGGCACCAGGTAGTCGCGTGCGCCCTCCGGGGTGCTCTTGGTGAGCATCGGCGTCTCGACGTCGATGAAGCCGGCGCCGTCGAGGAAGCGGCGGAAGGCCATCGTGGTCTTGTAGCGCAGCATCAGGTTCTTCTGCATCTGCGGGCGACGCAGGTCGATGACGCGGTTGGTCAGGCGCACCGTCTCGGACAGGTTCTCGTCGTCGAGCTGGAAGGGCGGCGTGGCGGCGGCGTTGAGCACCTCGATGTCGTGACAGAGGATCTCGATCTCGCCCGAGGTCAGGTTGGCGTTCTCGGTGCCGGCAGGACGGCGGCGCACCTTGCCGCTCATCTTGAGCACGAACTCGCTGCGCACCGACTCGGCGGTCTTGAACATCTCGGCGCGGTCGGGATCGCACACCACCTGCACCAGGCCCTCGCGGTCGCGCAGGTCGATGAAGATCACCCCGCCGTGGTCGCGGCGACGGTGCACCCAGCCGCAAATGGTGACGATCTGGTCGAGGTCGGTGGCGGTGACTTTTCCGCAGTAGTGAGTTCGCATGGATGGATTCCGGCAGTTCTGGGTCGTGGCGCGCGGGCGTCGCACGGCGGTCTGAGAGAGGTGTGGGTTCTTACTCGTTGAGCAGCGCAGGCCGCTCGACACGGCGTGTCGGCGGGGCGACGACGCCCATCGAGATGATGTACTTGAGCGCCTCATCGACGCTCATGTCGAGCTCGACCACGTCTTCCCGCGGCATCATCAGGAAGAAGCCCGAGGTCGGGTTCGGCGTGGTCGGCACGTAGATGCTGACGTAGTCGCCCCGGAGGTGGTTGGCGGCATCCCCGCCGGGCTTGCCCGTGAGGAAGGCGATCGTCCACGAGCCCTGGCGCGGGTACTGCACGAGCAGCGCCTTGCGGAAGGCCTGGCCGCTGCTCGAGAACAGGGTGTCCGAGACCTGCTTGACGCTGTAGTAGATCGACTTCACCACCGGGATGCGGGCGAGCAGGGCCTCCCACAGCTTCACCAGCTTCTGGCCGAGCACGTTGGCGGCGATGAGGCCGGTAAAGAACACGATCAGCAGACTCGCCACCAGGCCGACGCCGGGTATGTCGAAGCCGATGTAGCGGCTGGGCTGGTATTCGGTGGGAAGCCAGAGCAGGATGGCGTCGAGCGTGCCGACGATCCAGGCGAGCACCATGAAGGTGATCGCCAGCGGGATCCAGATCAGCAGGCCGGTGATGAAGTATTTTTTCAAGTCAGTGGCACGCGCAGCCGCCGCCGCAGCTGGCTGCAGGCGCGGTGTCGGAAGAGGAGGACGAGGTGGCGGCCGCGGGCGCGGCAGACGAGCCGCCGCCCTTGAAGTCGGTGGCGTACCAGCCCGAGCCCTTGAGCTGGAAGCCGGCGGCCGACAGCAGCTTGGCGTAGCCGGTGGCGCCGCAGGACGGGCAGGCGGTCAGCGGGGCATCGCTCATTTTCTGCAGGTGTTCCTTCTGGAAACCGCAGCTCGGGCAACGATATTCGTAGATGGGCATGAGAAGCTCCCTGAAACAGGTGCGCAAGTCTAACGCAATGCAGCATAAGGAAAAAGCGCACCCCGATCGCCGGGGCGCGCTCGACAGATGAGGGCTGTGCGGGCCCGCTTCAAGCCCCTGCAGGGCAGCGGTCAGAGCAGGCCGAGATAGCGCGTGGTCAGCGCCTCGCCCCAGAACAGGGCGAGCACCCCGGCGGCCGCAAGATAGGGGCCGAAGGGAATCGGCACGTTGCGGCCGTGGCGTGCGAAGACGATGAGGGCGATGCCGACCACAGCGCCGACCAGCGAGGACAGCAGGATGGTCAGCGGCAACACCTGCCACCCCAGCCACGCCCCGATCGCGCCGAGCAGCTTGAAGTCGCCGTAGCCCATGCCTTCCTTGCCGGTGGCGAGCTTGAACAGCCAGAACACCGACCACAGCGCGAGGTAACCGGCCATCGCGCCGATGACCGCGGCCGGCAGCTCGGTGTAGGTGCCGGCGAGGTTGAAGGCCAGCCCCAGCCACAGCAGCGGCAGCGTGATGTCGTCGGGCAGCAACTGGGTGTCGAGGTCGATGAAGGCCAGCGCCACCATCGCCCAGATGAAGAGCAGGGCGCCGAGCGCGGCGAGGCCGAAGCCGAAGTGCCAGGCAGCATAGCCCGACAACGCTGCGGTGAAGGCCTCGACGATCGGGTAGCGCTTGCTGATGCCCGCGCCGCAATGACGGCAGCGCCCGCGCAGCAGCACGTAGCTGACCACCGGGATGTTCTCGAGCGCGCCGATCGCGTGGCCGCAGTGGGGGCAGCGCGAGCGCGGGGTGGCGAGGTTGAAGCGCTCGGTCGCCGGCGCCTCCTCGCCGCGCAGCTCGGCGGCCTGGGCGTGCCAGTCGCGCGTCATCATCTGCGGCAGGCGGTGGATGACGACGTTGAGGAAGCTGCCGACGAAGAGGCCGAGCAGGCTGGCGAGGGCCGCGAAGGCCGCCGGATCGTTCAGGAGCTCGCGCATTCAGCCGACGACCGCGCCAAGCTTGAAGATCGGCAGATACATCGCGACCACGAGGCCGCCGATGACGGTGCCGAGGAAGACCATGATCAGCGGCTCCAGCAGCTGCGACAGGCCGGCGACGGCGTCATCCACTTCCTGCTCGAAGAAGTCGGCGACCTTGCTGAGCATGCTGTCGAGCTGGCCGGACTCCTCGCCGATGGACACCATCTGCACCACCATGGTCGGGAACACGTCGGCGTTCTGCATCGCGATGGTGAGGCTGGTGCCGGTGCTGACTTCGCTCTGGATCTGCCGAGTGGCCACCAGATAGACGTAGTTGCCCGCGGCGCCGCCGACCGAGTCCAGCGCCTCCACCAGCGGTACGCCGGCGGCGAACATCGTCGATAGCGTGCGTGTCCAGCGTGCGACCGTGGCCTTGCGGATGATCGGGCCGATGACCGGGAAGCGCAGCAGCGTGCGGTCGAGCGCGATCTGCATGGCGGTGGAGCGCTTGTAGCTCCAGGCGATGAAGACGATCGCCCCGATCAGGGCGCCGAACACCAGGTACCAGGACTCGACGAAGAAGTCCGACATCGCGATCACCAGCATCGTGGGTGCCGGCAGGTCGGCGCCGAAGCTGGCGAAAACGCTCTTGAACTCGGGGATCACGAACAGCATCATCACCGAGACCACCAGGCCGGCGACCACGACCACGGCCGCGGGATAGAAGAGCGCAGACTTGATCTTGCTCTTGATCGCGAGGATCTTTTCCTTGTAGGTCGCGATGCGGTCGAGCAGGCTGTCGAGGATGCCGGCCTGTTCGCCGGCGGCGACCAGGTTGCAGAACAGCTTGTCGAAGTGCTGCGGGTGCTTCGCGAAGGCCTGAGAAAGGTTGAGGCCGGTCTCGACGTCGGTACGGATGTCGTTGAGCAGGCGCGACAGCGCAGCGTTGCCCGAACCCTTCATGGCGATGTCGAAGGCCTGCAGCAGCGGCACGCCGGACTTCATCATGGTCGCGAGCTGGCGGGTGAAGAGCGCGATGTCCTTGTCGCTGATGCGCCCGCCGCGGGCCATCTTGTGCTTCCTGACCTTGCTGACCTGGACGCCCTGGCGGCGCAGCATGGCCTGAACCATGGCCTCGCCGGCGGCGCGGATCTCGCCGCGCACGACCTTGCCCGTCTTGTCCTTGCCTTCCCAGGTGTACAGGTCTTCCTTCGGACCTGTGGCGCGCACCGCCCGGCTTGCTGTCGCCATGAGATCGAACGTCCTTTATTCGTTGGTCGTCGCCAGCACTTCTTCCAGCGAGGTGACGCCCTGTTTTACCTTGCGCAGACCCGACTGGCGCAGGTCGCGCACGCCGTCGCGCTGGGCTTGGGCCGCGATGTCCATCGAGTTGCCTCCGGTCATGATGATGTGGGCGATCTCCTCGGTGATCGGCATCACCTGATAGATGCCCACGCGACCCTTGTAGCCGCTGCCCTTGCAGCGGTCACAGCCGACCGGACCCATGGGTTGCCAGCTTCCGTCCAAGTCCTCGGCGCCGAATCCGGCTTCCAGCAGCGCCTCGACCGGGATGTCCACCGGCTTCTTGCAGGAGCATAGCCGGCGGGCAAGGCGCTGGGCCGTGATAAGAATCACCGAGGATGCGATATTGAACGGCGCCACGCCCATATTCTTGAGGCGCTCGAGCGTCGAAGGTGCGTCGTTGGTATGCAGGGTGGAGAGCACGAGGTGGCCGGTCTGCGCCGCCTTGATCGCGATCTCCGCAGTTTCGAGGTCGCGGATCTCGCCGACCATGATGATGTCCGGGTCCTGGCGCAGGAATGCACGCAGCGCAGCCGAGAAGGTGAGGCCGGCCTTTTCGTTGACGTTCACCTGGTTGATGCCGGGCAGGTTGATTTCGGCCGGATCTTCCGCCGTGGAGATGTTCACCCCCGGCTGGTTGAGGATGTTGAGGCAGGTGTAGAGCGAAACCGTCTTGCCCGAGCCGGTCGGCCCGGTGACCAGGATCATGCCGTAGGGGCGCTGGACGGCGCCGAGCAGCGCTTCCTTCTGGTCCGGGTCGTAGCCGAGCGCGTCGATGCCGAGCATGGCCGAGCTCGGGTCGAGGATACGCATGACGATCTTCTCGCCATGCAGCGTCGGCAGCGTCGACACGCGGAAATCGATCGCCTTGTTCTTGGACAGCACCAGCTTCATGCGTCCGTCCTGCGGCACGCGCTTCTCGGAGATGTCCAGCCGGGAGATCACCTTGATGCGTGCGGCGATCTTGTCCTTGAGCACCAGCGGCGGCTGCGCGATGTCACGCAGGATGCCGTCGGTGCGCACGCGGATGCGGTAGTACTTCTCGTAGGGCTCGAAGTGGATGTCGGAGGCGCCCTCGTTGATCGCGTCCACCAGCACTTTCTGGATGAACTTGACGACCGGCGCGTCATCGACCTCGTTGGCCTCCTCCTCGTCACGCTGCTGCGTCGGGCTGTCCTGCTGCAGCATGTCCATGTCGAAGGCTTCGCCGGTAAGCTCCTTCAGGGTGTCGGCGGCCGATTCGGTCAGGGCGTCGACCGTGCGCTTGAGCTTGTCCGCCTCGGCGATCACGAGGTCGAGCTGCATGCCGGTCTGGAAGCGGATCTCGTCAAGCGCGCGCAGGTTGGATGGGTCGGCGACGGCGAGCGTGATCCTGTTCTGGCGCTTGAGCAGCGGCGCGACCTGATGCTTGGAGAGCAGCTTGCGGTCTACCGCATCGCGCGCGAACATCGCCGGGTCGAAGGCCGCGATGTCGAGCAGCGGGTAGCCGAAGGTCTCGGCGGCGAAGCGCGCCATCGCGGCGCAACTCATCAGGCCGCGGTTGGCCACCTCAAGCATGAAGGCGTTGGTCGCCTCGCCCGCGTGAGCGGAGCACGCCGCGGCATCTGCTTCCTGCAGATGCTCGTGCTGGATCAACGCCCTGGCGAAACCGCTCAGGGCCGGTTTGGTGCTTGCGGCCATGCCTTGCCCGTGTTCGAGGTGCGGCCGATGTTGCACGCCGGGTGCAGGCTTGTAAAGCCTTGCGCGGCCAGGGGCGTGACCGGGTGCTTCATTGCTCTTCGGGGCGCGGCACCGGGCGGAACAGCCGCGCCGTGCGGACCATGCGGTCCTGGGTCTGCACGACTTCGATCGGCGTGTCGGCGATCTTCATCGAGACGCCGGTTTCGGGAATGTCCTGCAGGTGCTCGAGGATCAGGCCGTTGAGGGTCTTCGGGCCGTCTGTCGGCAGTTCGAGTTCGAGCTTGCGGTTGAGCTCGCGCAGGTTCGCCGAGCCGTCCACCAGCACGCTGCCTTCGTCGTTCCAAGCCATGCGGTCGCCGGCGTCCGGGGTGCTGGTCGTGAACTTTCCGATCAGCTCCTCGATGATGTCTTCCAGCGTGATGAGTCCGAGCAGCTCGCCATACTCGTCGACCACGAAGGCGAGTCGCTGCTGGTTCTCCTGGAAGAACTGGAGCTGCGAATACAACGGCGTGTCGGCGGGCACGAAGTAAGGGCGGGCGAGCAGTTCGCGGATGCGTTCGGCGCTGAAGGATTCGTCGAGCAGGTTGCTCAGCAGCCGGCGCTGGTGGAGCACGCCGACCACGTGTTCGCGGTCGCCGTCGAATACGGCAAGCCGGGTATGGAAGCTCGTGCCGATCTGGCGACGGATGTCGTCCTCGGGATCGGACAGGTCCACGCCTTCGATCGCGCCACGCGGCGTCATCACGTCCTCGACGGTGATGCTCTCGAGATCGAACAGGTTCATCAGGATGCTGCGGTGCTTGTGCGGGATGTACTGTCCCGACTCGATCACCATCGCGCGCAGCTCCTCGACCGAGAGCGCGCCGCTGTTGTCCTCCCTCGGCTTGAGTCGCAGCAGCGCCAGCAGCCCGCGCGAGAACAGGTTCACGAACCAGACCGCGAAGTAGAAGCTGCGCAGCAGCGCCGACAGCGGATAGGCCACGATCGGCGCCAGGCGATCGGCGTTGTTGGCGCCGATGACCTTGGGCGTGATCTCCGCGAACACCAGGATCGCGAACGTCACCAGCAGGGTGGCGATCCCGAGCGCCCAGCGCTCGTCGCCGAACAGCTCGAGCGTGATCACGCTCACCAGGGTGGCGGCGGCGGTGTTGACGAGGTTGTTGAACAGCAGGATGACGCCGAGCAGGCGGTCGGTGCGGGCGAGCAGGTCGATGGCGAGGCCTGCGCCGCGGTTGCCTTGCGCGGCCAGCGAGCGCAGTCGATAACGGTTGGCCGCCATCATCACCGTCTCCGACATCGAGAAGCAGGCCGACAGCACCAGCAACACGACGAGGGCGGCGATCTGAAACGTCAGGTGTATGTCCGACACGAGTGGCGCGGGAAGTCCATGGGGGGGCGAGTATTGGTGGGGGACGGAGTCGTGTCAATGACGCCGGCGCGCGTCCCTCAGCCCGTACGGTGGAGCACGACCTCGACCACGAAGCGGCTGCCCACGTAGGCGAGCATCAGCGCCACGAAGCCTGCCAGCGTCCACCGCAGGGCCACGCGGCCACGCCAGCCCCACAGCCAGCGCCCGACCAGCAGGCCGCCGAACAGTAGCCAGGAGATCACCGCAAACACGGTCTTGTGGTCAGCGCGCAGGGCCTGGCCGAACAGCGTTTCGGAGAACAGCAGGCCGGTGACCAAGGTCAGCGTGAGCAGCACGAAGGCGATGCTGATCAGCCGGAACAGCAGCGCCTCCATCGTCAGCAGTGGCGGCAATCCGGCGAGCAGCCGGCTGAAGCGCGCATTGTGCAACTGGCGGCTGGCAACCGACATCAGCATCGCGTGCAGCGCGGCGAGCGTGAACAGACTGTACGCCAGCATGGCGATGACGAAATGTACGCGGAAGGCCGGCGACGCCGCGTTGGTGAGCACGTGACCGCCTGGAAAGAACAGTGGTACGAGGCTCGCCAACGCGCCCGCGGGCATCACGACGGCATGAAGGCCGTCGAGCCGCGTGTAGAGGGTCTCGACCCAGTAGAAGCACACGGCCAGCCAAACCATCAGCGAAACCGCCACACCGAAGCCGAAGCGCATGTCGGTACCGGGGAAGATCGCGACATGGAGGCTTGCGCCGTGGGCGACGATCGCCGCGAGCAGCAACAGGCGCTCGCGCCTGCTCATGCATTCGCGCTGGCGCGAATGCCCCGCGCCGCCCATCACGCAAGTACGCCAGAAGATCAGCCCCACGGCGGCGTAAAGCGAGGCGGGAACCAGATGAAGTAGAATCGTGCCCATAGTTAGCCCGCAGTTTACTCCAAGTCACGCGACCAAGGCCTGTACGAACATGCTCGACAATCTGACCCAACGCCTGTCCAAAGTCGTCAAGACCCTGCGCGGGCAGGCCCGCCTCACCGACGAGAACATCCAGGACGCGATGCGCGAGGTGCGCATGGCCTTGCTCGAGGCAGACGTCGCGCTGCCGGTGGTCAAGGACTTCGTTGCCAAGGTCAAGGAGAAGGCCGTCGGCCAGGAGGTGATCGGCTCGCTGACGCCGGGGCAGGCCCTGGTGGGCGTCGTGCATGACGAGCTCAAGGCGCTCATGGGCGGAGCGCACGAAGGGCTGGACCTGTCCACCCAGCCGCCAGCGGTGGTGCTGATGGCCGGCCTGCAGGGCGCCGGCAAGACCACGACCACCGGCAAGCTCGCCAAGCTGCTGCATGAGCAGCAGAAGAAGAAGGTGCTGGTCGTGTCGACCGACGTCTATCGTCCGGCCGCGATCGAGCAGTTGAAGACGGTGGCTGCGCAGGCCGGGGTCGGCTTCTTCCCGTCCGAGACCGTGCAGAAGCCGGTCGACATCGCGCTCGCCGCGCTCGACTACGCACGCAAGCACCATGTCGACGTGTTGCTGGTCGACACCGCCGGCCGGCTCGCGGTGGACGAGGCCATGATGGCCGAGATCAAGGATCTGCACGCCGCGGTCAAGCCGATCGAGACCTTGTTCGTGGTCGACGCGATGCTCGGTCAGGACGCGGTCAATACCGCGCGCGCCTTCAACGAGGCCTTGCCGCTCACCGGTGTGGTACTGACCAAGCTCGACGGTGACTCGCGCGGCGGTGCGGCGCTGTCGGTGCGCCACGTCACCGGCAAGCCGCTGAAGTTCGCCGGCATCGGCGAGAAGCTCTCCGGCCTCGAGCCCTTCCACCCCGATCGCATGGCCAGTCGCATCCTCGGCATGGGCGACATCCTCGGCCTGGTCGAGGAGGCGCGCCGCGGTGTCGACGAGGAGAAGGCCAAGGCCTTCGCGCAGAAGCTCAAGACGGGCAAGGGCTTCGATCTCAACGACTTCAAGGAGCAGATCGCCCAGATGCGCAAGATGGGTGGTCTGGCCTCGATGATGGACAAGCTGCCGGCGCAGTTCGCCCAGGCCGCGGGCAAGCTGCAGGGCGGGGCGGAGGAGAAGGCGATCGGTCGCATCGAAGGCATCATCAACTCGATGACGCCGCTCGAACGCGCCAAGCCCGAACTCCTCAAGGCCAGCCGCAAGCGGCGGATTGCCGCCGGAGCCGGCGTCACGGTGCAGGAGGTCAATCGCCTGCTGAACCAGTTCGAACAGACGCAGAAAGTCATGAAGCAATTCTCCAAGGGCGGCATGAACAAGATGATGCGGGCGATGAAGGGCATGATGCCGGGCGGCCTCCCGGGCATGCCGCGTTGAGGATGCGTTGCCGATGAAGGACATCGTCGTCGCCTTCGGGCGGGCGGGCCGCAGCCTGACGCGGCGTGACATCTTCTGGCACCTGCTCTGGCCGGGGCTGCTTGCGCTTGTGATCTGGGCGGTGGTCGCGGTGATGCTGTGGACGCCCGTCACGGAGGGGCTGTACGGCTGGGTGAGCGGCTGGACATTCATCAACGGCTGGCTCACGGCCAGCGAGACCACGGCGGCGATCGTGCTGGTCCTGATCCAGATCGCGGTTGCGCTGCTCATCGTGCCGCTGGTGTATGTCACGGCGGCGATGCTGGTCGCCACCATCGCGCTGCCGCTGATGCTCGAGAAAGTCGCGCGCCGCGACTATGCGGATCTCGAGCAGCGGCATGGGGGGTCCAACCTCGGCAGCGCGTGGAACTCGATCCTCGCCGGCGTGCTGTTCCTGGTCGCCCTCGTCGTGTCCTTGCCGTTCTGGCTGATTCCGGGCGCTGGCCTGCTGATCTCGGTCGCGCTCACCGGCTGGCTCAACCAGCGCGCCTTCGGCTACGACGCGCTCATGTTTCATGCCGACAAGGCCGAACTGCAGCGTCTGCGCGAGGACTGGCGGCCGCAGATGCTGCTGCTCGGTGGTGGCAGCGCGCTGCTCGCATACGTGCCGGTGATCAACCTGGTGGCGCCGGCCTTCGCCGGCCTCGCCTTCGTCCATTACATGCTGGAAACCCTGCGCCGGCATCGGCTCAAGTACGGTGTGACCGTGCTCGATGCCGATGCCGGCGCCTCGACGCGGAAGCTGCCATGAACTTCGGTGCCCTCATCATCGGCGACGAGATCCTGTCCGGCCGCCGCAGCGACAAGCACCTCGCCAAGCTCATCGACCTGCTCGCCGCGCGCGGGCTCAAGCTGTCGTGGGCGCGCTACGTCGGCGACGACTTCGGGCGCCTGACCGAGACCCTGCGCCAGACCTTCGCCAGCGGCGACGTGGTGTTCAGCTTCGGCGGCATCGGGGCCACCCCGGACGATCGCACCCGCGAGGCAGCCGGTGCCGCGCTCGGCCTCGAGCTGGCGCTGCACCCCGAAGCCGAGGCCGAGATCCGCGCCCGCTTCGGCGACGAGATCACGCCCGAGCGCCTGCAGATGGGCGTCTATCCGGTCGGCAGCGCGATCATTCCAAACGCTTTCAACCGCATTCCCGGCTTCTCGATCCGCGAGCATTACTTCACGCCCGGCTTTCCGGTGATGGCCTGGCCGATGGTCGAGTGGGTGCTCGACACCCACTACGCCCATCTGCACCACGCCGAGGACTACGTCGAGCAGGCGGTCACGGTATGGGATGTCTATGAGGGTCAGCTCATCGGCCTGATGCGACAGGTCACCGCGGACTTTCCCGACACCACGCTGTTCAGCCTGCCGACCATCGCCGCCGAAGGTCAGCGTCGCTCGCTGGAACTCGGCATGAAGGGGGCGAGTGCACGCGTCGCGGAGGCCATGGCGTGCATCACGGCCGACCTGAGCGCCCGCGGCCTCAGCTGGGAAGACAAGGTTTGATCCTGGGCCGACGGCCGGCTGCGCAGGAGCGGGCGCACAGCCTCGTCATCGACGGCACGCGGGTCGACCTCGTCGTGCGGCGCTCGGCACGGCGCTCGTTCGCGCTGCAGGTCGATCATCGTGGCGCGCGGGTCGCCGCGCCGCTGCGCGCGCCGCTGGGCGAGATCGAGCGCTTCGTGTTCAGCCATGGGCGCTGGTTGCTCGATCGCCTGCAGGCGCGCGCGGCGGTCACGGCGACGCCTCCGGTCGAGATCGTGGATGGCGCGTCCCTGCCGCTGTTCGGGGAGGCGTTCGTGCTTCGCCTCCACGATGGGCGCAGCACGCGCTGGCGGCTGCGGCCCGAGGGCGGCGAGGAACTCCTGCTGCCGACCGCCGTCGATCCCCTGCGTGCGCTGTTGCGCGCCCTGCAGCTGCGCGCGCTGACCTGGTATCGCGGACGGGTCGAGGAGTATTGTCATCGCCTCGGCCTTGCCGTGCCTGCGGTACGGCTTTCCAATGCGCGTACGCGCTGGGGAAGCTGCAGCAGCCGCTCGGGCATCCGCCTGCACTGGCGGCTGATCCATCTGCCGCCAGACCTGATCGACTACGTCGTCGCGCACGAGGTGGCGCACCTGCTCGAGATGAACCATTCGCCGCGTTTCTGGGCGGTGGTCGAGCGGCTCTACCCCGACTGGCGCGATGCGCGCGCTGCCCTGCGCAGGGCGGCCGCAAGCCTGCCGGTGCTCGCCGCGGCGCCGGCCGCCGACAGCGGCCGCTTCGACGGCGAAGACTGAGATCCACACTCCAAGAGGAACCTCAACATGCGAATCCTTCACACCATGCTCCGCGTCGGCGACCTCGACCGCTCGCTCGCGTTCTACACCGAGGTGCTCGGCATGCGCCTGCTGCGGCGCCAGGACTACCCGGACGGCCAGTTCACGCTCGCCTTCGTCGGCTATGAGGACGAGGCCGATGCCGCGGTGCTCGAGCTGACCTACAACTGGGGCGTCGATCGCTACGAGCTGGGCACGGCCTACGGGCACATCGCACTCGAGGTCGAGGATGCGAGGAAGGCCTGCGACGACATCCGTGTGCGCGGCGGGAAAGTGGTGCGCGAGGCGGGTCCGATGAAGCACGGGACCACCGTGATCGCGTTCGTCGAGGATCCGGACGGCTACAAGGTCGAGCTCATCGAGCGCCGGCGCTGAGCGGGTTCATTGCTGCGGAACAGGGGCGAAGGCGGACTCGCCTTCGTCGCGGAAGCGCAGCCGGATGTCTTGCACCGCGTCCCAGCCCTGCAGCAGCGCATCGACGCAATCTGCATCGAAGTGCGAGCCGCGACCCTCGCGCAGCAGCGCGATCGCGCGCGAGAGCGGCCACGCCGGTTTGTAGGGCCGCGCAGAGGTGAGGGCGTCGAAGACGTCGGCGACGGCGACGATGCGTCCCTCGATCGGGATGGCTGCGCCGGCGAGCTGCTGCGGGTAACCCGTGCCGTCAAACTTCTCGTGGTGGGTGAGGGCGATCGAGGCGCCCAGGCGCAGGATGCTCGATGACGAGTCCTTGAGGATGTCGTAACCGATTGCCGGGTGCTGCTTCATCACCGCGAACTCTTCTGGGGTGAGCCGCCCGGCCTTGAGCAGGATGGTGTCGGGGATGCCGAGCTTGCCGACATCGTGCATCGGCGCGGCCATCATCAAGGCGTCGATGAAGTCTGGGGCGTGCCCGAGCTGCTGGGCGATCAGCGCCGAGTAGTGGGCCATGCGCTGGATGTGGGCGCCGGTTTCCGGGTCGCGGAATTCGGCCGCGCGCGCCAGCCGGGTAATGGTCTCGCGCTCGCGGTCGACGATGGCGGCCGTGGCCTTGCGCACCTCCTCGGCGAGCAGTTCGGCGCGTTGCCGGCTTGCCAGGTGCGCCTCGCGCAGCTTGAGCATGTTGCGGACGCGGACTTCGAATTCGCGGCCGTCGATCGGTTTGGTGAGGAAGTCGCTGGCACCGCAGTCGAGTGCCTCGTAGCGGACGGGGCGCTCGTGGCTCGCGGTGACCATGAGGATGGGCAGGTCGTCGCGGTTGCGTACGCTGCGCAGGCGGCGGATGAATTCGAGCCCGTCCATGTCCGGCATCATGTAGTCGACGATGACCAGGTCGGGCTCGTGCCGAATGCACCATGAGAGCGCCTCCGCCGGCCGCTCGAAGGCTTGGGCGCGGGTCTGGCCGAGGCGATCGACCAGCTTGCTCATCAGGATGAGATTGAGCGGGGTGTCGTCGACGACGGCGACCAGCATCGGACGGTCGGATGAGGAATTCATGCGCGGAGTATCCCGGCACGCGAACGGGCTGCCGAGGAACTATTCCGCATCCGCGCGCGTGCCGCTGAGCCGCGCGCGCGGTGTCTTCACTCGGGCAGGGCGATCTTGCCGTCGGTGCTGAACTGGTAGTCCCGGAATACGTGCTCGGCCGACAGAATCCGGTAGTCGCCGTTGTCCTCGCGCAAGGTGGTGTCCTTGAGGCGGTAGGTGTAGTGGCCGCAGGTCCAGCAGTCGAAGTTGCGCATGTGGGTGCACAGACAGGTCTTGTCGAACACCTTGACCTTCTTCGCGTCGGGGTGGGCCGCCACCTCGCGGTTGTAGGCCTCGATGTACTGGCAGTTGCCGGTGGAGTCGAGCAGGTATCCGTAGGCCTCGCAGTTGGGGCGGATGCCCGAGCCGATCGCCGGGCTGCTCTTCAGCATGCGCATCGGGTAGCCCGTGGGTGAAATCTGGTTGACCTCGATCTCGTCCTCCTCGGCCTTGAAATAGTCCTGCTTGACCTCGTCGGGCAAGCCGCATTCCTTCGTCACCGTGAATCGCGTCGCGACCTGCACGCCGGCGGCTCCGGCCTCGAGGAAATTCACCGCATCGGTGCCGGTGAAGATGCCGCCCGCGGGAATGAGCGGGATCTCGAGTTGCTGCTCGCGCATCCAGTCGCGGATCTCGGCGACGATGGTGGCGAGGTCGTATTCCGCCCAGTCCATGCCAAAGCCGAGGTGACCGCCAGCAAGCGGACCTTCGACCACGACGTAGTCGGGCATGCGCCCGGTGCGCGCGCTCTTCTTGAGGAAGAGCTGCAGCGCGCGCAGCGAACTGACGATGATGCCGAGCTGCACGTCGCGGAAGCGCGGGTGGTCCTCGATCAGCGCGAACGAGCCCAGGTGCAGGCCGGCGGCCAGCGTGATGCCGTCGATGCCGTGATCCATCGCGGTGCGAAGGCGAACGCGAAGGGTCTCCTTGGGCGCGTTCATCGTCAGCTTTTCCATGCAGTTGATGAACACCATGCCCGGCCCGCGCTTGCGCTCCATGGTGCGGCTGACGTGGGTCGCGGTCGCCTCGGCGATGAGGCCGAGGTCGAACTGCACCACGGACTTGTCGGCATTGGCAACGTTGAACTTGTACTGCTGCAGCTTGTTCTTGACGTACTTGGTGTTGTAGCGCCGGTCGGACACGGTCGGCAGCATGGCGTCGGAGATGTGCCCGATGCCTCCCAGGCGGGCGGCCTCGAGGGCGAGATCGGCGGTGGAAATATCCACCCCCATGCCGCCCACCATGATCGGCACGAGCTCGCTGGAACCCAGTTTCAGGCGGAAGTCATCAACACGCTTCATTGCTTCGAGTCCGTTAATTCGGCAGTCCGACATTATCACCCGACAGGCCGTTTCAGCCCAGTGCTGCAGCACGGTCCGGCGCTTCGGTTACCATGCGCCTTCGACTGGAAATAGGGCGAAGGGCGCGTCCAGTGGGAGCGTCGATGTGCAAGGCGATGCCGATCGAGAAGGACGACACACGCTCCCACCCTGGCGTCGCAAAGGGCGTCACGGTTCGCACACCGCTTGCGGGCAGGGGTGACCGCCGATCGCTGTCCAGAACTGCCCACGAACACTTCAGGAGAGTCCTGCATGACCGAACGCATCAGCCGCTTCAAAGTCCCCGAGCTTGCCGACATCCCCGAAGACGTCCGCGACCGCATCCTCGCCGTGCAGGAGAAGGCGGGTTTCGTGCCCAACGTGTTCCTGATGCTGGCCCACCGGCCGGCTGAGTTTCGCGCTTTCTTCGACTACCACGACGCCCTGATGGAGAAGGATGTCGGCCTCACCAAGGCCGAGCGCGAGATGATCGTCGTCGCAACCTCGGCGGCGGGCCAGTGCCTCTACTGCGTGGTCGCCCACGGCGCCGTGTTGCGCATCCGGGCGAAGAATCCGCGCGTCGCCGATCAACTCGCCACCAACTATCGCAAGGCCGAGATCACGCCTCGCCAGCGCGCGATGCTCGACTTCGCGCTCAAGCTCAGCACCCGTGGCGGAGAGGTCGAGGACGCCGACGTCGAGCTCTTGCGCGCGCATGGCTTCGACGACGAGGCGATCTGGGACATCGGCGCGATCACCGCCTTCTTCAGCATGAGCAACCGCCTCGTGCATCTCACCGGCACGCCGCCCAACGAGCCCTTCTACCTGATGGGACGGGTGCCCAAGGCTTAGCGTGGTGCGCCCGTGCGCCGCGGCGGTCGGAATTCCGTGTGCGCCTGCGGCGCGTTCCCTTGCGGATCGGGGGCTTGGCGTCGGTCGAGGCCCGCATTTGCTTACAAACGTGCTGGGCGTAAGCCATTGAATGCGGAGTGCGATCTGCGTAAGATCACGGCCATGGTTGTAATCCCGGCAATCTGGAGGCGTTCTGGACAGGGGTTCGATTCCCCTCACCTCCACCCAAGCGCATTCGGGAATGTGTTTGGGTGGGGGTGTACCGGTTTCGACAGGGCGGGCAAAGGTGAGCAGGCAACCCGAGAGGCGACGGACGTAATCCGCGCAAATCCATAAACGCCAACGATGAGCGTTTCGCACTGGCCGCTTAAGGCCTATGCCGAGGCTGCTTGAGCCTTGTTACCAAAGAAAAGCCGGTGGGGACTTCGGTCCCCATCGTCACGTCTACGGCGCGGCTTTTCGCTTCGACGCCGACCGATGTGTCGACGACTTCGACACCACAGCCCTTCGTGTCGATTGCCTCCCGATTTGACGACAGGCGAGCACGGCTGTACCGCGCATGACGAGATGGTGCTCCTGAAAGCACAACGCCAACCCCGAAGGGCTGGCGTTGTGCTTGATGCAGTTGGTGGGCCCCCTGGGAGTCGAACCCAGCACCAACGGATTATGAGTCCGCTGCTCTAACCAGGCATGAGCTAGAGGCCCGGTGCTACTGGAACCTCTATGCGTCGCTGTCGAGGAAGCTGCGCAGCTTCTCCGAGCGGCTCGGGTGGCGCAGCTTGCGCAGTGCCTTGGCTTCGATCTGGCGGATGCGCTCGCGGGTCACGTCGAACTGCTTGCCGACCTCTTCCAGCGTGTGGTCGGTGTTCATCTCGATGCCGAAGCGCATGCGCAGCACCTTCGCCTCGCGCTGGGTCAACGAGTCGAGCACCTCGCAGGTGGCGTCGCGCAGCCCGGAATACATCGCCGCCTCGGCCGGGGCCAGGGTGGCGGTGTCCTCGATGAAGTCGCCCAGGTGCGAGTCGTCGTCGTCGCCGATCGGCGTCTCCATGGAGATCGGTTCCTTGGAGATCTTCATGATCTTGCGGATCTTCTCCTCGGGCATCTCCATCTTCTCGGCCAGCGTCGCGGGGTCCGGCTCCTGGCCGGTTTCCTGCAGAATCTGGCGGCTGATGCGGTTCATCTTGTTGATCGTCTCGATCATGTGCACCGGGATGCGGATGGTGCGCGCCTGGTCGGCGATCGAGCGCGTGATCGCCTGGCGGATCCACCAGGTGGCATAGGTCGAGAACTTGTAGCCGCGCCGGTATTCGAACTTGTCCACCGCCTTCATCAGGCCGATGTTGCCTTCCTGGATCAGGTCGAGGAACTGCAGGCCGCGATTGGTGTACTTCTTGGCGATCGAGATCACCAGGCGCAGGTTGGCCTCGGTCATCTCGCGCTTGGCGCGGCGCATCTTGGCTTCGCCGGTGGACATCTGGCGGTTGATGTCCTTGAGTTCCTTGAGCGGAATGCCGATCCGGTCCTGCAGGTCGATGAGCTTCTGCTGCTCCTCGAGCACCGCGGGGTGGATCCGCATCAGGCCTTCGGCGTAGTTCTTGCCTGAGGCGATCTCGTCCTTGAGCCAGTCGAGGTTCACCTCCTGGCCGGGGAAGACCTTGATGAAGTGCTGGCGCGGCATGCCGGCGCGATCCACGCAGAGCTGCAGGATCTGACGCTCGTGGCTGCGCACCTGTTCGACCATGTGGCGCACCGAGTCGCACAGCTTCTCGATGGCCTTGGCGGTGAAACGGATGTTGAGCAGCTCGTCCGAGATCTGCTGCTTGAGATCGAGATAGGCCTTGTCCTGCGAATCCTTCTTGTCGAGGATCGCCATCTTCTTCGCGTACAGCGCGCGAATGACTTCGAAGCGGGCGAGCGCATCGTTCTTCAGCTGGAGCAGCGAAGCAGCATTGGCGCGTTCGGCGCTGTCGGCGTCGTCCTCGTCTTCGTCGCTGTCGTCGCTGCTGTCGTCGCCGCTCTCCTCGTCCTCGCCGTCCTCGTCCTCGGTGCCCGCGGCCGCTGCTTCGTCGTCGGCGCCTTCTTCGCTGCTGGCGTTGGGGTCGATCAGGCCGTCGACGAGTTCATCGATCTTGGCTTCGTCGCGGGAGATGCGGTCGACGATCTCGAGCATCTCGGCGATCGTGGTCGGGCAGGCGGAGATGGCCTGCACCATGTGCTTGAGGCCGTCTTCGATGCGCTTGGCGATCTCGATTTCGCCCTCGCGGGTGAGCAGCTCGACCGTGCCCATCTCGCGCATGTACATGCGCACGGGGTCGGTGGTGCGACCGAACTCGGAGTCGACCGAGGACAGCGCCTGCTCGGCCTCCTCCTCGGCGACGTCCTCGTCGACGTTGGTCGCGACGCTGTCCGACATGAGCAGGTCTTCTGCGGCCGGAGCCTCGTCATAGACCTGAATCCCCATGTTGTTGAACGTCGCGATGATGCCTTCGATCTGTTCGGCATCGGCAACGTCGTCGGGCAGGTGGTCGCTGATCTCCGCGTAAGTGAGATAGCCGCGCTCCTTGCCGAGGGTGATCAGGGTCTTCAGCCGCGTGCGCCGCACCTCCGCATCGAGCGGCGTTGCAGTGGGGCTTTCGACGAGGGGCGTTGCCTTGTCCTTGGCCTTCGAAGGGCGGCCCTTTGCAGGCGCGTCCTTGCGCGGGTCCTTGGCTTTTTCGCGTGCCATAGCACTCCTCAGGTGAGGGTGTAAGAAAATGGGAAACCCGAAATTGTACTATAAATCTGAGACTTTGCCGCCGGCGACCAGGTTCCGCTTCTCCAGCAGCAGTTCGCTCAGGCGGTGGCGTGCGCTTGCATCGAGGCCTTGCTCACGATCCCGTTGTAGCAGTGCGGCGATCTCGTTGCCCACACTGTCTGCATGGAGCTTGCGCAAGGCATCGTCGAACAGGGTCTCGACCACGGCTTCGTCGAATTCCGCGTCCACGAGTTCCGCGGCGACGCGCGAGAGCGTCTCTCCGTGCGGCGTGTCGCGAAAGCGCTCGATGAGTGCGCCAAGGCCGCCAGCCGGCACGGGCTCGCCGAGGCTGATCAGGTCGATGATCGCGATCAGGGCGAGGCCTTCCGGGCTGTCGCCGGGGATCAGGTCGACCGGCAATCGCGCCGCCCAGGTCGGATGCTGCAGGACCAAGCGCAACAGGGTGCCGGCCGTCGATGGCGGTTTGCGCCGGCCTCCGGGGCGAGGGCGGGGGGTGAAGCTCTGGGGGCCGGGTCGTGCCCTGGCGCCACGCCTGTCCTCCCCGGGGGCAGGGGAAAGGGCGGCGCTCGTCTCCGTGGGCGCGCGCGCGGCGGGCTGGGCGTCGGCGCCACGCCGGCGCGGCGCGCTGGCGGCGAGTTGCTCGAGGGCATATTCGACCTCGCCCTGGGTCATGCCTGCGGTCTCAGCGACCGACTTGACGACCTGCAGCTTGAGCAGCGGCGCGGCGATGCGCGTGACCAGCGGCGCCGCCTCATGCACGAAGGCGGCGCGCCCCTCGGCGCTGTCGAGTGCATGGCGGCCGGAAAGCTCCTGGATCAGGAAGCGCGCCAGCGGGGTGGCGGCGAGGGCTGCCTTGCGGAAGGCTTCGGCGCCCTCGGCGCGGACGAAGGAGTCCGGGTCGTGCTCGGCAGGCAGGAACAGGAAGGCAAGGGTGGCATCATCGCGCAGCGACTCCAGCGCGTTCTCGAGCGCGCGCCATGCCGCGCGGCGGCCGGCGGCGTCGCCGTCGAAACAGAATACGATGCGGTCGGTCTGGCGCAGCAGGGTGTGAACATGCTGTGGCGTGGTCGCCGTGCCGAGTGTCGCCACCGCGTTTTCGATGCCGAACTGGGCGAGCGCCACCACGTCCATGTAGCCTTCGACCACCACTGCGAAGCCGGCGTCACGGATCGCCTTCTGGGCGAGGAAGAGTCCGTAGAGTTCGCGCCCCTTCTCGAACAGGGGGGTCTCGGGCGAGTTGAGGTACTTGGGTTCGCCCTTGTCGAGCACGCGCCCGCCGAAAGCGATGATGCGGCCCCGGCGATCGTGGATCGGAAAGATGATGCGGTTGCGGAAGCGGTCGTAGCGCCGGCCCTGGTCGTTGTCGATCACCAGTCCGGCGTCGGCGAGCGACTTTGCCTGGTAGTCGGGGAAGACCTTTTCCAGCGCCTGCCATTCGTCGGGGGCGTAGCCCAGGTCGAAGCGGGCGGCCACCTGGCCGGACAGTCCGCGACGCTTGAGGTAGTCGATGGCCTGGCGTGCCGGCTTCAACTGGTCGCGGTAGAAGCGGGCGGCCACGGCCATGGCTTCGTACAGGCGCTCGCTGGCGTCGTCCTGCGCCGGGCCAGTCGCGCGGCCGTCGTCGGGTACCTGCAAGCCGACCTGGCTGGCGAGCTCCTTCACCGCGTCGACGAAGCCCAGCCCGCTGTATTCCATCAGGAAGCCGACCGCGCTGCCGTGCACGCCGCAGCCAAAGCAGTGATAGAACTGCTTCGACGGGCTCACCGAGAAGGATGCGGACTTTTCGCCGTGGAACGGGCAGCAGGCGAAGTAGTTTGCGCCGCTCTTCTTCAGCGGCACGTAGCGTTCGATGACGTCGACGATGTCGACGCGGGACAGCAGTTCCTGGACGAAGGACTGTGGAATCATCGCGCGCGCGAACATGTCGGGCGTGGTCGCGAAGCACGTTCAGACGTGCCGCGAGCGCCCGAGCGGTCGTGAAAAAGCATCACGCCGGGCGAGGGTCGAGTGACCTCCGGCCGGCGTGCAGGCAGCCCCGCGAGGCGGGGTGCGAGGAGAATCAGTACAGCTTCGGCGGCAGCGTCTGGCTGCGCAGGCGCTTGTGGTTGCGCTTCACTGCGGCGGCCAGCTTGCGCTTGCGCTCGGCGGTGGGCTTCTCGTAGAACTCGCGCGAGCGCAGTTCGGTCAGCACACCGGTCTTCTCGATGGTGCGCTTGAAGCGGCGGATCGCAACTTCAAACGGCTCGTTTTCCTTGACGCGGATACCGGGCATTGCGGACTTCCTTGGGTGTCTGGTGGGCAGAAAGACCGCGAATATAAACCACAAGCCTGCAGAAGACAAGGCCCGCGACCGTCGGAAAGTGGTCGCCGCGCGCTAAAATGCAACACCGAATCAAGCAAATGCACCCTTACCCCATGAAAGTCCTCGGCATCGAAACCTCCTGCGACGAGACCGGCGTGGCGCTCTACGACACCGACGCCGGCCTGCTCGCGCATCGCCTGCATTCGCAGATCGACCTGCACGCAGCCTATGGTGGCGTGGTGCCGGAGCTCGCCTCGCGCGACCACATCCGGCGCCTGCCCGTGCTGCTGAGACAGACACTGGCCGATGCCGGCCTCGATGCCGACGGGGTCGATGCGGTTGCCTACACCTCCGGTCCGGGCTTGGCGGGGGCGCTGCTGGTCGGGGCCAGCGTGGCGGAGGCCTTCGCGCTCGCGCGTGGCATTCCGGCGCTGCCCGTGCATCATCTCGAGGGACATCTGCTGTCGCCCCTGCTGTCGGCAGACCCGCCAGGCTTTCCCTTCGTCGCCTTGCTGGTGTCGGGCGGGCACACGCAACTGATGCGGGTGCGGGGCGTCGGCGATTACGCCCTTCTGGGCGAGTCGGTGGACGATGCCGCAGGCGAGGCCTTCGACAAGACCGCCAAGCTCCTCGGTCTCGGCTATCCGGGTGGCCCACAGCTGGCGAAGCTCGCCGAGCAGGGCGTACCCGGCCGTTTCCGGTTGCCGCGGCCGATGCTGCACTCGGGCGATCTCGACTTCAGCTTCAGCGGGCTCAAAACCGCCGTGCTCAATCAGGTCTCGGCGCCCGCCTGGAATGCCGAAGGCATCGCCGATCTCGCGGCGGAGTTCCAGCAGGCGGTGGTCGAGGTGTTGTGCGCGAAGGCGCTCGCCGCGCTGAAGAAGGTCGGCCTGAAGACGCTCGTGGTAGCCGGTGGCGTGGGGGCGAACCGCCGCCTGCGTGAGACCCTCGACGCGGCCCTCGCCAAGCGGGGCGGGCGGGTGCATTACCCGGAGCCCGCGCTGTGCACCGACAACGGTGCGATGATCGCCTTCGCCGGTGCGCTGCGACTCGCGGCGGGTGATCGTGGGTCGCGGGCGGGGGCGGTGCGCATCCGGCCACGTTGGCCGCTGATCGAACTTCGGCCGCCGCGGCCGGCGGATTGACGGTAGGGGAGGCCGCCGCCGACCCGGAGTCTTCCTGGTCAGGCCTCGGGCGGGTTGTCCTTCTTCTTGCCGCCGATCCTGCCCTCGGTTCCGGCGCGCAGGCGCGCAATGTTCTCCTTGTGGCGCCAGATCAGCACCGCCGACATGACGGCGAGCACGCCGACCGCGAGCTTTGGGCCGAGAAACATGAATGCGGCGACCGGGGCTGCGGCTGCCGCCGAGAGCGCCGCCGCCGAGGAGTAGCGCGAGGTGTAGGCGACCATCAGCCAGATGACCGCGCAGAAGATCGCGATCCGTGCGTCGACGCCGGCGAGCACGCCGAGCGCGGTGGCGACCCCCTTGCCGCCGTTGAAGCGCAGGAACATCGAGAATACATGGCCGAGGAAGGCTGCAAGCCCCGCGAGCGCCGCCTGGCCGAGGTCGAAGCCGAGTTGCGTTGCCGCCCATACGGCGAACCAGCCCTTGAGGCTGTCGCCGAGCAGGGTCAGCGCGGCCGCGCCCTTGTTGCCGCTGCGCAGGACGTTGGTTGCGCCCGGGTTGCCGGAACCGTACTTGCGCGGATCTTCCAGGCCGAAAAGCCTGCTGGTGACGATGGCGAAGGGGATCGAGCCGACGAGATAGGCGGCGATGAGCAGCAGCAGAAGTGACATCATGGCTCCACCGCCGGGTCGTCCCGAGCGGCTTGTCGATTAGGTGGTGCTTGGTTGTGGGCCGGCTGGGCTCCGCAGACCCCGCTGTGCTGCCGGGTCGAGGACGAAGCGGGCTTCGCTGCATCGTTATCCGACCGGCAGCTTTTCCGGGCGCGTGCGCGCTGGCGCGCTAGAATCTGCCGGATTCTAAACGGGAAGCAGCATGGATTTCATCTTCATCGAGGAATTGCGCGTCAAGGCGTGGGTCGGCATCTACGAGCGTGAGAAGACCGGGCCGCAGACCGTCGAACTCAATCTGACATTCGGCGTCCCCGAGGCTGCCGCCGAGCATGACGACATCGCCGACACCATCGACTATGCGGTGGTCACCGCACGCATTCGGCGCGAATTGGGGGAGCGTCATTTCAACCTGATCGAAAGCCTCGGCGAATTCGTGGTGCAACTCCTTTTCGAGGAGTTCGGTGCGCCTTGGGTGAAGCTGAAGGTTGCAAAGATTGGCGTGATGAAAGACGTGCGCCGGGTGGGCGTGCATATTCAGCGAAGTCGCGCGGGAGTCACGATTCCGCCTGCAGCATGAATAAAAGCCGCCGTTGCGGTGTTGATCCGCAACGGCGGCCTGTTGTCACGATGCAGACGACGCACGTGTCGCCGCCGGTTCCTTGAATCAGGCGGCGAGTTCGTCCAGCGACTTGCCTTGCGCGATCCAGTCGAGCGCCCACTGCGGTTTGCGCCCACGGCCGCTCCAGCCCTGTTCGGGATTGGCGGGGTTGCGGTACTTGATCACTGGCGCCGGCTTGGCCGCCTTTGCGGCCGCGCGTCGGCCGCGCTTTGCGACGGGCTTGGATTCGGTTGCAGCCACCGCACCGCCTTCGAGCAGGTCGTCGAGCGACAGGCCCTCATCGGCGGCCATCTTCTGCATGCGCTTGATCAGGTTGCGGCGGGTGACGTCGCTGCGACGACGAATTTCGCTTTCCACCTTGGCCTGAAGGCGGCGAAGTTCGGGAAGCGTATAGGTGGAAAGATCCATGGTGACTCCGGGTCAGAAGAGCGTGCATTTCGCCCGGGCGGGAGAAATGGATGAACGCGATGGCGGTTCAATGCCTTATTTGAATTGCCCGCAATTGTGCCACCTTTCAAAACCGGAATGAAAGTCCTTTCAATCCGGCAATCGAATTCGCAATCGCTCCCGCTGGGCCCCCCGAGTTCGACAGTTACGCTCGCAAGTGCTTGTTTTTGCTAGATCGCACTTTCAAAAATGCCACTACAACAGCGCCAACTGCTCCGGCGCCGCTGGTTTTTCTATCCCCAATGCATGAAGCACCTCGTTCTGTTCCGTGCTGAGCGTCGACACCCCCGCCACCGGCTCGCCGCCGTTCAGGCGCACGCGGTGATGCTGGATGCGCTGCAGTTGCTCGAGCGCCCGCTCGGGCGTGTAGCCCGCATTGGCCGCCTTCAGGCGACTGCGCATCACCCGGTGAAGGATCAGCGCCATGAAGCAGATCGACGCGTGCGCGCGGATCCGCTCGGGCAGGCGGTGATACACCGGGCCGATCTCGATCTCGGACTTGAGCACCTTGAAACCGCGCTCGATATCGGCGAGCGACTTGTAACGCTGAATCACGCTCTGCGCGGCGAGGCCCTCGGCGTTGGTGACCAGCAGCAGCTTGCCGTCCATCATTTCGGCAAGACGCTTCGCCTTGTCGTCGATGTGGTAGCTGAAGAGCTCCTCGCTCAGATCCACCTTGATGATGCGCGACAGGTGCGCTTCGCTGACCGCGTGGTAGAAGCGCGCCTTGGCGCCGCTGTCCGAGAGCTTGCGCCCTCGGTGCTTCACGCCTTCATCCTGCTCGGTGAGCTTGCCCGACCATTGGTCCGCCTGGCGGATCAGCGCGTCGACACGCTCATTGCGCTGCTCGGTCTTGGTTGCGGCCGTCGCGGGATCGTGCGCGACCACCAACCGAAGGTCGTTCCAGGTGTGCTCCGAGATGACCTCCTGCGTGGCGCCAGCGCACTGCGCTTCGTGGAAGGGTTCGAGCAGCTCGATGAACTCGTTGTAGCGCCGACCGGGCACGGCGACGATGAATTCGAGCGGCTTGCCGCTGGCCAAGCGCACGGCCTTCAGCGCTTCGAGATTGTCCAGGCTGAGCAGCCCCCGGTCGGCCACCAGCACCAGGCGCTGCACCGACGGGAAGCGCTCGAGCACCTGGGTGAGCGTGGGCAGCAGGGTGCGCGTCTCGGCCGTGTTGCCGTCGAACACCTCGTGGTAGATCGGCAGCCCTTCGGCGGTCTGCACCACACCCAGCATGAACTGGCGGGCAATCAGCCCCTCCTTGGCCATGCCGTACTGGCGCACGTCGCCGGCCTGCTGGCTGAGTCCTTCGCTTCGGATCGTCGTGAGGTCGTAGAAGACCACCGAGAGATCCTGATCGATCAGCGGGCGAAGCAGCCCGGCGACCACCGCATCGACCTCGTCCTGATGATCCATCAGCGCATCGAGGCTGCGCAGCAACTGCTGGTGCGTGACCGCCTTCGGCCCGAAGTCGGGCAGCGCCACCGTCTGCACCCAGCGCAGCACGCCGAGTTTGGATTCAGGGTCGCACAGGCGGTTGAGCACCATCAGCCGGATCAGCGCTTCCACGTCCGTGGTGCGGCGCGTACGGCGAAATACCCGCCGCAGCTCCGAGAAGCCCAGCGACTTCCACAGCTCGGTCAGCGCCCACACGTTACCGAGTGCCCGCGCGGACTCGAACGACACCGTGGGCGCCGGCGGCTTGGCGCCCATCGGTTCGCGACCGGTGATCTTCAGCAGGCCGTTGATGACCGCGTCGAGCGACCCATCGACCTGTTCGGCGCGGCCGAGCGTGGCGACGGTGCGCTTCTTCACTCGTCCCGCCTCGTCGCGATAGGACTCGACGAGTTGGACGTAGCGGCGGCCTCCGGAGGTGGTGAGCTTGACGTGCATGCCGCCACTTTAGCGACCTACAAAGTGCCGTCAAGTTTGGCGGTGGCTGTTACAAACGTGCCACCACAGCACTTTTGCGATCATGGCCTTCAAACCCGCGCCGGAACTGGAGTCACTTTCCGAAAAGGCGCGAAAATCGGGGTTAAGTGTCGAACCCTGGGGGCCCGTTCCCGTCAGCGATTCAATGACGAGATCAGTTGGCGACTTGAACCAGCTTGGGCTGCAGCACGCGCATCAGGTCGTGGGGATGAATGCCGACGAGGAAGCCGCGTCTGCCGCCATTGATATAGATGAGCGGAAGATCGAGGATGGTGCGCTCGATATAGACCGGCATTTTCTTGCGCGTGCCGAACGGCGACGTTCCGCCGACAAGATAACCGCTGTGGCGATTGGCGGTTTCGGGTTTGCAGGTTTCGACGTGCTTGCATGGAATCTGGCGTGCGAGTTCTTTCGTCGATACCTTGTGATCGCCGTGCATGAGCACGATCAGCGGCTGCGCGTTTTCGTTCTCCATGACCAGCGTCTTGATCACCGCGTGCTCGCTGACATTGAGTTCGCGGGCCGATACGCTCGTGCCGCCGTGTTCCTCGTACGCGTAAAGATGACTGGAAAATGCAATTCCGTGCTGGCGGAGAAATCGCGTGGCCGGGGTTTCCGGGGCGTGAATATCTTGTCTGCTCATCATTTATCCCGATTGGGAGGGGGCCTTGCGGCCGCGGCTCAGGTCAATTTCTTTCATTGCGCGCATCGTGGGCGGGCTCGGGCCCATGCGCCGCACTCGGCTCATGCGCGCGGATGGTGTCTTGCATGCAATTGCTTGAGGCGCTCGCGTGCCACGTGGGTATAGATCTGCGTCGTGGAAATGTCGGCATGGCCAAGCAGCAATTGAACCACGCGCAAATCCGCGCCGTGATTGAGCAAGTGCGTGGCGAACGCATGCCGCAGGGTGTGCGGCGAGATTCGCTCGCGGGCGATGCCGGCCTCGATTGCGTGCTGTTTGATGATGCGCCAGAACATCTGTCTTGTCATGCCGGCGCCCAATCGGGTGACGAAAACCTCGTCGCAGACCCTGCCAGCGAGCAGGGCGGGGCGTGCCTCGCGCAGATAGCGCTGCAGCCAGTCCACGGCGATCTCGCCGAGCGGGACGAGGCGCTCCTTGCTGCCCTTGCCCATGACGCGGAGCACGCCTTCACCGAGTCCGACGGCGAACACCTTGAGGCCAACCAGTTCCGACACCCGCAGCCCGGCCGCATAAAGCACCTCGAGCATGCAGCGGTCGCGCAGGCCCTGCGGCGTGGACGGGTCCGGCGCGGCGAGCAGCGCTTCGACCTGGGCCTCGCTGAGCGTCTTCGGGAAGCGTTCCGCGGGCATGGGCGAATCGAGCAGGAGGGTAGGATCCTCGGTGATCTCGCGATTGGCCAGCAGCAGGCGGTAATAGCGCCGCCATGCGGCGAGCAGGCGGCGCTGGCTGGCCGGTTTGGCGCTGCAGCTGAATTCGGCCAGATAGGCGGCGAGCTCGGCCGCGGTGGCAGCGGCAAGGCTGCGCCCGCGCGACTCGAGCCAGGCGGCGAAGCGCGCGAGGTCGCTGCGATAGCCTGCCAGTGTGTTGCGCGCGAGTCCGTGCTCGAGCCACAGGGCGTCGGTGAAATGATCCAGCGCGCGCCGATGGTGCGCCTGCAGTCCGGCTTCGACAGCCGGCGGACGCGCGCTCACAGCGCGCCTTCGAAGGCAAGCAGCCAGCGCTTGACCTCGAGCAACCAGCCCTCGCGTGCGTTGGCGAAGCCGCCCAGCCCGTGCGCCGCGGTCACGCGGTGGCAGGGTACGACGAGCGGGAAAGGATTGGCGCCGCAGGCCTGGCCGACCGCGCGCGGCGCGCTGCCGAGCCGGACGGCGAGTTCGCCGTAGCTTGCGGTCCGGCCGCGCGGGATGGCGCGGATGGCTGCCCATACGCGCTCGCGGAAAGGCGTTCCACGGACCGCCAGCGGCACAGGAAAGGGCTCATCGGGGTCCTCGATCCATGCGCGCAGGGCATGCGCAGCCGCACCTGCGGTGGCGTTGCGCGGGTCGAGCAGCGCCGTGCCCGGCGGCAGGAAGGTGAGCTCCTGGAGAACGCCGTCACGGGCGTGTATGCCGAAGGGGCCGAAGGGCAAGGCGATGACCGCATCGAAGCCGGCGCGCACGTCGCAGCCCGCTTCGTTCGTCGCCGGTTCGCGTTCGGCCGGCGCTGGCGTCGTTTTCATTGCGGCCGCTTGATGAGGGCGTTGCGCAGCTCGGGGTCGGCGGGGCGCTCGCCCAGCCAGATGCGCAACAGCGCCGGATACAGGCCCTTGTCCTCGATGTCCTCGCCTTGTTGCTGGCCATCAACGGAAAGTCGGGTGGCGCCGTTCCCGAGCTGGTCGATGTGGATCTCGGTCCCGGCCTTGACGGCGCCCACCGCGTTGAGGGCGGCAAGCAGCGCATCCGACGCGGGCTTGAGTGCGGTGAGCGCCGCAGCGTCATGGTTCTTTTCGAGTCCGGCGACGAGGGCGTCGCCGAACTGGCGGGCCTCGAGGTCATGAATCGGCACGATCCGGATACGCTTCTCGCCGCGATCGCGGATGATCGCCTCGGCGTCGGTGCGAGGGGCGCGCAGGTAGAGGCCCATCACATACACCTTGAAGCCGAGACGGGTGCGCACACCGGCGCCATTGAGCTGCAGCGCTTGCTGCTGAACGGTCTCGCGGGGCTTGAATTCGACATTGCCGAGCACGGTGGCAGCCTGGGCGAGGCCGGTCGAGAGCAGGGCCGCCGCGAGCAGGGGGCGGATGAGGCGAAGCATCGGATGTCCTGAACCTGAGTATCGTCGAAGCGTCCCGGGATCAGCGGCGCACTTCGCCGTTACCGAAGACGATCCATTTCTGGCTGGTCAGCCCCTCGAGACCCACCGGGCCGCGGGCGTGGATCTTGTCGGTCGAAATGCCGATCTCCGCGCCGAGGCCGTACTCGAAGCCGTCGGCGAAGCGGGTCGAGGCATTGACCATCACCGAGGAGGAATCTACCTCGCGCAGGAAGCGCATGGCGTGGGAATAGTTCTCGGTGACGATCGCTTCGGTGTGGCCGGAGCTGTAGGTGTTGATGTGGGCGATCGCCTCGTCGACCCCCTCCACCAGCTTCACCGCGATGATCGGCGCCAGGTATTCCTCGCGCCAGTCCGACTCGGTTGCCGCGACCAACCGGGCGGCGTCGACGCCGGCCGCGCCGAGCAGGGCGAGCGACTCCGCGCAGCAGCGCATCTCGACGCCCTTGGCTGCCAACATGCGGCCGATCTCGGGCAGGTAGATGTCGGCGACATCGCGCGCCACCAGCAGCGACTCGGCGGTGTTGCAGGTGCCGTAGCGCTGGGTCTTGGCGTTCTCGACGATGGGCACGACCTTGACGGGATCGGCCTCGTCATCGATATACACATGGCAGTTGCCGTCGAGGTGCTTGATGACCGGCACGCGCGCGTCCTTGGAGATGCGCTCGATCAGGCCCTTGCCGCCGCGCGGCACGATCACGTCCACGTACTCGGGCATCGTGATCATGGCGCCCACGGCCTCGCGGTCGGTGGTCTCGACCACCTGCACCGCGTGCTCGGGCAGGCCTGCAGCCAGCAGGCCTGCACGCACGCAGGCGGCGATCGCGCGGTTGGCGTTGATTGCCTCCTTGCCGCCGCGCAGGATCGCGGCATTGCCCGACTTCAGGCACAGCGCCGCGGCGTCCGCGGTGACGTTCGGGCGGGCCTCGTAGATGATGCCGATCACGCCCAGCGGCACCCGCATCTTGCCGAGCTGGATGCCGGACGGGCGGCGCTTGATGTCGGTCATCTCGCCCACAGGGTCGGGCAGGGCGGCGACCTGCTCGAGGCCCTGGGCCATGGCCTCGACACCTTTTTCGTTGAGCGTCAGGCGGTCGATCAGCGCCGGCTCGAGGCCGGCTGCGCGTGCTTCTTCAAGGTCGTGGGCGTTGGCGGCGAGCAGTTCGGCGCGGCGGGCGCGGATCTCGGCAGCCATTGCGATCAGCGCGGCGTTCTTGGCTTCGGTCGACGCCGCGGCGAGCACGCGCGAGGCGGCGCGGGCCTGGCGGCCGAGGGTCTGCATGTAATGCTGGATGTCCATTCGGGGGCGATTCCGGGCGATGTTCGGCGCAGCCTTGCTGCGCTGCGGATAGACCGGCATTAAAGCATCGAACACGGCGCGGATGGAACCGGTTCGGGCAGCGGCGGGCGTGTCGTCCGCTGTTCGAGCGTCTGCCGCCTCAGCATATCTGCGGGCAAGCCTGCTCCCACAGGATCCGCTGCTACGGTCTCTGGTGGCGCGCCGCAAGCCGCAGCGCGAGCTGGAGGAACTCGTCCCACACGTCCCCGGAGGCGAGGCCCTTGATGACGCGGTCGATGCGTGCGGCGTGCATCAGTGCGGCGCGCAGGCCGCCTTGGGTGAGTCGACTCAGGGCGCGGCCGATGAGCTGCTGGCGGCGCGGATCGAAGATGCGTTCGGCCTTGAACAGCGCGGGCAGCGGCTGGCCGGCGTCGCGGCCGGCGCACAGGCTGGCCAGGGTGCGCGTCTCGTTGGCGAGCGCCCAGAGTACCAGCGGCGGCGCCGCGCCTTCGCCCCTGAGACCGTCGAGCAGGCGGGCGCAGCGCGCCGGGTCGCCCTCGAGCACGGCCAGACGCAGCTTGTCGATGTCGTAGCGGGCGACGTTGAGCACGGCGTCCTGCACCTGCTCGAGCGTCAGCGCGCCCTCTCCGTGCAGCAGGCCGAGCTTGAGGATCTCCTGGTGGGCGGCGAGCAGGTTGCCTTCGACATGGTCGGCGATGAAGGCGAGCGCCTCCGGTGGCGCGGACTGCTTCTGCGTGGCGAGCCGGCGGCCGACCCACTCGGGAAGGCGCTCGCGCTCCGGGGCGTTGAGCTCGAGCGTGGCCGCAGCCTCGGCGAGCGCCTTGAACCAGCCCGTCTTGCGCGTCTGCCAATCCACTTCGGGGAGGGTGATCAGGGTCAGCGTCTGTGCCGGCAGGGCGGCGATGTAGCGCTGCAGGGCGTCGCCGCCATCGCGTCCTGGCTTGCCGGTGGGGATGCGCAGATCGATCAGCTTGGCGCCGCCGAACAGCGACATGTTGCCCGCCGCCAGCGTCAACGCGTCCCACTTGAAGCCCTGGCCCACGACCAGGGTCTCGCGCTCCTCGAAGCCTTGACGGCGGGCGGCGGCGCGGATCGCGTCGGCGGCCTCGAGCACCAGCAAGGGTTCGTTGCCGTGCAACAGCCACAGCGGCGCAAGCGGTCGCTCGAGCTGGACGGCGAACTGGTCTGGGCGCAGGTTCATGGCCTTGCGATCACGAGTGGGCCGTGCAGGCTTCACCCCGCGGCTGCCGCCGTGGGCCGCCGCGCATGCGCATCCCGCACTGCCCCGGCACGCTCACCTGCGCTCAGCGGGCACGCCTGGCGGCAGCGAGGCGGCGCATCATCTGCTGCACGAGGTCGTTCTGCATGTCACGGTAGAGCAGGGCCTCCTCCTGCTCCTTGCCCAGCACCTGACTGTCGTCGAAGGTGTATTCGCGTCGCGCCGACAGACTGGTGGGGGCGATCAGCGGGGTGCCCGACCTGTCGAGGAGCTGGAAGCGCAGGCTCTGCACGAGCTGGTATTCGCGCACCTTGCCTGCGCCGGTGAGGCTCAGGATCTCGCGCCCGCGGCTGTTGCCGAGGATCTGCAGGCGGGCCTCGGCGTGCTCGGCCTCCTCGATCACACGCGTGGTGCCACTGGTCGCGACCAGGCGACGCAGTTGCGCCCCGAGCTCGGTCTCCGGGGGGGTGTTGATGTGCAGGGTGGCGAAATCGAGCGCTTGCGGGCCGCGCAGGCGGAAGCCGCAGCCAGCCAGCGACAGCGCCGCGAGTGCGCCGCCGGCAAGCAGCACGCGGCGCCTGCACGTCGGTTGCGGTACGGACGAGGCCACCTCGTCGCGGGCGGCGGTGCGCATGCCGGCCTCGCCGGCATCGAGCAGGGGACGGCGGACGGACATGCGCGACTTCCTCAGACGACGATGTTGACCAGGCGGCCGGGCACGACCACGACCTTCTTCGGTGGCTTGCCTTCCATGAACTTCTGCGCGGCTTCGGATGCCAGGGCGAGCGCCTCGATGTCGGCCTTCGCGGCGTCGGCGGCGACCTTGATGCTGCCGCGCAGCTTGCCGTTGACCTGCACCACGAGTTCGATCTCGTCCTGCTTGAGCGCGTCCGCGGCGACCTCCGGCCACTGCGCGGCGAGGATGTCGCTGCCGAAGCCGCAGTCCTGCCACAGCGCGTGGCAGATGTGCGGGGTGATCGGCGACAGCAGGCGCAGCAGGATCGAGAAGCCTTCCTCGGCGACCTCGGCGTGCGCCGCCGGTTCGGTGTCGGCCAGATCCTTGTGCGCCTTCTCGAGCGCATTGAGGATCTTCATCGCCGCCGACACCACGGTGTTGAACTGGTGCTTGCCGAAGTCGTAGCTCGCCTGCTTGAGGTGGGTGTGGATCTCGCGGCGCACGTCGGCCGCCGCGGCGGGCAGCGTGCCGGCGGCGAGCGCGCGCGCGGCGGGCAGCGCGGCGCGCGTCCCGGTGGCGAAGGCGTGGCCATAGTTCCACACCCGGCGCAGGAAGCGCGAGGCGCCCTCGACGCCGGAGTCGGACCACTCGAGCTGCTGATCGGGCGGCGCGGCGAACATCATGAACAGGCGCGCGGTGTCGGCGCCGTACTGGTCCACCAGCGACTGCGGGTCGACGCCGTTGTTCTTCGACTTCGACATCTTCTCGGTACCGCCAATGACGACCGGCAGGCCGTCGGACTCGAGCTTGGCGGCGACGATGCGGCCGCGCTCGTCACGCTCGACCACCACGTCGGCCGGGTTGATCCACTGCTTCTTGCCGCCGTCGAGCTCGCGGTAGTAGGTCTCGGCCACCACCATGCCCTGGGTGAGCAGGGCGCTGAAGGGCTCGGACACATCGACCAGGCCGCAGTCGCGCATCGCGCGGGTGAAGAAACGCGAGTAGAGCAGGTGCAGGATGGCGTGCTCGATGCCGCCGATGTACTGGTCGACCGGCGCCCAGTAGTTCACACGCTCGTCCACCATCGCCGTCGTGCTGTCGGCGCAGGCGTAGCGCAGGAAATACCAGGACGACTCGACGAAGGTGTCCATGGTGTCGGTCTCGCGCCTGGCCGGCTTGCCGCACTTGGGGCAGCTGCATTCGTAGAACGAAGCCATCTTGGCCAGCGGCGAGCCGCGGCCGGTGATCTCGACGTTCTCGGGCAGCACCACCGGCAGTTGCTCGTCGGGCACCGGCACGTCGCCGCAGTCGGCGCAGTGGATCATCGGGATCGGGCAGCCCCAGTAGCGCTGGCGCGAGATGCCCCAGTCGCGCAGGCGGTACTGCACGCGCTTGGCGCCCAGGCCCCGGGCGGCGAGGTCGGCGGCGATCGCATCGACCGCGCCCTGGAAGTCCAGCCCGTCGTACTTGCCGGAATTCACCAGGCGGCCATGGTCGGCGTAGGCGTCCTGCCAGGGGGCGACGGTATCGGCGTAGGCGTCCGAGCCGACCACCATGCGGATCGGCAGCGCGTACTTGGTGGCGAAGGCGAAGTCGCGCTCGTCATGCGCCGGCACCGCCATCACGGCGCCTTCGCCGTAGCCCATCAGCACGTAGTTGGCGACCCAGACCTCGAGCGGCTCGTCGGAGAGCGGGTGGCGCACCTTGAGGCCGGTGGCCATGCCCTTCTTCTCCATCGTGGCGATGTCGGCCTCGGCGACGCCGCCGCGCTTGCATTCCTCGATGAACTCGGCGAGCGCCGGGTTGCTGGCGGCGGCCTGGGTGGCGAGCGGGTGCTCGGCGGCCACCGCGACATAGGTCGCGCCCATCAGGGTGTCGGCGCGGGTGGTGAAGACCTTCAGCGCGCCCTCGTGGCCGATGCTGGAGACATCAAAGGGGAAGCTGATCTCCACGCCTTCCGAGCGGCCGATCCAGTTCTTCTGCATCAGCTTGACCTGCTCGGGCCAGTCCGGCAGATCGTCGAGCGCGGACAGCAGCTCGTCGGCGTAGGCGGTGATCTTCATGTAGTACATGGGGATCTCGCGCTTCTCGACCAGCGCACCCGAGCGCCAGCCGCGGCCGTCGATGACCTGCTCGTTGGCGAGCACGGTCTCATCGACCGGGTCCCAGTTGACCGTGCCGAGGCGCTTGTAGATCAGGCCCTTCTCGAACAGGCGGGTGAACAGCCACTGCTCCCAGCGGTAGTACTCGGGAGTGCAGGTGGCGAGCTCGCGCGACCAGTCGATGGCGAAGCCGAGGCGCTTGAGCTGCGCCTTCATGTAGTCGATGTTGGCGTAGGTCCACTTCGCCGGCGGCACGTTGTTCTGGATCGCGGCGTTCTCGGCCGGCATGCCGAAGGCGTCCCAGCCCATCGGCTGCAGCACGTTGAAGCCCTTCATGCGGTGAAAGCGCGCGAGCACGTCGCCGATCGTGTAGTTGCGCACGTGCCCCATGTGCAGCTTGCCCGAGGGGTAGGGGAACATCGACAGGCAGTAGTACTTGGGCTTGCTCGTGTCCTCGGTGACGCGGAAGGCGTCGGTGGAGTCCCAGTGCTGCTGGGCGGCCGTTTCGACGGCGGCGGGCTGGTATTTGTCCTGCATGATGTCCTGCATGGCGGGCGTGCGGGCTGGATGGCGTTGAAAACACGCCAGTATACCCGGAACCGGATGCGCCCGCCGCAGGCGGTGGGCGCTCAGGGCTGACCGCGGTGGGCCGCAGGCAGGCAAAAAAATGGCACTCCGCCGCGAGGGGGAGTGCCGAATCTCCAATCAAGGAGGGAGGGAGACAACAAAACGTCTGGGCGCCGCCAGGCAGCGCCGGTGATCAGGCGACGCGACGCGTGGAGGCGGTCTGGCGCTGCCAGTTGGCGTGGACGGCCGCGAACACGTCTTCCATCGCGAGCAGCGGCAGGCGCCACATGCGGTTCTGTGCGCGCACGTAGGGCACGACGCGAGGTGCGCACAAGGTGGAGCGCTCTTCCTCGAGGAGTCGGGTGAAGTGATCCATCGCCGACCCCCAGTATTCGGCGTTGCCGACCCAGCCCGTATCGAGCGTGGCCTGGCGCACGGCCTTGCGCCAGAGGGTCTCGGCGCGTTCGATTGAGACACCCGCCTTGCGGGCATACCAAGGCAACAGCTTGGGCGTTTTCATGATGCGTTCTCCATTCGGTCCGGGGTACGGCGCCGTTTGTGGTCGGCCGCTTCCTGGGCGACCGATCCCTCATTGATGTTGTGGTGCAATGTAGGTAACGCACCACCAGTCTTCCTTGATTTTCCACAAATCCGACCAGGGGTGCCGTGAAAAGGTTCCGCTTTTCGGTCTGATTTTGTGCGGCGCACAATTGCAATTTAGCGCAATCTCGGCGGGCTGCAAGCACGCTGTTGCTGCCGTGCAACACTGTGGGTCCGAGGCACGGGTGCGGCGGTTTGCGGTGCTGCCGATACAATGGCCCGTCGAAAAGGAAAACCGATGTCCACGCTGCTAGCCAACCTGAATACCGAACAACTGCAGGCCGTGACCCTGCCACCGCAACACGCGCTGATCCTGGCTGGCGCCGGTTCGGGCAAGACCCGCGTTCTGACCACCCGCATCGCCTGGCTGGTCCAGTCCGGCCAGGTCGATGCAGCCGGCATCCTGGCGGTTACATTCACGAACAAAGCGGCCAAGGAGATGCTCGCCCGCCTGTCTTCCATGCTGCCGGTGAGCACGCGCGGCATGTGGATCGGCACCTTCCACGGTCTCGCCAACCGCCTGCTGCGCGCCCACCATCGCGACGCCGGGCTGCCGCAGCTGTTCCAGATTCTCGATTCGGGCGACCAGCTCGCTGCCATCAAGCGCCTGCTGAAGACGCTCAACGTCGACGACGAAAAATTCCCGCCGCGCGAGCTGCAGCACTTCATCAATGGCCAGAAGGAAGCCGGCAACCGGCCGCACGCGGTCGAGGCCTGGGACGACTACACCCGCCAGCGCGTCCAGCTGTATCAGGAGTATGAGGCGCAGTGCCAGCGCGAGTCTGTTGTGGATTTTGCGGAGTTGCTGCTGCGCAGCTACGAGCTGCTCGAGCGCAACGAGCCGCTGCGCCGCCACTACCAGCGCCGCTTCCGCCACATCCTGGTCGACGAGTTCCAGGACACCAACCGCCTGCAGTACCGCTGGCTCAAGCTCTTCGCCGACGAGGGCCGCGAGGGCGGTGCGGCGATGTTCTGCGTCGGCGACGACGACCAGAGCATCTATCGCTTCCGCGGCGCCGAGGTCGGCAACATGCGCGACTTCGAGCGCGAGTTCCGGGTGCACAACGTCATCCGCCTCGAGCAGAACTACCGCTCGCACAGCAACATCCTCGACGCCGCCAACGCGATCATCCGCCACAACGCCAACCGCCTGGGCAAGAACCTGTGGACCGACCAGGGCGCGGGCGAGCCGATCCGCGTGTTCGAGGCCTACGCGGACGGCGACGAGGCGCGCTGGATCGTCGAGGAGATCCAGTCGCTGGTGCGCGACGGCGCGCTACGCAGCGAGATTGCCCTGCTGTATCGCTCCAACGCCCAGTCGCGGGTGCTCGAGCACCAGCTGTTCTCGGCCGGCATCCCGTATCGGGTCTATGGTGGGCTGCGCTTCTTCGAACGCCAGGAGATCAAGCACGCGCTCGCCTACCTTCGCCTGATCGCCAACCCGGACGACGACACCTCGTTCGCGCGCGTGGTGAATTTCCCCACCCGCGGTATCGGCGCGCGCTCGCTCGAGGCGCTGACCGACGCCGCCCGCGTCTACAACACCAGCCTGTACGCCACCGTGCCCCACCTCACCGGCAAGCCGGGCACCTCGCTGGGGCAGTTCGTGCGCCTGGTCGAGGACCTGCGCCGGGACACGTCCGGCCTGCCGCTGCCGGAACTGGTCGATCACGTGCTCGAGCTCAGCGGTCTGCGCGCGCACTACAAGGCCGACAAGGAAGGCCGCGAACGGCTGGAGAACCTGGACGAGCTGATCAACGCAGCGGCCAACTTCCTCGCCGAGTCGCAGGCCGAGGCGGAAGCGCTGGCGCAGCCGCACGCGCTGCTGGCCGACTTCCTCGCCCACGCCTCGCTCGAGGCCGGCGACCACCAGGCCGACCAGGGCGCCGACGCGGTGCAGCTGATGACGGTGCATTCGGCCAAGGGGCTGGAGTTCAACGTGGTGTTCCTGTCCGGTCTGGAGGAGGGCCTGTTCCCGCACGAGAACAGCATCCTGGAAACCGACGGCCTGGAGGAGGAGCGCCGGCTGATGTACGTGGCGGTCACGCGGGCGCGCGAGCGGCTCTACCTGTCCTTCGCGCAGAGCCGCATGCTGCACGGCCAGACGCGCTACAACCTGCGCTCGCGCTTCCTGGAGGAAATTCCCGCGGAGCTGACGAAGTGGCTGACACCGCCGAATCCGCGCTCGGCCGCGGGCGGGGCGATGGGCGGCATGGGCGGCGGCTACTTCAAGCCGTCGGCGAACGGCGCGCAGGTGCAGCGCGCCCCGCGCCCGGGCTTCGCCACGCTGCCCAACGGCCTGCGCATCGGCCAGACGGTGGCGCATGCGAAATTCGGCCAAGGCGTGATCGTCGCGGCGGAGGGCAGCGGGAGCGACGCCAAGGTGCAGATCAACTTCGGGCCGGCAGGGGTGAAATGGTTGCTGCTTGCGGTCGCCAAGCTCGAGCCGGCGTGACGCAGGTGCGCCGCCCGTAGCGCGCGAGCGTGCCGGCGCTCAGGCCGGCTCCTCGCTGCCCTGGCGGTCGAAGCGGTAGACGAGGTCGTCGGCGAGGTCGTCCAGTTCAGTCGCCGAATAGCCGAGGAAACGGGCCGCCGCAGCACGTCCCTTGTCCCATTCGGCGTCGCGCCGGGTGCGCAGATGGGTGCCGGCGACGTATTCGCCGATCAGGTTGAGCGCGATCAGCGCGCGCGATTCGGTTTCCAGGCCCGCACCGTCTTCCAGCACCGAATAGTCGTGGTGGCACTGGATGCCGTCGCACACCGTGTCGGTGAGCCCCCATGAGCGCGCCAGCAGGTAGCCGATGGTGGCGTGATTGGTGTTGAAGGCTTCGTCCTCGATCTCGGTGAACCAGCGCTCGGTGGCCTGGTTGGCGAGGCCGAGCACCTGCTTGTAGTTGGCGAAGCGCTTGACCAGCAGCGGAATGCCGCAGTCGTGGAAGAGCCCGAAAGTGTAGGCGGTCTCGGGGCGTGCGGCCCCGGTCTTGCGCGCGGCCAGCGCACTTGCGGCGGCGGTGTAGCGCGAGTTGTCCCAGAAGCGCTCGAGCGCCGCGCCGGGGTCGGCGATCGCGCTGCGCAGCAGGGCCTCCTGGACGAGGTTGGCGAGCGTGCCGAAGCCGAGCAGGCGGATCGCCTCGTCCACCGAGCCGATCCGCCGGCCCGATCCGAACACTGGAGAGTTTGCCGACTTGACGACCACGGCGGCCAGGCCCACGTCCTTGCCGATCAATGCAGCGATCCGCTTGCCGCTCACCTGCGGCTGGCGCAGTTCGTCCATCATCTGCGCGAGCACGCCCGGGCAGGATGGAATGGGTACGGCCTTGAGGGCGTGCTCGAGATTGCGGTCGCTGCGCGCGGGTGTTTCCATCCTGCTCCTCTCCCTTTGGATCATGTCCAGAACGCCACGCTAGCACGCGTGTGCGCCTTCGACCGGTGGATTCGCGCGCCGTCCGTGCGGAATTGCGCGTCCCGCCACTTTTGCCGGCGCGCTTCCGTCAAAAGGGCAGCGCCAGGCCCGGCCAGACGCCGTCGAGGGCACGTCGGAAGGCCTGCTGGATCGCTGCCAGCGCATCGGCGTCGTCAGCCTCGAAACGCAGCACGACCACCGGCGTGGTGTTCGACGGCCGCGCGAGGCCAAAGCCCCGGGCGAACTCGACGCGCACGCCGTCGAGCGTGATCACCTCGCGTGCGTCAGGGAAGCATGACGGCGCAGCGAGCGCGGCCTCGCGCAGCCGGCGCACGAGCTCGAAGGGTTCGCCCTCGGCCATCTTCAGGTTGAGCTCCGGTGTGCTCACCGCATCAGGCAGCGCCTTCAGCGCCGCGTTGGCATCGGCACGCGCGGACAGGATCTCGAGCAGGCGGGCGCCGGCGTACAGCCCGTCGTCGAAGCCGAACCAGCGCTCCTTGAAGAACATGTGGCCGCTCATCTCGCCGGCAAGCGGCGCACCGGTTTCCCTGAGCTTGGCCTTGACCAGCGCGTGCCCGGTGTTCCACATCGTCGGCTTGCCGCCACGGGCGCGGATCCACGGCGCGAGGTTCCGCGTGCATTTGACGTCGTAGATGATCTCGCCGCCCGGCACGCGTGCGAGCACGTCCTCGGCGAACAGCATCAGCTGGCGGTCGGGGAAGATGATCTCGCCGTCCTTGGTCACCACGCCGAGGCGGTCGCCGTCGCCGTCGAAGGCGAGGCCCAGCTCGGCGTCCGTGTCGCGCAGCGCACGGATCACGTCCTGCAGGTTCTCCGGTTTCGACGGGTCGGGGTGGTGGTTGGGGAAATTGCCGTCGACCGCGCAGAAGAGCTCGACCACCTCGCAGCCGAGGCGGCGGAAGAGCTCGGGAGCGACGCCGCCGGCGACGCCGTTGCCACAGTCGACGACGATCTTCATCGGGCGCGCGAGCTTCACGTCGGCGGCGATGCGCTCGATGTAGGCCGCGCGCACGTCGGCCGTGCGCAGCGCGCCGGCGCCATGGGCGAGCTCGTCCTCGGCGATGCGCCGGCGCAGCCCCTGGATCATGTCGCCGTGCAGGGTCTGCCCGCCGAGCACCATCTTGAGGCCGTTGTAGTCGGGCGGGTTGTGGCTGCCGGTGACCGACACGCAGGAGTCGCAGCCGAGCTGATAGGCGGCGAAGTAGGTGAGCGGGGTGGGGACGCAGCCGATGTCGATGACGTCCACCCCGGCGGCGCGGATGCCCTCGGCGAGCGCGCCGGCGAGCGCCGGGCCGGACAGGCGTCCGTCGCGGCCCACGGCGATCGCACGCTGACCGCGGGCCACGGCTTCAGAGCCGAGCGCATGGCCGATGGCGCGCACGGCATCGGGTGTGAGGACGGTATCGACGATGCCGCGGATGTCGTAGGCCTTGAAGATCTCGGGAGCGGGCAGGGTGTAGCGCATGGCGTTCGGGGGCGGGTGAGGGGACGGTATGGGTCTGGGCCGGCGGAGCGCAGGGGCGCGCGATCACGGCCGACGCCGGATTCTAAGCTGCGCCACTCCCGTCGTACATGCGCCCGGAGGGTCGCGGGCGGTGGGGCGCAGGGGACGGGCGCGACTGCGCTGCGGTCGCGCTCGTTTACAATCGCCGCCATACGCGGGCCGAGCCGGCCCTTTCCTCGTTCGCGGAGCACGCTCGTCCATGAGTCAACGCAAGGGCATCATCCTCGCCGGAGGTTCCGGCACCCGCCTGCATCCGGCCACGCTCGCCGTATCCAAGCAGCTGCTGCCGGTCTATGACAAGCCTATGGTCTATTACCCGCTCGCCACGCTCATGCTGGCCGGGATCCGGGACATCCTGCTGATCTCGACACCGCAGGACACGCCGCGCTTCGAGCAGCTGCTCGGCGATGGCAGTCGCTGGGGCCTGCGCCTGCGCTATGCCGTGCAGCCCAGCCCCGATGGCCTCGCCCAGGCCCTGGTGATCGGCGAGGAATTCCTCGCTGGCGGACCCTCTGCCCTCGTGCTCGGCGACAACCTGTTCTACGGCCACGATTTCGCCGCCGAGCTGCGTGCGGCGAGCGCACGCGAGCGCGGTGCGACCGTATTCGCCTACCCGGTGCAGGATCCCGAGCGCTATGGCGTCGTTGAGTTCGATGCGTCCGGCCGTGCGGTGAGCCTCGAGGAGAAGCCTGCCCGCCCGAAGAGCCGCTACGCGGTGACCGGTCTCTATTTCTATGACGGAGGCGCATCCGCTCTCGCGCGCGGCTTGAGCCCGAGCGCGCGCGGCGAGCTCGAGATCACCGATCTCAATCGCCTGTATCTCGAGGCTGGCGCGCTCGACGTCCAGGTCATGGGGCGTGGTCACGCCTGGCTCGACACCGGCACCCACGAGAGCCTGCTCGAGGCGGGGATGTTCATCCAGACCATCGAGAAGCGCCAGGGCCTGAAGATCGCCTGTCCGGAGGAGATCGCCTGGCGTGCAGGCTGGATCGACGCCGGGCAACTGCGTGCCCTGGCGCAGCCGCTCGCCAAGAGCGGCTACGGCCAGTACCTGCTGCGCCTGCTCGAAGACCGGGTGTTCTGAGGAGGCCGCGGCGATGAAAGCGACTCCGACCGCACTGCCCGAGGTGCTGGTGCTCGAACCCAAGGTGTTCGGCGACACGCGCGGCTTCTTCCTCGAGAGCTGGAACGCGCGCAGCTTCCGCGAACTGACCGGCCTCGACGTCGATTTCGTGCAGGACAATCATTCGCGCTCGGCGTGCGGGGTGTTGCGCGGCCTGCACTACCAGCTCCAGCAGCCACAGGGCAAGCTGGTGCGGGTGGTGCGCGGACGGGTGTACGACGTGGCGGTGGATGTGCGTCGTTCCTCGCCGCGTTTCGGGCAGTGGGTGGGGGTCGAGCTGGGCGAGGACGATCACCGCCAGCTGTGGATTCCGCCCGGTTTCGCGCATGGTTTCCTGGTGCTCAGCGAGTCGGCGGACTTCCTCTACAAGACCACCGACTACTACGCGCCGCAGCATGAGCGCTGCATCGCCTGGGACGATCCGCAAATCGACATCGACTGGCCGCTGCACGGTGCCGTCCCGCTGCTGTCGGGCAAGGACGCGCAGGGCGTGCCCCTGGCCGCGGCCGAAGTCTACGGCGACTGAGTCAGGGCCCCACCGAGGTAGGGGTTAAGGCTGAATGCGCGTGCTCGAAATGCGCGAGCACGCGCGCGCACAGCCAGTCCTGGCTGCCGGGCCAGGGGCCGCCGAGGAAGCCGACGTGGCCGCCCGCCCGGGGGCATTCGAAGCGCACCGCTGGCGGCAGGTTCCGCGGGTCGGGCAGGGCGGTCGCGGGCACGAAGGGATCGTTGCGCGCGTTGAGGACCAGCGTGGGGACGCGGATGCCTGCCAGCCACGGCCGCGCCGAGGCGCGCCGCCAGTAGTCCGCGACGCCGTCGAAGCCGTGCGCGGGCGCGGTGTAGGCATCGTCGAATTCGGCCAGCGTGCGCGCCGCGGCGATGCGTCCGTCGTCGAAGCGGCCCGGGTGCGCGGCGCACTTGCCGAGCGCCTTGGCGCGCAGGGTGGCGAGGAAGTGGCGGGTGTAGATGCGATTGAAACCCTCGCCGAGCGCCGTGCCCGAGATCGTGAGGTCGAGCGGGGCGCAGATCGCCGCTGCGGCGTCCGCCACGCCGACCGCTTCGCCCTCACGCTCGCCGAGCCATTTGAGCAGGGCATTGCCGCCCAGCGACACGCCGGCAGCGAACAAGGGCGCGCCCCCGGCGCGCACGCGCAGGCGGCGCAGGATCCAGTCGATCTCGGCGCTGTCCCCAGAGTGGTAGGCGCGGGCAAGGCGATTGGGCGTCCCGCCGCAGCCGCGGAAATGCGGAACCACGCCCTGCCATCCGCGCGCCGCTGCCGCCTGCATCAGGCTGCGCGCATAGTGCGACCGGCTGCTGCCCTCCAGGCCATGGAACAGCACGAGCAGGGGCGCGTGTTCCCTGCGCGCGCCGGATTGGGGGGCGCGGGCGGGTGCGACCCAGTCGAGTTCGATGAAGTCGCCGTCGGGCGTCTCCCAGCGTTCGCGGCGATAGGCGGGCAGGGCGCGCTTGCGGGCAAGCGGAAAGATGGTCTGGGCATGGCCGCCGGGCAGCCACCAGGGGGCGCGGTAGGCGGGCAGGTTCAATGCACCACGCGCGGCGAGAGCTCGCCGAAGTCGGCGTGTTCGGGGACCGGCGAGGCGTGGTGCAGCACCATCCGCCAGCCGTTCGGGCCGCGCACATACACGTTGGTCGCGGCAAGGGTCGGTCCGCGCTGCAGCTGGCCCTCGGCGGCCACGCGCTCGAAGACGCAGTGCATGGCCATCATTGCGCTCGCGCTGACCACGGCCTGACTGACGTCGATCTTGATGCGGTTGCCTTCGGCGAGGAGCTGCCGCCAGGTCTCGCGCACGGCGGCGAGGCCGACGATGCGCGGTCCGCCGGGATGAACGCAGACGACCTCCTCCTCTTCCGACCAGACGGCCATCAGTGCGTCGAAATTGCCGTCGGCCAGCGCCTGGTAGAACGCCGCCTCGGCCTCTAGTGCGGTGGTGAAGTTTGCTTTGCTCACGGGCTTTCGTCGGGTTGGGGCCACAAAAGGCACGGGGGCCGAAGCCCCCGTGTTGAAGACTGCGCGACCGGCGCAGGGTTCAGTGGTGGCCCTTCGGGCGCTCACCTGCAAACACGTAGTGCGCGCTGCAGTACGGGCACACCGCTTCGCCGGTCTTCAGGATGTCGAGGAAGACGCGGGGGTGACGTGCCCACAGCGGCGCACCCGGTGGCGGACAGTGCAGCGGGAGGTCCTTGGCGGCGATGACGACGGCCTGGGTCTTGTCGGTGTTCTCAACCATGGCGGATTCCTGGGAGCGAGTGAAGATCAGACGTGGGCGAGCCAGTGGGCGTATTCCGGCGCGCGTCCGTTGACCACGTCGAAGAAGCGGGCCTGGATCTTCTCGGTGATCGGACCGCGCTTGCCCTCGCCGATCTGGCGGTCGTCGAGCTCGCGGATCGGGGTGACTTCCGCCGCGGTGCCGGTGAAGAAGGCCTCGTCGGCGAGGTAGATGTCGTCGCGGGTCAGGCGCTTGGTGCCGATCTCGTAGCCGAGCTCGCGGGCGATGACGTGGATCGAGTCGCGGGTGATGCCGGTCAGGGCGGAGGCGATCTCGGGCTCGTAGATGCGGCCGTCCTTGATGATGAAGAGGTTCTCGCCCGCACCCTCGGCCACGAAGCCCTGGTTGTCGAGCAGCAGCGCCTCGTCGTAGCCCATGCGGGTGACTTCGAGGTTGGCGAGGATCGAGTTCGGGTAGGTCGCGGCCAGCTTGGCGCGCGGCATCGTCGAGTTGACGTGGTGACGGGTGTAGGACGAGGTCTTCACGCGGATGCCCTTCTGCAGGCCTTCCTCGCCGAGATAGGCGCCCCACGGCCAGGCCGCGATCGCCACATGCACGGTGGCGCCGACGGTGGAGATGCCCATCTTTTCCGAACCGTAGAAGGCGATCGGGCGCAGGTAGCAGGACTCCAGCTTGTTCGCGCGCACGACCTCCTTCTGCGCCTCCATGAGTTCATCCTTGGAGTACGGGATGTCCATCATGTAGATCTTGCCGGAGTTGAGCAGGCGCTGGGTGTGCTCGGCGAGGCGGAAGATCGCGGTGCCGCTGACGGTGTTGTAGGCCCTGACGCCCTCGAACACGGCAAGGCCGTAGTGCAGCGAGTGGGTGAGGACGTGCGTGGTCGCCTCGCGCCACGGGACGAGCTTGCCGTCCTGCCAGATGAAGCCGTCGCGGTCAGCCATGGACATGATCAGAATCTCCGCCTGAATGAGTGTTCGCAGAATGGGTGTCAATTGCGCGCGCAGCCTGATCGCCGGCGCAAAGTGCGTGAATTCTAGCGTAAAGGCGCGACGATCACGCGCCTGGCGTGCGTGGAGCATGCGTGCGGCCGTCGAGCCCGATCGCCCGCCGCAGGGGGCGCCTGGGTGCGCGTCGGTGCGGCGGGTTAGAATGCGGGCCTTCGCGCATCCGGAGTCCGTCAATTGAAGGATCGCCCCTGGAAACCCAACGTTACCGTCGCGGCCGTGATCGAGCGCGACGGGCGCTTCCTGCTCGTCGAGGAGGAGACCCCCGAAGGCCTGCGCTTCAACCAGCCGGCCGGTCACCTCGAGGAAGGCGAGTCCCTGCTCGAGGCCACCGCGCGCGAGGTGCTCGAGGAGACGGCGCACCGCTTCGTCCCCGAATACCTCGTCGGCGTGTACCAGTGGACGCGGCCGCAGGGCGACATCACCTACCTGCGCTTCGCCTACGGCGGTCGGGTGGAGGCCGAGGAGACCGGGCGGGCGCTGGACGAGGGCATCGTCCGCGCGGTGTGGATGACACCGGACGAGATCCGCGCCACCGCCGACCGCCACCGCAGTCCGCTGATCCTGCAATGCGTCGAGGACTGGCTGGGCGGAGCGCGCCATCCCTTGGCGCTGGTGCACCACCATTGAGGTGAGGGTGCGCCAGCGAGGATGGAGGGCGCTGCTGCCGCTGGTGCTGGCGCTGGCGCTGAATGCGCTCATTGCCCAGGCGGCGATCCAGCCGGCCCACGCCGCGGTGGAGGTGCGCATCTGCTACAACTACGGCTGCATGCGCGAGGCGCGCGTGAGCATCCACGCGGCGACGCTGGCGCGCATGAGTGCGCGACTGGCGGGTGCGCGCGACGCGGCGGAGGAGCGCGCGCGCCTCGCGGAGGAAGTCGGCCGGCTCTACCGGCTGGCAGCCACGCAGACGCCGGTGGGTGCGGACCGCAGCGGGAATTTCCTCGACCAGGGTGTGGATGGGCGGATGGATTGCATCGACCACTCGACCTCGACCACGCGCCTGCTGGAACTGCTGGAGGCGCGCGGCGCGCTACGCTTTCACCGCGTGGTCGAGCCGGCGCGCCGCACGCGGCTGATCCTGCAGCATTTCAGTGCGGTGATCGAGGTGCTGTCGGCCGGTGAACGCATCGCCCGCCTGCCGCCCGGGCAGGCGCTGGCGAGCTGCAACTGCACCGAGGACGGGCTGGTGATCGGGGAAACCGGGAAGGTGGACGGCGAGGACCGTCCGGGACAACGTTACGTGGTCGACAGCTGGTTCGTCGACAATGGCGAGCCGGCCGTGGTGCTGCCGCTCGCGGAATGGCTCAATGGAGGTGGACCGAATGTCCAGTAGGCAGGATGGAGTGCAGGACGGGGCGGGGATGAAGGTGGTGGTCGGCATGTCCGGCGGCGTGGACTCGTCGGTGACCGCGCTGCTGTTGAAGCGCCAGGGCTACCAGGTGACCGGGCTGTTCATGAAGAACTGGGAGGACGACGACGATTCCGAGTACTGCTCGACCCGGCAGGACCTGGTCGACGTGGCCTCGGTGTGCGACGTGATCGGCATCGACCTCGAGGTGGTGAACTTCAGCGCCGAATACAAGGATCGCGTGTTCGCCGACTTCCTGCGCGAGTACGAGGCCGGCCGCACACCCAACCCGGACGTGCTGTGCAACTCCGAGATCAAGTTCCGCTGCTTCCTGGATCACGCCATGCAGCTGGGTGCCGAGCGCATCGCCACCGGCCACTATGCCCAGGTGCGCCCGTGGGCCAATGACGGCCGCACCGAGTACCAGCTGCTCAAGGCCGAGGACGGCACCAAGGACCAGAGCTACTTCCTCTATCGCCTCAATCAGGCGCAGCTCGCCAAGACCCTGTTCCCGCTCGGCGCGCTGTACAAGCGCGAAGTGCGCAGGATCGCCGCCGAGGCCGGCCTGCACGTGGCCGAGAAGAAGGACTCGACCGGGATCTGCTTCATCGGCGAGCGCCCCTTCCGCGAGTTCCTGATGCGCTACCTGCCGACCCAGCCGGGCGAGATCCGCGCCCTCGACGACGACCGCGTGCTCGGTGAGCACCAGGGCCTGATGTACCACACCATCGGCCAGCGCAAGGGCCTGCACATCGGCGGCATCAAGGGCAACCAGGACGAGGCGGGCGAGCACGAGGCCTGGTATGTCGCCGCCAAGGACGTCAAGGCCAACGTGCTCTATGCGGTCCAGGGCCATGCCCATCCGGCGCTGCTCAAGGACCGCCTGGTGGCGACCGACCTCAACTGGATCGCCGGCCGCGATCCGCACACCAACTGGGTGTACACCGCCAAGCCGCGTTACCGCACGCCCGACCAGCCGTGCGAGATCGACCGCATCGCCGACGGTCGCGCCGAGATCGCCTTCGCCCAGCCGCAGTGGGCAGTCACCCCTGGACAGAGCGTGGTGGTGTACGAGTCGAAGGTCTGTCTGGGCGGCGGCATCATCGTCTGAGCCTGCGGCCCGCGGGGCCGTGACGGGGCCGGCGGCCCCGTTCAGCGCGCGAGCGGCCCGCCGGCAACGGCGAGCGGCGGACGCGCTGCGGCCTGCACGCGGGCGGCGTAGGTTTCGCAGCGCTCGATGTACTCGAGCGCGCTCTTGGGCATGGTGACGCGCGCGCGGGTGATGTCGGTGACCAGGTTGCGTCCCTGCAGGATCAGGCGCAGGCCGTCGGTGGCGAGCTGGCGCTCGAGCTCGGTGGCCATCGGCGCCAGCGCCGGCACCACGGCGCCGAGGTGCTCGGAAGCGACGACGAAGTCCGCCCACACATCGAAGATGTCCGGATCCGTACGCAAGGTCTCGGCCTTGATCTTGGCGATGCGGCCGAACTCCTGGACCAGCGGCGCCACGCCCCGGAACAGCTGGTTGCCCGAGAAGGTGGCCGCGATGACCGCGGTGAGCCGGTCGATCTCGCGCAGGGCCTGGGCGATCTTGATGTAACGGCTCTCGTAGAAGGCTTCGACCGGAATCGAGAAGGCCCGGAACGGTTCGCCCCAGAGTTCGTCGATGCCCTCTTCGCCGCTGCGGTGGAGCACGAGGCGCCCGAGCTTGAGTGCCTCCTGCAGGCAGCCGCCGCATTCGCGCATCAGCGGGTTGTCGGTCTCGATCTCGATGCCGAGTTCCTGCAACTCCACCAGCTTGGTGAAGATGTCGGTGGCGCGGTTGAACATCGCGCCGGCGTACATCGCGCCCTTGACCCGCTGGCGCTCGGGGTCCTGCTCGGCCTCGTAGGCGCGGCGCGCATCCTCGAGCCGTCGGCCGGGGATGTTGATGCCGTGTTCGACGTGGTTGAACAGCCGCCGGGTCAGCGCCTGGATGAGCTTCTTCTTGGCGTCGAGCGAGTCGGCTGGCGGATCGTAGACCTTCAGCCAGTAACCGTCGTAGTAGATGCGCCGGATGCCGTCGATGAGTGCGACGGTGCCGTCCTCGATGGGCTCGTCCATGGCGATGGGGCGTCTGCGTTGAAGGTGGAGGGGGAAAAAGGATACGCCCGGCTTCAGGCGCTTCCAATAGCCCGCTGCCGCGCCTCGGCGGCGCGCAGCCGGCGCTCGCGCCGCAGTCGCCGCCACTTCGCGCTGACGCGCAGCCGCCAGAACAGCTGGGCACCCCAGTAGGCGATGATCGAGCCGGTTACCGCCATCATCAGCATGCCCAGCAGCAGGGGCTGGCCAATGCCGGTGAGCCAGGCCCATGCCTGGCCGAAGGAGTCCAGCATGCGCATCGGCTGCTCGACGTCGGCGGGGGTGAGATCGGCAGGCGTGTGCTTGCCGATGACGCCTGCCCCGAGGCGGTAGGCGAAGTAGTACAGGGGGCCGTAGGTGAGGGGATTGCTCACCAGCGTGGAGACCGCGGCGATCCAGAGGTTGCCGCGCAAGAGCAGGGAGGCGATCGCCGCCGCGGGGATCTGCGCGATCGGGATCATGAGGCCGAAGAACACGCCCATCGCGATGCCGCGCGCGACTGAACGCCGGTTTACATGCCACAGCAGGGGATCATGGATACGCGGCCCGAGCCAGCGCAGCATGCGGCTCTGCGTGATGGCGTCGCGGGTGGGCAAGAAGCGTTCGAGCATGGTCCGGTCCGGGGCGAAGACGGCATCTTACGCAATGCGCGACAAAGCACAAGCAGGCGCATCGCCGGCGTCTGGCGCGTGTCGCAACAACGCCGCAAGAGCATGATTCTCCGGGGTTCAGACCACGACCGCCGTGATGAATTCACTGCTCGGACGCCAGCCGGCCGTGCTCGCGCGCAGGCGCGCCGGGCTGCCTGCGCGTCCGGCGCGGATCAGGCGAAATCGCTCGGGATCACCGCGCGCAAGACGGTCTGTGTCTCGCCTTCGCGCACGCGGTTGGTAAACCACCAAAGCGCGCCCTTCTTGATCGTCCAGTCGGCCTCGGCGCCCGCCAGCAGCAGCGCGCACAAGCGGCCCAGCGCGGGCTGGTGGCCTACCACCAGGGCGGCGCCGCTGGCATCGGGCCAGCCGGTGGCGGCGAGGATGTCGGGCACGTTGCCGTCGGGCCCGAGGCTGCTGACGATCTCGAAGTCGTCCGCGAACGCTGCCGCCGTCTGGCGGGTGCGCATGGTCGGGCTCACCAGCACCCTCAGCTGCTTCGGCCGGTTGGTGTCGAGCCAGCGCGCCATGCGGCGTGCCTGCTTGAGTCCGCGCGGGGTGAGTTCTCGGGTGTGGTCGGGAGTGCCGTCCACCGCTTCGGCATGACGCCACAGCAGCAGGTCCATGTCCTTCATCCTGGGTTCGGGGGCGGGCATCATCGGCGATGGGTGTTTCATCATGATGACGCCGGCAACAGCGCGGCCGCATCCATTCCGCTCACCACGGCTTGCGGCCGCGGAGCAGCGGCGCGCATTCGGCGAGCACACGGCGGCGCAGGCGGGCGTAGCGCGGCGCGTGCCAGCCGAGCACGAAGGCCGCGGCAGGCGCGAGCGCGGGGTTGGCGCGCGACCACTCGCTCAGGCGCTGATGGGCGATGTCGACGTCCTGCAGGAAGCCGAGCGCGGTCTGCGCCTGCACCACGCGTTCGAGGTAGCGCGCGGTGGCGCGTTCGGGAAACAGCGGCGCGAAGAACTCGACGCCGTAGCGCAACTGCTTGAAGGCGATGCGCAGCGCGTGCAGGCGGCTGGGTTCGAGATTGGCCGCCGCCTCGGCGCTGCGGCGTGCCCGTCTGCGCAGACGGCTCAGGCGCAGGCGGGCGAATGAGCGCAGGTCGGCCGCTTCCGCGAGACTGCTGACCTGCAGGCGGTGGAGCGCGGCGGTGAAGTCGAGCAGCAGCCGGCCCTGGGTCGCCATGTCGAGCTGGTCTCCCGCGAAGTTGCGCGCTGCGGTGCGTGCCTGCTGCACGGCATCGAGCAGCGCCGCCATCGCCGCGCCGTCGGCGAGGCCTTCGGGCCGCACCGGCGCGAGCAGTTCGGTGTGAAAGACGTCGAGGTCGCGCGCGGCGCCGAAGCGGTTGGCGTTTTCGCGCAGCGTCGTGTTCCACTCGCCGGCGAAGCGTTCCGGCAAGGCCGGCGCGAACAGCTTGAGCAGCGCGCGCAGCCGACGCTGCGAGACGCGCAGCTGGTGGATGAAGTCAGGGTGGATGCCGTGCGGGTCGCCATGGGCGAGCGCGGCAGCGGCATTGCCCTGCCACTGGCGTACGCAGGCCAGCGCCAGGCCGCGGAAGGCCGCGATCACGTTCTGCCCGGGTTCGATCGCGGAGGCTTCGGCGCGCACCGGGGCGAGCGGGGTGTCGAGGAAGAGGCGATAGCCACGCTCCGCCTTGGAGACATCGGCCGGCATCAACGGCAGGTCCCGTGCGAGCGTGCAGGCCAGGTCGAGCAGGTCCTGGGCGCGCCCGCGCTCGAGCTCGAGCTCGAGTTCGCAGATCTCCGTCTCGCGCTCGATGCCCTCGGCCGTGCGCACATGCACGGCGCCGGTGTCGATCATCAGGAGGATGGACGCGCCCTCGTGCGTAACGATGCGCCGCGTCTCGCGACGGAAACGGGTGGTGAACACCGGCACCAGTTCGTCGCGATGGCGCTCGAGCAGGCGTGCGGTCGCGGGGTCGTCGACGGCGCTGAAGTCGAAGCCGCCGGTCCACGGCGTCTCCCATTCCGGCCGCTGCGACAGGCCGCCGCTGGACACCGCCGCGCACTTCACCGTCTGCAGCATCTGGCGGCCCTGGCGGCGTGTGCGCACCGCCACCTTGCGCGCCTTCAGCTGCAGCCTGGGGGTGTCGTAGTAGGTGTTGTCGAGGGTTACGGCGTTGCCGCATTTCTCGGCAGCCGCCACCAGCGGATGGCGGCGCAGCGCGGCGAGCGTCCGCCGCGGCAGGGCGAGCTTGAGTTCGATTTCGTGGTTCATGCATGTCGCCCCGAAACGGGCGCCCGGACAGGAGGCTGCTGAATTCTAGTCGGCGGCCCGCTGGGCGTCATGCGCGCTTTTGCGGCGTGAAATATTTCAGCCGCGAGCCGCGGTGGTGGCGGCTCACTCCCCGAACACCTGGCGCCACAGCGCGCGTACCGGCGCGCGCGCGGCTTCGGCCTCGTCCGGGTCTACCCGCGACGGCCGCTCGTTGAGGCGCTGGCGGTGCTGCAGCCGGCGCAGCTCGCGGTAGCTGTCGGCGCAGGCTGCAGCGAGCTCGCCAGGGATCAGGCCGAGCTCGCCGGCGATGCGCAGCAAGGCGATGTTGCCGAGGTTGCCCGTGAGCCGCGGATGGTCGTGGCTGTGGCCGAGCACGAGATACTGGATCAGGAACTCGACGTCGATCAGTCCGCCGGCGTCATGCTTGAGGTCGAACAGCTCCCCCTTGTTGCCGTGGGCGTCGCGCATCTTGTGCCGCATTGCCAGCACCTCGGCGCGCAGCGTGTCGAGATCGCGCTTCATGCTCAGCACCTCGCAGCGGATGCGCTCGAAGGCCTGTCCGATCGCGCGGTCGCCCGCTGAGAAGCGGGCGCGGGTGAGCGCCTGGTGCTCCCAGACCCAGGCCGACTTGAGCTGGTATTCGCGGAACGCCTCCAGCGCGCTCACGAGCAGGCCCGATTCGCCGTTCGGTCGCAGACGCAGGTCGGTCTCGAAAAGCTGGCCGGCGGCGGTCTGGCTCGAGAGCCAGGTGTTGGTGCGCTGGGCGAGGCGGTTGTATGCCTCCGGGGCCTCGAGCGCGTCGTCGTCATAGAGGAAGACGATGTCGAGGTCGGAGGCGTAGCCGAGCTCCTTGCCGCCGAGCTTGCCGTAGCTGATGACCGCGAAGCGCGGGTCGTCGCGATGGCGGATCTTGATCCTCCGCCAGCACAGCGGGAGGGTGAGGTCGAGCATGATGTCGGCGAGCTCGGAGAGGTGGTCGGCGAGCTTTTCCACCGTGAGCAGGCCGGCGATGTCCTGGGTGAGCAGGCGGAAGACCTGGGCGTGGTGGCGCTCGCGCATGACGTCCATCTGGCGTTCCATGTCCGGCTCGAGGGCCTCGAGCTCGGCGGCGAGGCCGATGCGGAAGGCGGGCCAGTCCGGCGCGCTGTCGAGGTTGCGTGCGTCGAGCATCTCGTCGAGCAGGATGGGGTGGCGGGTGAGGAAGGCCGCGCCCCAGCGCGAGGCGCTCATCAGGTCCGCCACCCGGCGCAGCGCCTGCGGGTACTGCTGGAGCAGGGCGAGGTAGGCACCGCGGCGGCCGATCGCCTCGATCAGGTCGAGCATGCGGGCGAGCGTCTCGTCGGCCTCGGGCGTGGCCACCGCGGCTTCGATCAGGCGCGGCATCAGCGCGTCGAAGCGGCTCTTGATGTTGTTCGGGAGCTGGCGGTAGCGCGGGCTGGCGTGGATCGCGGCAAGGCGCTCGGCACCGGCCTGCGGGCGGCGGTAGCCGAGCTCGCCGAGCGCCGCGGTGGTGGACTCGGTGTCCTCGGCGGTGGTCCATGTGGCGTCGAGGCTGTGGTCCTCCTCCGAGGGGTCGCCGAACACCGCGTCGAAGTGTCGGCTCACCACCTTGCGGTGGGCGTCGAGCCTCTCCAGCAGGGCGTCGTAGCTGGCGAAGCCCATCGCCTCCGCGATCAGCGCCTGGTCGGTTTCCCGGCCGGGCAGGTCGTGGGTCTGTGCGTCGTCGAGGTACTGCAGGCGGTGCTCGAGCCGGCGCAGGAAGTCGTAGGCGGCGGCGAGCTCCTCGACCGCCTGCTCGGAGAGGATGCCGCGCTCGGACAGCAGCGAAAGCACCTTCAGCGTCGGGCGCACCTGCAGCGGGATGTCGCGACCGCCGCGGATGAGCTGGAAGACCTGGGCGATGAACTCGATCTCGCGGATGCCGCCCGGGCCGAGCTTGACGTTGTTGGCGCGGTCGCGGCGCGCGACCTCGCGGCGGATCTGCGCATGCAGCTCGCGCATGGCGTTGATCGCGCCGAAGTCGAGGTACTTGCGGAACACGAAGGGGCGGGCGATGTTGCGCAGCTCCTGCCAGCGCTCGCCGAGCAGCACGCGGCCCTTGATCCAGGCGTAGCGCTCCCATTCGCGGCCCTGGGTCACGAAGTAGTTCTCCAGCATGTCGAAGCAGCACACCAGCGGGCCCGAGTCGCCGTTCGGGCGCAGGCGCATGTCGACACGGAACACCTGGCCATGCTCGGTGACCTCGTTGAGGGCCTGGATGAGCTGCTTGCCGAGGCGCTCGAAGAACTCGAAGTTGCTGATGACCTTTTTGCCGCCGGTATCGCCATCCTCGGGGTAGATGAAGATCAGGTCGATGTCGGACGATACGTTGAGCTCGCGCCCGCCGAGCTTGCCCATCCCGACCACCAGCAGTTCCTGTTCCCAGCCGGTGGGCGACAGCGGCTGGCCGTAACGCTCGACGAGGGCGGCGCGCAGCACCTCGTGGGCATGACGAAGCGCGACCTCGGCGAGCACCGTCATGGTCTCGGTGACCTCGGCGAGCGGAGCCTCGAGCGTGAGGTCGCGCACGATCAGGTGGCACAGCACCCACATGCGCAGCTGGCGCAGCGCCGGTCGCAGCGCGGCCTCTCCGCCGCCATGAGCCGCCTCGCGTGCGGCGATGAAGCGCTGCATGTCCGCTTCGCCGATCGCCTGCTCGACACTCGCGGCCAGGGCACTGCCCAGCCACGGCTGGCTGTCGAGCATGCGGGACAGATAGCGCGACAGGCGGCGTGCCGACTGCACGGACTGGGGCAGGGCTGCGGTGGGCGAGGACATGGCGTGGCTCCAGTGCGGGCGCGGATCGTTGGTAGAATGACGGCCGAGCCGGTATTCCACAGCAAGCGGGCGGTCAGCGTGCATTTTATCCGTCCCGGCAGGCACCCGGCATGTGTACATCCCCGCGTCAACGCATCGTCTCCGAGCAACGTCACTGAGCACGCCCGCGTCCCCCTTCCCCAACGGAGACCCCTCGCCGCCGGCCGCTGGCCGCAGGTCGTCCGGTGCAGCGCGCAGCGCCCGCGCCTGGGCGCTGCGCGCGCTCGTGCTGGCATGGTTCGTCGCCGCCGGCTGCGTGCTCGTGCTGCGCCACGTGCTGATGCCGGCGATGGGCGAATTCCGCGCGCCGGTCGCGGCGCTGCTCGGCGAGCAACTCGGGCTGCCGGTCTCGATCGCGCGCATCGAGGGTGGCTGGGCGGGATGGCGGCCGCGGCTGCGCATCGAGGGCCTGCGCATCGCCGACGGCGAGGGCCGCGAGGCGCTGACGCTGGAGGCGGTGGACGCGACCCTGGCGTGGTCCTCGCTCCTCCGGGGCGCAGCGCATTTCGACCGCCTCGATCTCCACGCTCCCGAGCTCATGCTTCGCCGCGCTCCCGGGGGCGTGCTCCATGTGGCGGGCATCGCCCTGCCCGCTGGCGGCGGCGAGGGGGACGGGGGCTTGGCGTGGCTGCTCGCCCAGCGTCAGATCCTCATCCACGGCGCCCGCGTCGTGTGGCAGGACGATGCGCGCGCGGCCCCTGCGCTCGTGCTCGAGCAGGTGGCCTTCCGCCTCGACCAGCGCGGCGGTCGCGTGCGCTTCGCGATCGACGCGCTGCCGCCGCCGGCGCTCGCCTCGGCCCTGGTCGTGCGTGGCGAAGTGCAGCACGCCGATCGCGCCCGCCCGGCGACCTCCGCTGGCCGCGCGTACGTCACCCTCGAGCGTGCCGATCTGGGGGCCTGGCAGGCGTGGGTCGACTACCCCGTGCCGCTTGCCGGCCGCGGCAGCGTGCGTGCCTGGCTCGATGCCGATGGCGAGGGGGGCTTCGCCCTGACCGCGGACGTGGCGCTCGACGGACTGAGGACGCGGCTCGGAGAGGATCTGCCCGAGCTCGCGCTCGATCGCGTCGACGGCCGCCTTGCGGTGCAACACGCACCGCGCATGACCCGTTTCTCCAGCGCCGGGCTGACGCTGGCGTCGGCCGGCGGCGCGACGCTCCGGCCCACGGATTTCGAACTCGGCCTCGAGCGCACGGCCGATGGCGCGCTCGCTGGCGGTTCGGTGCGCGCGAACCGGCTCGACTTCGCGGCGCTCGCCGCACTCGCCGCGCACTTTCCGCTTGGCGAGGGCGTGCGTGCGCGCCTGGCCCGCTTCGAGCCCGCAGGTCGTGTGGAGGATCTGCGTCTCGACTGGCAGGGCACGCCCGACGCGCCGCGCCGCTGGTCGCTGGCGACCCGCTTCGACGGCGTCGGCGTGCAGGCGCGCGAAGGCTTTCCCGGCCTGGGCGGGCTGTCCGGCGAAATCGAGGGCGACAGCGAGGGCGGACGCTTCCGTCTCGCGGGCGCGGCCATGCACCTCGACCTGCCGATGGTGTTCGATCCCGGCCGGCTCGATTTCGAGCGTCTGCGCGCGGCGGGCGGCTGGAAGCGGCGCGACGGCCGCCTGGAGATCGCGCTCGACGAGGCGGCGTTCGAGAACGCCGATGCCGCCGGCAGTGCGTCCGGACGCTACTGGCCGAGTGCCGGGGGCGCCGGCGAGATCGACATGCAGGCGCGCCTGAGCCGCGCCGAGGCCACCGCGGTGTGGCGTTATCTGCCCCGCGTGGTCAATGCGCATACACGCGACTGGGTGCAGCAGTCCATCCGCGCCGCGGGCGTGCCGGAGGCGCGCCTGCGCCTGCAGGGCAGGCTCGACGACTTCCCGTTCCGCAATGGCGAGGGGCGCTTTCTGGTCACCATTCGGGTCGAGGATGCGGTGCTCGACTATGCGCCCGGCTGGCCGGGAATCGACCGCATTCACGGCGAGGTGCGCTTCGAGGGCCCCGGGATGCGCATCAGCGCCGAGCGCGGACGCATCCTCGGTGTGGACCTGACCGGGGTGGTGGCGGACGTGCCCGACCTCGACGCGCCGGCGGGCGAGGTCATGACCATCACCGGACGCGCGCTTGGCCCGACCGCTGAGTTCCTGCGCTTCATCGCCGCCAGTCCGGTGTCGGAGCGGATTGGCGGCTTCACCGAGGGCATCCGTGCCGAGGGTCGCGGCGAACTCGCGCTCGAGCTCGAGATGCCGCTGCGCAAGGTGGTCGACACCCGGGTCGAGGGCGACTTCCGCTTCAGCGCCAATCGGATCGAGTTGCTGGCGGGACTGCCGGCGCTCGAGCGCGCGGCCGGCAGCGTGCGATTCACTGCCGACTCGCTCGCCATTCCGGAGGCGCGCGCGCAGATCTTCGGCCACCCCGTGCAGGTGGTCGCGCGCACCGGCGGCGATGGTGGGGTGCGCTTCGAGGCCCGCGGCCGTGCGGCCGCGGCGTCGGTGCGTGCGCACTATGACCAACCCCTGCTCGACGGCCTGGCCGGGGACACCGAATGGACCGCGGCGGTCGTCGTCGGCCGCGGCGGCACCCGTGTCGAGGTGGCGTCCGATCTCGTCGGGCTTGCGTCGAGTCTGCCGGCGCCGCTCAACAAGTCCGCGGGCACGCCGTGGCCGCTGCGATTCATGTTCGATCATCCCGCAGGGCGCGAGCGCGACGAGATCGCGCTCGAGCTGGGCGATGTGCTGCGTGCTGCGCTGCTGCGCTCGCGCACCGAGCCGGCCACGTTGCGCGGCGGGCTCGCGCTCGGGCGCGCAACGGCGGATCCGCCGCCGGCCGCGGAGCAGGGGGTGCGGGTGGCGGCGGTGCTCGACCAGCTCGACGTGGACGCCTGGCGTGACGTGCTCGAGGGCGCGCTCGAGGACGAAGCCGAGACGTCGGCCGGCGGTGGCCCTGCTTCCGCTGCCTGGGGACTGGCCGACCTCGCGCTCGCGGCAGACGAGCTGCGCGCCCTTGGCCACACCCTGAAGGCGGTCGACCTGCGCGCCACCGCCGACGCCGGCGGCTGGAAGGCGCGCCTCGAGAGCGACATCGCCGACGGCGAATTCGACTGGCGGCACGCCGGCAACGGCGCGCTGCTTGCCCGCTTCCGGCATCTGCACGTCGGCCAGGATGGCTCCGAGGTGCGCGAGGGAGGGGGCGCGGAGCGCGCGCCCGCGGCAGGGGACGGCGCCGCCGGCGAGGTGGACGAGGCCCCCCCGCGGCGGCTGCCCGCGCTCGACGTCGTCGCCGAAGACTTTCGTCTGCGCGGCATCGCCCTCGGCCGGCTCGAGCTGTTCGCGCGCAACCGCGGGGGGCTGTGGCAGCTGGAGCGCTTCGGGCTCGACAATACGGACGGCCGGCTCGCCGGCAGCGGTCAGTGGCAGGCGGCCGGACGCCAGCGCACCCGGCTCGATTTCCGCCTCGACACGCCGGACGTCGGCGGCCTGTCTCGCCGCCTCGGCTATCCCGACGTGGTGCGTGGTGGGCAGGCCAGCCTGTCCGGCCGCCTTGACTGGCAGGGCGCGCCCACCCGCATCGACTATCCATCGCTCAGCGGAAACATGACGCTCGAGGCGGGCGCGGGCCAGTTCAACAAGCTCGAGCCGGGGGTTGGGCGCCTGCTCGGCATCCTCAGCCTGCAGGCCTTGCCGCGGCGCATCACGCTCGACTTTCGCGACGTGTTTTCGGAAGGATTCGCCTTCGATCGTATTTCCGGTAGCATCGAAGTCGCTGACGGCGTGATGCGTACCGAGGATCTTGAGATTCGGGGCCCGTCGGCCCGTGTGAGGATGAGCGGCACGGCCAATGTCGTTGCCGAGACCCAGGACCTGCGCGTGCTGGTGCAACCCACGCTGTCGGAGTCGGTCGCCATTGGTGCCGCGGCGGGCCTGCTGAACCCCGCGGTCGGGGTGGTCACCTACCTGGCGCAGAAGATGCTGAGCGACCCGATCGAGAAACTGTTCGCCTTCGAGTACGCGGTCACCGGCGCTTGGTCGGATCCGCAGGTCGCCAAGCGCGCACAGCTGCCGGTGCCTGCTGCGCAGTGAGGGGCGGCGCCGTCACGCGCATCGCGGAGGACGCGGTGATCGCCTGCATCGCGGCAGGTCGCCGGCCCGACCCATCAACCAACGGAACTCGCTCCTTGCCGGAAGGCGGATCCCGGCACCCACCAGTACGATGACAGACCACACCCCATCGACCGCGCCCGTGCGCATCGCCGCCATCCAGACCGTCTCCGGCCCCGAGGTGCAGGACAATCTCGACCGTGTCGCCGAGCTCATCGCCGAGGCCGCCGCAGCCGGCGCGAAGCTGGTCGCGCTGCCCGAGTACTTCGTGCTCATCGGCCCCGACGAGACCGCCAAGGTGCGCATCCGTGAGGGTGATGGCGGCGGGCCGCTGCAGGATTTCCTCGCTGCGGTGGCGCGGCGCCATGGCGTGTGGCTGATCGGCGGCACCGTCCCGCTCGTCGCCGAGGCCGACGACAAGGTGCGCAACACCACGCTGGTCTATGACGACCAGGGGCGACGCGTCGCGCGCTACGACAAGATCCACCTGTTCGGCTTCCAGCGCGGCGAGGAGCGTTACGACGAGTCGGCGACCATCGAGCCCGGACACGCCGTCACGTGCTTCGATTCGCCGGCAGGGCGAGTCGGGCTTTCGGTGTGCTACGACCTGCGCTTTCCGGAGCTTTTCCGCGCCATGGGGGTCGTGGACCTGATCGTGCTGCCGGCCGCGTTCACCTACACCACCGGGCGCGCGCACTGGGAAGTCCTTCTGCGCGCGCGCGCGATCGAGAACCAGTGCTACGTGATGGCGCCGGCTCAGGGCGGGCGCCACCCCAGCGGACGGGTGACCTGGGGGCACAGCATGATCATCGACCCCTGGGGCGAGATCCTGTCCTGCCGCGAGGAAGGCTGGGGCGTCGTCGTTGCCGACGTGGATCCGGCCCGCATCGCGGCGGTGCGCGAGAGCCTGCCCGCGCTTCGCCACCGCTGCCTGCGCTGATGGCGACGCGCCCGGCCGGGCATCGCCTCGCGTGCTGCGTCACGCGGCGCCGATCGTTTTTGTCCGTTGCCGGTCGAACCGGCACGTGTTCCAAGGAATCCTGATGAGCAAGAGCCAGAACCCGATCAAGGTCGCCGACCGTTACCTGCTGTCGCCCTACGGCCTGGGCGAGGCGGAACTCGAGAAGACCTTCCGCAAGCTGATGCGTCACGACATCGACTTCGCCGACCTCTACTTCCAGTACCAGCGCTCCGAGGCCTGGAGTCTGGAGGAAGGCATCGTCAAGTCGGGCAGCTTCGACATCGAGCAGGGTGTGGGCGTGCGCGCGATCAGTGGAGAGAAGACCGCCTTCGCCTACTCCGACGATATCTCGCTCGACGCCCTCGTCGGCGCCGCCACCGCCACGCGCGCGATCGCTGCCGCCGGTGAGCGCCGCCGCGTCGCCATCCGTCCGCACAAGCTGAGGACGCGACTGTATCGTGCGGACGATCCGCTCGATTCGCTCGACGATACCGCCAAGGTGAAGCTGCTCGAGCGCCTCGAGAGCTTCGCGCGTGCGGAGGATGCGCGCGTGACCCAGGTCATGGCCCACATCGCCGGCTCCTGGGAGGTGGTGATGGTGGCGCGCAGCGACGGCCATATGGCGGCCGACGTGCGTCCGCTGGTGCGGGTGTCGATCACCGTGATCATGGAGGAGGACGGCCGCCGCGAGCAGGGCAGCGCCGGCGGCGGCGGACGCTACGACTACGGCTGGTTCTGCGACGATCGCCTGCACGACTACGCGCGCGCCGCGGTGCACCAGGCGCGCGTCAATCTCGGTGCCGACCCTGCACCGGCGGGCACCATGCCGGTGGTGCTCGGGCCGGGCTGGCCGGGCATCCTGCTGCACGAGGCGATCGGCCACGGCCTCGAGGGCGATTTCAACCGCAAGGGTAGCTCCGCGTTTTCCGGGCGCATGGGCCAGCAGGTGGCGGCCCGGGGCGTCACCGTCGTGGACGACGGCACGCTGCCCGACCGCCGCGGCTCGCTGTCCATCGACGACGAGGGCAACCCGACCGAGCGCACGGTGCTGATCGAGGACGGCATCCTCACCGGCTACATGCAGGACATGATGAACGCGCGCCTGATGGGCATGCCGCTGACCGGCAACGGCCGCCGCGAGTCCTTCGCCCATCTGCCGCTGCCGCGCATGACCAACACGTACATGCTCAACGGCGACAAGGACCCGGAGGAGATCATCAGGTCGGTGAAGAAGGGCCTCTACGCGGTGAACTTCGGCGGCGGCCAGGTGGACATCACCTCGGGCAAATTCGTCTTCTCCACCGCCGAGGCCTACCTGATCGAGGATGGCAAGGTCACCCGCCCGGTCAAGGGCGCGACCCTCATCGGCAACGGCCCGGATGCGCTCACCAAGGTGAAGATGATCGGCAACGACATGCGTCTCGATCCTGGCGTCGGAACCTGCGGCAAGGACGGCCAGAGCGTGCCGGTGGGGGTCGGCCAGCCGACCCTGCGTATCGACGGACTGACCGTCGGCGGCACGGCCTGAGGGGTGGGCCCGCCGCAGCCTCCGCGCCTGCCGGAAGGCGATGCGGCGCCACGTCGTTCAGAACAGCGCGAGCTGCGGCCCGGCCGCAGCCGGAGGGCGGAAGCGCGTGGTATTGAGGCTGGGGCGCATGCGGCCCATGCCCAGCCTGGCCTGCAAGCGGCGCAGGCGCTGGCTGTAGAGCTCGGCGAACACGCCCTCGCCGCGCATGCGGTGGCCGAAACGCGCGTCGTTGGCGCGCCCGCCTCGCACTTGGGCGATGCGGCTCATCACATGGGCCGCTCTGTCGGGGGCATGCGTCGCCAGCCAGTCCTCGAAGAGTGGCCTCACCTCCATCGGCAGGCGTAGCACCACGTAAGCTGCGCTGCGCGCGCCGGCCGCGTGTGCGGCCTCGACGACGGCCTCGAGTTCGTGATCGTTTAGCGCCGGGATCAGAGGTGCGCACAGCACACCGACCGGTATGCCGGCTTCGTGCAGGCGGCGCAGGGTTTGCAGCCGCCGTGCCGGGCGTGCCGCGCGCGGCTCGAGGCGGCGCGCCAGCGCATCATCAAGGGTGGTGATGGAGACCGTGACCTCGACCAGGCCGTCGCGCGCGAGCGCGGCGAGCAGGTCGATGTCGCGCTCGATCAGCGCCGACTTGGTGATCACGCTCACGGGATGCCTGCTCTCGAGCAGGACCTCGAGGATCTGGCGGGTGAGGCGGGTGTGGCGCTCGACGGGCTGCCAGGCGTCGGTATTCATGCCGAGCGCGATCGGCGCGCAGCGATAGGACGCCGCCGCGAGCTCGGTGCGCAGGACCGTCGGCGCGTCCGGTTTCCAGAACAGGCGGGTCTCGAAATCCAGCCCCGGCGAGAGGTCCAGCCAGGCGTGGCTGGGACGGGCGAAGCAGTAGATGCAGCCATGCTCGCAGCCGCGATAGGGGTTGATCGAGCGGTCGAAGGGGACGTCGGGCGAGGCGTTGTAGCTGATCACGCTGCGCGCGCGATCGACGAGGAGCTGCGTCTCCGGCCGCGGCCCATCCTCATCTCCCGCGTCGTTCCAGCCGTCGTCGAAGGTTTCGCGTCGATGGGCGAGATAGCGGCCGTCCGGTCGGCTTGCAGTGCCGCGTCCGCGCGCGAGAAATGCCACCTTTACGGCGGCCTCGGGTGGGTTGGGTGTTGAGCTGTTTTTATATACAGTCATGAGGCCGGAGTCTCCGCCTCATGACCGCATCCGTCAAGCTCGTCGGGGCGTTGCGCCGCTCAGGTCTGGGCAGGCTTGTCCTTGCGCTCGTCCGGCGTGGTGGTGGCCGGTTTGTCGCTGCTGCAGCCGGTGGCGACATTGAGGCGGGGGGCGTCGAGCAGGCGGGCTGCCTGTGCCGGGGTGGCGATCGAGTAGGCCATTGCGGTGGTGGTGAGGATGGCGGCGATGGTCTGGCGTTTGATCATGTCTGGCTCCTTGGGTGTTCTCGTTCATTGTTCGACATCGGGTCCGTCGCCGCGAAACAGGTCGGGCGTGAGGCCGTGTCGCTGCAGCAGGCGGTAGAACTCGGTGCGGTTGCGTTCGGCCAGCCGTGCAGCGTCGGAAACATTACCCGCAGTAAGTTTCAGCAGCTGTATCAGGTAGTTTCGCTCGAAGCGGCGCTTGGCCTCGGCGTAGCCGAGCGCCTCCATCGGCCTCACGCGCAGCGCGCGCTCGACCAGGGCGCGCGGGATCAGCGGCGTGGTGGCGAGCGCGCATACCTGCTCGACGACGTTGTGCAACTGGCGCACATTGCCCGGCCAGGGGGCGGTGGCGAGTGCCTCGAGCGCGTCGGCGGCGAAGCCGGTGAGGCGTTTGTCGTACTTCCGCGCCAGGCTGCGCAGGAAGTGTTCGGCCAGCAGCGGGATGTCCTCGCGGCGTTCGGCCAGGGTGGGCAACTCGAGGTGAACGACGTTGATGCGGTAGTACAGATCCTCGCGGAACTGGCCTTCGGCGAGGGCGGCGTCGAGATCGCGGTGGGTGGCCGAGACGATCCGCAGGTCCACCGCCTGTGCCCGGGTCGCGCCCACCGGGCGCACGGCGCGCTCCTGGAGTACGCGCAACAGCTTCACCTGCAGCGCCGCGGGCATGTCGCCGATCTCGTCGAGGAACAGGGTGCCGCCGTGTGCGGCCTGGATGAGACCGGTATGAGCGCTGGTGGCGCCGGTGAACGCGCCGCGCACATGGCCGAACAGCTCGGATTCGAGCAGGGGCTCGGGGATGGCGCCGCAGTTGATGGCGATGAAGGGCGCTGCTGCGCGAGGGCTGGCGAGGTGAATCGCGCGTGCGAGCAGTTCCTTTCCGGTGCCGCTGTCGCCACGGATCAGCACGCTGGCGTCCGAGGCGGCGACGAGGCGGGCCTCGTCGAGGAGGGCGTGCATGCGGCTGCTGTGGCTGATGATGGCTGCGCGCCAGGCGGCATTGTCGACGGTGCGGGGTGCGGCGGTTGGCGTCGAGCGCTGGAGCGCCTGGCGGATGCCCTGCAGCAGGGCCTTGCTGTCGAAGGGCTTGGTGAGGTAGCCGGCCACCCCCCGCGAGGTCGCCTCGACCGCGTCCGGGATGCTGCCGTGGGCGGTGAGCAGGATGACGGGCAGCGCCGGGTGCTGACGGCGGATGTCTTCGAACAGCGCGAGTCCATCGCCGTCAGGCAGGCGGACGTCGCTCACCACGAGATCGAAGCGCTCGACCCCGAGCCGCATGCGTGCTGCCTGTACGCAGTCTGCCGTGGCGACGCGGTAGCCGCTGGCCCGAAGGCGCATCGCGAGCAGCCGGAGTAGGTCGGCGTCGTCATCCACCAGCAGCAGGCGCGCCTCTGGCGCCCCGCCGGCGGCCTGCGGTTCGGTCCCCTGCGTCATTGCGGCGGACCGGGACGGGGGGGTGGGGCGGGCGGGGTCAGTCGGCGCTCGATCTCGGTCAGGGCATCGAGCTTGCGCCGCAGTTCGGCGTTCTGGCGCCGCAGCTCCCCGAGTTCGCCTTCTCGCTCGCCGCTATCGTGCTCGCGCTGCTCGAGCTCGCGGCTCAGGCGCTCGTTCAGGCTTGCCAGGCGCTGGCGTTCGCGCACCTGTTCGAGCAGCGCTCGCGCATAGGGATGGACGGCGCGTGCCTCGGGACGATCGTCGGCCAGCAGGCTCTCGAGGGCGCGCCGGGCCGTGGCGAGGCGGGCCTGACCGGGCTGGGCTGCCTGCACCGCGATATGAAGCTTCTGCTGAGCGGCCTCATGGGCACTGGCTTCGACGGTCGTTTCCGGTGTCGGGGCCTCTGCGGCCAGCCACTGCGGCAGCGTGCCGCAGCCGCCGAGCGCGACCGCGAACAGGGCGGCCGCGAAATGCATCGCAGCCGGCCGCGGCCACACGGGGGTACGCGGAAAGCGGGCGACGGAGGGCGAAAGGAAGGCGTGACGTTCAGGCATGCGGTAATTCGACCCGGAAGTGGGCGCCCTGTTCGCTCGGTAGCGCGCGCACCTGGCCGTGATGCGCGGTGATGAACTCGCGCACGATCGCCAGCCCGATGCCGCTGCCCTTGGTCGCACCGGGCGCGCTGCGCCGGCCCTGGAAGAACGGTTCGAAAATGCGCTCGAGCTCGTCGGGTTCGATCCCGGGGCCGTCGTCGCGGCAGTCGACGATCACGCGCTCGCCGGCGAGGCCGACCTCGACGCAAATGCGGCCGCCTGCGGGGCTGAAGGCGATCGCGTTGGCGAGCAGGTTGGAGAAGGCGATGCGCAGCTTGCCGACATCGGCATGGACGATCGGCGCCGTACCGGAGAACTCCATCGTGATGCCGCGCGCCTGGGTGATCAGCTGATGTTCGCCACCCACCTCGCGCAGCAGCGGCATCAGCGCGCTCGGCTGCAAGTGCAGCGTGCGGGCGTCGAACTGGCTCGCGTTGTACTTCAGCAACTGCTCGATGCGTTCCTGCAGTGCGCGTGCACTGTGCTCGAGGATGCCGGCGACTTCCCGCTGCTCGGCATTGAGACGGCCGAGCACGCCGTCGGCGAGCAGGGCGACGCCTTCGCGCAGGGAGGCGAGCGGGGTCTTGAGCTCGTGCGACACGTGGCGCAGCACGCGGTTGCGGTTGGCTTCCAGCTCGGCCAGGCGCAGGCGCAGCCAGTCGAGACGCTCACCGAGCTGGCGCAGGTCCGCGGGCCCGGAGATGCGGATTGGCTGCGCGAGGCGGTTCTCGCCGAGTTCGGCGATCGCGTGTTCGATGCGACCGAGCGGGCGCAGCAGCCACCAGCCGCTGATCGCCGCCAGTGCGCCGGCCAGCAGCAGGGCGGCGAGGATCTGAGCGGCGACGCCTTGGCGCTCGTCGTCGAGCGCGGCCATCAGGGCCTGGTTCCGCTGCGCGAGATGTTGCTCGACGTCGGCGACGAGTGCCGCGGCGAGGTGTGTGAGGCGATCGAAGTCGGCTTCGGGGGCAGGCGCCGCGTCGATTTCCGCGCGGCCTTGGGCGGTGGGCGAGTCGTCGGGCGGGGAGGCCTCGGCGCCGCTCGGCGTACCCGTGGTGGAGGCGGGCGCAGCCTCGGAGCCGTTTGCGGCGACGGCTGCGCTGGCGGCGAGTCGCCTCTCGATGGCCTGCGCAACCGTGCGCCATTCGGCGCTTCGCGCGGCCAGGGTGGCGTCGCCCCGTTCGACCGTGGCCAGGGCCGTGAGCGCGTCGGCGAGGATGAGCCGGAAGCGCTCGAGGAGCGCGGGCTCGCCCAGGACGAGGTACTGGCGCGCACTGCGCTCCAGATCGACCGTGCGTTCGCCGAGTTCGCGCGCTGCTGCGCTGAGGCCGAGCGCACGCCGGTTTCCATCCTGGATCGCGCGGGCGATCGCTTCCACACCGAGCCAGCCGCTGGTGGCCGCGGCCGCCAGCGTGCCGGCGATCAACAGGAAGCTCACCAGCAGGGTGCTGCGAAAGGACGGGCGAAGCATGGTGGGGGAAGCGCGTGGTGGCAGGCGGACTGCAAAGTCTAGGCCAGCATGGACGCGTATGCAGTCGGGGAAGTGCAAGCCGAAGTAAGCGAAGTGCCTTCGGCCATGTCGCCGTTCGGCGACATGGCCGAAGGCTGGCAAAACGGGGCATCCGGCGCTCGATACGGCGACGGCCGTCGGGCATGGGCGACAAGCTGCTTGCGTGCCGGCTGCTCGGGGCGGCTCCAGGGGGCGGTAACGAGCCTGCAAGTCTATGTTTGAATGGTGAAAATTTCTGTCCCTCCGCATCTGGCATGTGGCTTGCGTTCGGAAGGGCCGGACCGCAGCGCAGGGACTGCACCGCAATCAAGGAGAAAGCATGTTCAACAAGTCCAATCTGTTCCACAAACCCGCTGATTCCGCCGCTCTCCGCACTGCCCAGCGCCCGGTGGGCAGTAGCGTGAGCGCCACCAGCACGGCCGCTACGGCAGATGCGGTTGCCGCCAGCAGCGCGGCGACGGGCGCGGGCGAGCGCGTACCAAAGGGGGATGTGCAGGGCGCGCGCGAAGCCGAAAGCGTCGCCGAGACGACGGGTGTGGAAGCCACCGGCGAGAGCCGGCTGATCGTCGGTCCCGAGGTCAAGCTCAAGGGGGCCGAGATCCTCGACTGCGACACGCTGGTCGTGGAAGGCCGGGTCGAAGCCACGATGGACAGCCGGGTGCTGAGGATTGCCGAGAAGGGCGCCTACAAGGGTACCGTCGGCATCGACATCGCCGAGATCCATGGACACTTCGAGGGCGAGCTGACCGCGCGCAAGCAGCTGCTGATCCACGCCACCGGCCAGGTGAGCGGAAAGATCCGCTACGGCAAGATCCTGATCGAGGAAGGCGGGGAGTTGTCCGGCGACGTGCAGTCCCTGAGCGCGAGTGGCAAGGAGGGGTTGCGCGCCGTTGAAGCCAAGCAGCAGGACGCTCGCCCGCTCGCCGCGGTGGCGGGCTGAGGCGACACTCAGCGCGACCCGGCGATCGTGCCGGGTGCGCGCTGGGCCGCGGCTGCGAGCTGCTGCGGCGTCCAGTTCCAGTGTTTTTCCCAGGCCGCACGCACCAGGTTGGGATAGTGCGGCTTGCCCAGGCTGCCGTTGTAGCGGCCCAGGGCGCGGAAGAGATCGCCCTTCTCGATGTCGAGGTAGTGGCGCAGGATGGTGCAGCCGTAGCGCAGGTTCGTGCGCATGTGGAAGAGGTTGTCGTCCTCTCGGCCGATGACCTTGATCCAGAACGGCATCACCTGCATGTAGCCGCGCGCGCCCGCCGACGAGATCGCGTACTTGCGGAAGGCGCTCTCGACCTGGATGAGACCGAGCACCAGCTGCGGGTCGAGCCCGGCGCGGGTCGCCTCGTAATGAATGCTGGTGAGGAGTTCCTTGCGATAGGCCTCGTCGGGGATGCGCTTGGCCAGCCGGCGCGACATCTCGTCGAGCCACTGCGCGCGTTCGCCGGCATCGGGGATCGGCAGCGTCGGCGCGGCAGCGTCGCTGACCGCGGCGTGCAATGCGGCGCGCACGCTGGCGGCCATGGGCTCGTACTGCTGCGCGCCCGCCTGCACGCCCTGCGCCGCGAGCGCGAGTACGCAGGCGGCGGCGAACTGGCGGAGCGGGGCGGGCAGTCGGAGCATGGCCGATTCTTTGGAGGTCAGTCCCGTTTCAGGCGGTCGAGCACGTGGCCGAACACTTCGCCCACGGGCAGCTTGGCGGCCTCGGCATCACGCCGGCCCTGGTATTCGACCACGCCTTCCTTGAGTCCGCGGTCGCCGATGGTGACGCGGTGCGGCACGCCGATGAGCTCCCAGTCGGCGAACATCACGCCCGGACGTTCGTCGCGATCGTCGAGGATGGCGTCGACGCCGGTGGCGATGAGCGCGTCGTAGAGCTTCTGCGCCTCGTCGCGCACCGCCTGCGACTTGCCCCAGCCCACCGGGCAGATCACCACTTCGAAGGGCGCGATCGCGCGCGGCCAGATGATGCCGCGGGCGTCGTGGTTCTGCTCGATCGCGGCGCCCAGGATGCGGGTGACGCCGATGCCGTAGCAGCCCATCTCGAAGTGCTTGGGCTTGCCGTCCTCGTCGAGGAAGGTGGCGTTCATCGCCTTGGAGTACTTGGTGCCGAGGTAGAACACGTGACCGACTTCGATGCCGCGCTGGATGGCGAGCACGCCTTTGCCGTCGGGGCTGGGGTCGCCCTCGACGACGTTGCGGATGTCTGCGACCAGGTCGGGCTCGGGCAGGTCCCGGCCCCAGTTGGCGCCGGTGAAGTGGAAGTCCGCGTCATTGGCGCCGCAGATGAAGTCGGCCATGTGGGCGACAGTGCGGTCGGCGATCGCCTTGACCGGCTTCTTGAGCCCGATCGGGCCGAGATAGCCCGGTTTGCAGCCGAAGTGCGCGAGGATCTCGGCCTCGGTGGCGAAGCGGAAGCCCGCCTTGAGGCCCGGCAGCTTGCCGGCCTTGACCTCGTTGAGCGCGTGGTCGCCGCGCACCAGCAGCAGCCAGACGGTAACGCCGGCGGGATTGCCCTTGTCGTCGAGGTCGTCGGTGGCGAGCACCAGCGACTTCACCGTGGTCGCCAGCGGTACGCCGAGCAGTTCGGCGACGTCCTCGCAGGTGGCCTTGCCCGGGGTGGGCGTCTTCTCCAGCGCCTTGGCGGGCTCGGCGCGGCGGGCGAGCAGCGACACCGCCTCGGCGAGCTCGATGTTGGCGGCGTAGTCGGAGTCGGGGCAGTAGACGATGGCGTCCTCGCCGGTATCGGCGATGACCTGGAACTCGTGCGAGCGGTCGCCGCCGATGGCGCCCGTGTCGGCCGCCACCGCGCGGTACTCGAGGCCGATGCGGTCGAAGATGCGCTTGTAGGCGGCGAACATGATGTCGTAGCTGCGCCCGGCGGCTTCCTCGCTGCGATCGAAGGAGTAGGCGTCCTTCATCGTGAACTCGCGCCCGCGCATGACGCCGAAGCGCGGCCTGCGCTCGTCGCGGAACTTGGTCTGGATCTGGTAGAAGTTCTTCGGCAGCTGGCGGTAGCTCTTGAGCTCCTGGCGCGCGATGTCGGTGACGACCTCCTCGGAGGTGGGCTGCAGCGCGAAGTCGCGCGCGTGGCGGTCCTTGAAGCGCAGCAGCTCGTCGCCCATCTTGTCCCAGCGCCCGGTCTCGTTCCAGAGCTCTGCAGGCTGCACCATCGGCATGGTCAGCTCCATTGCGCCGGCACGGTCCATCTCCTCGCGGATGATGGTCTCGACCTTGCGGATGGCACGCAGGCCCATCGGCATGTAGCTGTAGATGCCGGCGGCGACCTTGCGGATCATGCCCGCGCGCAGCATGAGCTTCTGGCTGACGACTTCGGCGTCCGAAGGGGCTTCCTTGAGGGTGAAGAGATGGAACTGGCTGGCGCGCATGAGGGTCTTCGACTGAGTGACGAAAGGAACGTGGGCAAGCCCGCGATTCTAGCGCATGGCATCGGGGCGCGACGTTCTCTGCTGCCGCAGCTTAGCGGATGCACGCAGATGGTGCGCTTTCAAAGCATGCGCAAGTGTGAAAAAATCGCGACCAATCAACCGAATCTGAAGGTTACTCATGCTGGATCGTGAAGGCTTTCGCCCGAACGTCGGCATCATTCTGGTCAATGCGCGCAATGAGGTGTTCTGGGGCAAGCGCATCCGCGAACATTCCTGGCAGTTTCCCCAAGGTGGCATCAAGCACGGCGAATCGCCCGAGCAGGCCATGTACCGGGAGCTTTTCGAGGAAGTCGGGCTGCGCCCGGAGCACGTCAAGATCCTGGGCCGCACGCGCGGCTGGCTGCGCTACGAGGTGCCCAAGCACTGGATACGGCGCGAGTGGCGCAACACCTATCGCGGGCAGAAACAGATCTGGTTTCTGTTGCGCCTGGTGGGGCGGGACTCGGACGTCTGTCTGCGCGCGAGCACGCATCCGGAATTCGATGCCTGGCGCTGGAGCAATTATTGGGTGCCGCTCGATGCGGTGATCGAGTTCAAGCGCCAAGTGTACCAGCTTGCCCTGATCGAGCTCGCGCGCATCCTGTTCCGCTCGCGCAGCTTCGAGCTGCCCGAGAGTTATCGCCTCCCCGAGCCCGACGCCGGATTGGCGCCGGAGCCGGTGAGGGTGGTGATCGGGCAGCGTCCTGAACGGGGTACCGCATGAGCACCGCATGCAACCGGCCGTCCGAGTGGCCTGCGGCGGGTGCTGCCATCACGGTGAATATCGCGCGGAGAGCTGCGAACTTGAACTCGAGTCTGAATCGTTGCCTGCGCGGGGGGGTCATGGCGCTCGCCGTCGCTTCCAGCGCCGCACAGGCGGGTCTGCTCGTCGATGCCGACCCCGACTGGAAGGAGGGCGAGGTGTCGATGCCGCAGGCGCCGCAGCCCGACGGCCTGCGTGCGTTCGATGTCGGCTCGCCGTCCCCGAACGGCTTCTTCGTCGATGAGGCGAGCATCAGCGTCGGAGAGGATCGCGTCGTGCGCTACACGCTCGTGGTGCGTACGCCCGGTGGCGCGGAGAACGTGACCTTCGAGGGCATTCGCTGCGCGACCGGGGAGCGGCGGATCTACGCGAGCGGACGCAAGGACGGCAGCTGGGTGCCGATGAAGAACAGCGACTGGCAGCCTATCAGCGACAATACCTACAACCGGCCGCGCGCCGCGCTGGCTTACGACTACTTCTGCGACGGCCCGGCCGCTCCCCGCGATCGGGCTCACGCGCTGCGCTTGCTGCAGCAGCGGCGCGACCCGACTCGACCCTTCGGAGAACGATAATGCTCGACCAGGCCATCATCGAGTTCGACAAGGCGATGCGTACGGTCTTCGCGCCGGCCCGCAGCGTGCGGCCGGTTCCGGGCGAGGATGTCGCGGATGTCGAGATGAGCGCGACCGAGCGCGATCATGCGGCGGCGCTGATGCGTGTCAATCACGTCGGCGAGGTGTGCGCGCAGGCTCTGTATCAGGGGCAGTCGATCATGTCCCGCGACCCCGCGATCCGCGACACTCTTCGCCAGGCCTCGCAGGAGGAGACCGAGCACCTTGCGTGGACGGAGCGCCGCATCGCCGAGCTGGGCGGGCGGAAAAGTCTGCTCAATCCGCTCTGGTACGGCGGTGCGCTCGCGATCGGGCTGCTCGCCGGGCGATTCGGAGACCGCTGGAATCTGGGCTTCCTCGCCGAAACCGAACGCCAGGTCGAGCATCACCTGAAGGGCCACCTCGACACCCTGCCCGCCGCCGACCAGCGCTCGCGTGCGATCGTCGAGCAGATGAAGGTCGATGAGGCCGACCACGCCGAGACCGCCGTGCGTCTCGGCGCCCACGCGTTGCCGGCGCCGGCGAAGGCGGTGATGAAGCTGGCTGCTCGCGTCATGACCACGGTGTCGTACCGGCTCTGAGCGAAGCCTGCCCGCCCGGGGGAGGCTGCGCTGCGGCTCAGTCGGCGTCGATGAGCTCGACCTCATGGATCATCTCGGCTGTCTTGCCGAGCATGATCGAAGCGGAGCAGTACTTTTCTGCGGACAGGTGAACGGCGCGCTCGACCGTCTCGCGCTTGAGGTTGCGACCGCTCACGGTATAGACGAAACGGATGCGGGTGAACACCTTGGGGTCGGCGTCGGCGCGCTCTGCCTCCAGACGTACGCTGCAGCCGCGGACGTCGTGGCGTCCCCGCTTGAGAATCAGCACGACGTCGAAGGCGGTGCAGCCGCCTGCGCCCGCCAGCAGCAACTCCATCGGCCGCGGCGCGAGGTTGCGCCCGCCCGCCTCGGGTGCACCGTCCATCGCGACGATGTGTCCGGTGCCGGTCTCGGCGATGAAGCTCATGCCATCGAGCCACTTGATCGTGCATTCCATTCGCGTCTGCTCCCGGGGCGCGCCCCATGATGATGTTGATCGGACGAATCGCCGATTTTACCGCAGCGCGACATCGGCGCGCGGCCGGTCGGCGACGCGCGTGTGACGTCCGCGGGGCTGGGTGCTTGCTCAGGGTTCCCGGAGAGGGCGGTGCCATACCGAGGAGACAATACGGGCCCGTAGTGATGCAATGCACAAAATCAATGACTCACGCATTTTGTGGAGGCCTGCCGGCGGCGGCGCGGTAGCTTGATTCTGGCGAAAAATTGAGTTGAATCAAAAAGCTGCTGTTTGATAAAGCGAGCTGATGAAAAAATCAAAACTTTCATTCTGCGCCGCACAAATATCTGTTGCAGCGGGTCCGGGGTCACTGCATAATTCGTCCCAGTCGGATCGCTGACGCGTCGGCTCGGTCGTTAGGCCAGCATACATATCGCGCCGATCCAAATGGTGTCTCCTCCACCCTCCTCCTTTGGTGTGGATTCAACGCAGTCCGAAAAGGACTGCGTTTTTTTTGCCTTTAGCGCTTGATCAAGCGTGATCGCGATCCAGAGATTGACATGCTTGGGTTGTTGGTCTTAGGATTGCGAGCTTTCCGTTTGACGGCCATCTCCAACGGCCCGACAAAGATCGAGGATTCACATGAAGACGTTTTCCGCCAAGCCGCACGAAGTCAAGCGCGACTGGTTCGTTGTCGACGGCACGGACAAGGTGCTTGGCCGTCTCGCCGCCGAAGTCGCCCGCCGTCTGCGTGGCAAGCACAAGGCCATCTACACGCCGCACGTTGATACCGGCGACTTCATTGTCGTCGTGAACGTCGACAAGCTGCGCGTGACCGGCAACAAGGCGCAGGACAAGAAGTACTACCGTCACTCGGGCTACCCGGGCGGTATCTACGAAACCAACTTCACCAAGCTCCAGCAGCGCTTCCCCGAGCGCGTGCTCGAGAAGGCGGTGAAGGGCATGCTGCCGAAGGGCCCGCTGGGCTACGCCATGCTGAAGAAGCTGAAGTGCTACGCGGGTCCGTCGCATCCGCACACCGCTCAGCAGCCGCAAGTTCTCGAGATCTGAAGGAGCCGATAGATGGCTGTCACTTACAACTACGGTACCGGTCGCCGCAAGACTGCGGTCGCGCGCGTGTTCATCAAGCCGGGCACCGGCAACATCGTCGTCAACGGCAAGCCCGTGGACGAGTTCTTCTCCCGCGAGACCGGCCGCATGATCGTGCGTCAGCCGCTGGTTCTGACCGGTAACGAAGGCAAGTTCGACATCATGGTCAACGTGACCGGTGGTGGCGAGTCCGGGCAGGCGGGCGCCGTGCGTCACGGCATCACCCGTGCGCTGGTCGACTACAACGCCGAGCTCAAGGGCGAGCTGCGTGCCGCGGGCTTCGTGACCCGCGATGCCCGCGAGGTCGAGCGCAAGAAGGTCGGTCTGCGCAAGGCGCGTCGCGCGAAGCAGTTCTCGAAGCGCTGATCGCCGTTTGCTGCCGGATCTGCAGGAGCCGCCCCTTGGGGCGGCTTTTGTGCTTTGGGAGCTTGATTGACCCTGATTCATTCAGGGGTTTGGCGCGGAGGTGCTCGCACGCAGCCAGGTCGCATGCACTGCGTCGTATGGCTGACGGTGCGATAATCCGGACCTGACGTCTTTCGTTGCGAGGAGCAAGCATGATCAAGGTTGGAGTCGTAGGCGGTACCGGATACACCGGCGTCGAGCTGCTGCGCCTGCTGGCGCGGCACCCGGGGGTCGAACTCACGGCGATCACCTCGCGCGGCGAGGCAGGGATGGCCGTGTCCGACATGTTTCCCAGTCTGCGTCGGCGGGTGAATCTCAAGTTCGTCACGCCGCAGGATGCCGCCTTGGAGAAATGCGACGCAGTCTTTTTCGCGACGCCCAACGGCATCGCCATGAAGCAGGCTGCCGAACTGGTCGCGGCCGGCGTGCGCGTGATCGACTTGGCCGCCGATTTCCGCATCCGCGATGTCGCCGAGTGGCAGAAGTGGTACGGCATGGACCACGCTGCACCCGAACTCGTCGCCGAGGCGGTCTATGGCCTGCCCGAGGTCAATCGCGAGCAGATCCGTTCGGCCCGCGTGCTGGCCAACCCGGGGTGCTATCCGACCGCAGTGCAGCTCGGCTTCCTGCCCTTGATCGAAGCCGGGCTGATCGACACGGCTCAGCTGATCGCGGACGCCAAGTCGGGCGTCTCCGGTGCGGGGCGCAAGGCCGAGGTGCATACGTTGCTCCCCGAGGCGGCCGATACGTTCAAGGCCTACGGCGTGCCGGGGCATCGTCATCTGCCCGAGATTCGGCAGGGGCTCTCCCTGGCCGCAGGCGCGCCGGTCGGGCTGACCTTCGTGCCGCATCTGACGCCGATGATCCGCGGCATCCATGCCACGCTATATGGCCGCCTCAGGCCCGGAGTGGATGCGTCCGACCTGCAGGGAGTATTCGAGCGGCGCTATCAAGGGGAGGCGTTCGTGGATGTGATGCCGGCCGGCAGCCATCCGGAGACGCGCTCGGTGCGTGCCTCGAACCTGTGCCGCATTGCGGTGCATCGACCGCAGGGCGGGGACATCGTGGTCGTGCTGTCGGTCATCGACAATCTCGTCAAAGGCGCGGCCGGGCAGGCGGTGCAGAACCTCAACATCATGTTCGGCATGGACGAAGAAGCCGGGCTGGACATCGTTCCGGTCAGCCCCTGACGGGAACTTGCAACACGGACGACGATCCGATTTTGACGGTGGAGCCGCGGGCGGCGCATCATCCGCGGTACGCCCCTACAGAGGAGAAAACATGAGCGCAGAAGTCGAAACCCCCGAAATCATGGTCTTTACCGACAGCGCTGCGAACAAGGTTCGCGAGCTGATCGAAGAGGAAGGCAATCCTGAGCTCAAGCTGCGCGTCTTCGTGTCGGGCGGCGGGTGTTCGGGCTTCCAGTACGGCTTCACTTTCGACGAGGAAGTGAACGAGGACGACACCACCTTCGAGAAGAACGGCGTGATGCTGCTGGTCGACCCGATGAGCTACCAGTACCTGGTGGGCGCGGAGATCGACTACACCGAAGGCCTCGAGGGTTCGCAGTTCGTGATCCGCAATCCGAACGCGACCAGCACCTGCGGTTGCGGTTCGTCGTTCTCGGCCTGAGTCCTGCGCGGCCGGAAATGAAAACGGGGCGCTCCGGCGCCCCGTTTTATCTTCGTGCTCCGCCTGCAGATCAACGGGCGCTGGCGAGCTCGTAGTTGAGGAGCGCGAAGCGCTGGCGCAGGTGTGCGGTATCGCGCTTGAAGGCGGCGAGCTGCTTGTCGTTGAAGGAGTCGGCCATCGGCAGGGCGACCGTCATCGGGTCGGCGGGCACATCCTTGATGCGAACTTCGTAGTGCAGGTGGGGGCCGGTGCACCAGCCGGTGCAGCCCACATAGCCGATCACGTCGCCCTGGCTGACCGTCTGACCTTTGCTCAGGCCCTTCGCGAAGCCGTTGAGGTGGGCGTAGTGGGTGGTGATGTTGTTGCGATGTTTCAGCACGATCAGGTTGCCGAAACCGCGCTGGCTGCCGATGAAATCGATCGTGGCGTCCGAGCTTGCCATGATCGGCGTGCCGACCGGCGCGGCAAAGTCGGTGCCGTTGTGGTTGCGCCAGCTGCCATGGATCGGGTGCAGGCGGCGGCCGAAGTTCGAGCTTACGCGGCTGAATGCCAGCGGCGAGCGCAGGAAGCCCTGCTGCAGGCTGCGGCCGTCGTCGCTGTAGTACTGTTCCTTGCCGCTCGGTCCGCGGTAGAGCACGACCGCATGGCGCTCGCCGTTGTTGATGAACTCCGCGGCCAGGATGCGGCCGGCACGCACCGGGTTGCCCTCTTCATATACCGCCTCATAGACGACATTGAAGCGGTCGCCCTTGCGCAGGTCGGTGTGGAAGTCGATCCAGGTACCGAAGATGGTGGCGAGCTGGGTGGCGACGCTGTCGGGCAGGCCGGCATCGTCGGTGGCGCCGAACAGCGAGTGGGTGATGGTGCCCGAGCGCATCTCGACCATCCTGGTCTGGGTCGCGCTCGGCGATTCGCGCAGTGCGAGGCCGGTGTCGCCGCGTTCGATGACGACCTGCTCGGACGTGTTGCCCAGCGGCAGGCTGAACGACAGCACCTGGCCGCTGGGTGAGACCACTGCAGTGACCGAGCGACCGGCGCGCAACTGGCGGATCGCCTGCTTGCCGGCATCCGATGAGGACAGGAAGGCGAGGGCCTCGGCGTCGTCGATGCGCAGGCGGTTGAAGATCGCCTGCAGGTTGTCGCCGGCCTGGATGCGTTCATTGTGAACGAAGGGCAGGTCGCTGCCCGCGGTCGCGTCGATCGCCGCCGGCGCGGGCAGGGTTTCGACCACGCGCTCGAACAGGATGTCGGCGGGCGCGCTGCCCGGGGCGACGGCGGTTGCGGCGACCACGCCCATCAAGGACACGCCGGCGACGCCAGCGGTGATCCAGGTTCGGGGGCGGGAGAGGAGATGGGCCGGCAGATCGGCTAGAATTCGGGTTTTTCTGGCCTTCATGAGCTCGGTGGCTGGAATGCGGGAAAAAAGTTGCGGAAGTGTAGCAAAGGAAGTCCCTTGTTCGGGAAGGTATTTTTGGAGAAATTGAATGACTGATGTCCAGGCGGCGATCGACCTGATCAAGCGCGGCACGGATGCCGTGCTGATCGAGGCCGAACTGGTCGACAAGCTCAAGCGTGGCCGCCCCCTGCGGGTGAAGGCCGGCTTCGATCCGACTGCGCCCGACCTCCATCTCGGCCACACGGTGCTGATCAACAAGATGCGTCACTTCCAGGAACTCGGGCATCAGGTCCAGTTCCTGATCGGTGACTTCACCGGCATGATCGGCGACCCCAGCGGCAAGAACAGCACGCGCCCGCCCTTGTCGCGCGAGCAGATCCTGGAGAACGCGAAGACCTATCAGGACCAGGTATTCAAGATCCTCGACCCCGACAGGACCGAGATCTGCTTCAACTCGGCGTGGATGAACGATCTCGGCGCCGCTGGCATGATCCGTCTGGCCGCGCAGCAGACGGTGGCGCGCATGCTCGAGCGCGACGACTTCGCCAAGCGCTACGGCAGCAACCAACCGATCGCGATCCACGAGTTCCTCTACCCGCTGTGCCAGGGCTACGACTCGGTGGCGATGAAGTCCGACGTCGAGCTCGGCGGTACCGACCAGCGCTTCAACCTGCTGATGGGGCGCGAACTGCAGAAGCACTATGGCCAGGAGCCGCAGTGCGTGGTGATGGTGCCGCTGCTCGAGGGGCTCGACGGCGTCAACAAGATGTCGAAGTCGCTCGGCAACTACATCGGCATCGCCGAGCCGGCGAAGGAGATCTTCGGCAAGACCATGTCGGTGTCCGACACGCTGATGTGGCGCTACTACGAGCTGCTGTCCTTCCGCTCCAGTGCCGAGATTGCGCAGCTGCGTGCCGACGTCGAAGGCGGGCGCAATCCGCGCGACGTCAAGGTGATGCTGGCGCAGGAGTTCGTCGCCCGCTTCCACGGCGAGCGCGCTGCCGAAGAGGCACTCGCCGACTTCGAGGCCCGTTTCCAGCGCAATGCGATCCCCGACGACATCGCGCAGGTCAAGGTGAACGTCGGCGCCGACGGGTTGCCGCTGTTCCAGGTGCTCAAGCAGGCCGGCCTCACCGGCACGACCTCGGAGGCGATGCGGATGGTGGAGCAGGGCGGCGTGCGCATCAACGGCGAACGCGCCGAGGACAAGGGCCTGACCTTGCGCGCCGGCGAGACCGTCGTACTGCAGGTGGGCAAGCGCAAGTTCGCCTCGGTGGTGTTGCTTTGACCCTTTCCAGATCCTGCGGGAGAGGCGTGCAATGAGCGCGGCCGCTGCGTCGCGCCCGATCGGCGTCTTCGACTCCGGCGTCGGCGGGCTCACCGTGGTGCGCGCGCTGATGGAACGTCTGCCGCTGGAGAGCATCGTCTATTTTGGCGATACCGCGCGCGTGCCCTACGGCGTCAAGTCGGTCGCCACCATCGAGCATTTCACCGCGCAGATCACCGAGTTCCTGCTGCAGCGCGAGGTCAAGATGCTGATCATCGCCTGCAACACCATGGCGGCCGTGGCGGCCGAGGTGGTGCACCGGCTGGCCGCCGGCATTCCGGTGCTCGACGTGATCGAGGCCGGGGCGCGCGCCGCGGTGGCGGCCTCGTCGGGACGGCGGATCGGCGTGATCGGCACGCCGACGACGATCAACAGCAATGCCTATGCTCGCCGCATGCACGAACTCGATGCTGCGGTGCGGGTGTATTCCCAGGCCTGCCCGCTGTTCGTGCCGCTGGTCGAGGAGGGTTGGCTGGACCACCAGGTCACCCGGCTCACTGCGCAGGAGTACCTGCGACCGGTGCTCGCGGAGGAGGTCGACAGCCTTGTGCTGGGCTGTACCCACTACCCCTTGCTCAAGCCGCTGTTGCGCGACGTGGCCGGGCCGCGGGTACGGCTGATCGATTCGGCGTTGACGACGGCCGAACTGGCCGCCGAGCGGCTGCAGCAGGGGGGACTCGCGCGCACGGAAGGCGGCGTGGCGGATTACCGCTTCGTCGTGAGCGACGTGCCGCTGCGTTTCCAGACCATCGGCGAACGCTTTCTCGGTCGCTCACTCGGTCCGGTGGAGAAGGTCGACTGGTAAGCTGAGGGGGGCCTCGGCGCGGGGCGAGGCGGCCTCAGACGGGCCCGCGTGCCACCGGCCGTGCCGGATCGGCGCACCATTCGCTCCACGAGCCGCCATAGAGTCGCGATCCGGACAGCCCGGCCGCCTCCATCGCAAGCAGGTTGACGCAGGCGGTGACCCCGGAACCGCACTGATGCACCACCTGGCGCGGTGAATGCGCGCCCAGCAGGGCGGCGAACTCCTCGCGCAGCACCGAGGCTTGCTTGAAGCAGCCGCGCGCGTCGAGGTTGTCGCGAAAGAAGCGGTTGATCGCACCCGGGATATGGCCGCCGACCGGGTCGAGCACCTCGTTTTCGCCGCGGAAGCGATCGGGGCTGCGGGCATCGATGAGCACCATGTCTGGCTGGCCGAGGTGCTGGAGCACGTAGGCGGCCTCGACGTGGTCGGCGCGCAGGGCGAGGGTGTAGCTGCTCTGGCGCGGCGTCGGCGCCTCGTCGGTCAATGCCTGGCCCGCTGTCAGCCAGGCCTGAAGGCCGCCATCGAGTACGGCGACCCGGTGGTGCCCGAACCAGCGCAGCAACCACCAAAGCCGTGCGGCGAACATGCCGCCGGCGTCGTCGTAGGCCACGACCTGGGTGTGATTGCCCACGCCGCAAGCCTCGAGACGCGACACGAGCCGTGCGGGATCGGGCAGCGGGTGGCGGCCGTTGCGTCCCGACTTGGTGCCGGAGAGATCGCCGTCCAGGTCGACGAAGAACGCCCCGGGCAGATGGCCGCGCGCATACGCGCGGCTGCCGAAGGCGGGATCCGCGAGATCGAAGCGGCAGTCGAACACGACCCAGTCCGGATCGCGCAGCCGTTGGGCGAGTTCCACCGCGCCGATCAGGGTTGAATAGGATGCGCTCATGGGGACGCGTTTACGGCAGGCCTGCGCTCACTGCGCGGCTTCGGTGGCCTCGTCTGCCTCCAGCCAGGCGCGCGCCTCGTCCTCGTCGGCGAACACCCTGACTTCGGCATTGACGAAAAGCTGCGACACCCAGGCGCTCCAGGTCAGCCACTGATCCTCGGTGAGCACGGCGATGCGGCGGAAGTCACTCGCGTGCTGGCGCGAAAACTTGATCTCTTCCCAGGCCACGTCGAGTGTGAATCCCACCATCTGGCGCAGATCGAGGAGCAGGTCGAGCTGGCCGCCGAAATGGATGTGGTAATTGACCACCTCCTCGAACTCCTTGTAGTCAGCCAGGGTGAACTCGCCGAATACGGCAATGGCAACCATCCTGTCCGTGTTCTCGGTGCTGATCATGACTGCCTCCATGGGGTGGGCGCGGATGCCACCACTATAGTCCTGACGCCCGCCGGGCTCAATTGCACGCGACCGTGCCGTGGCCGGTGAGGCTTCAGGCGGCTTTGCGCGTACTCAGCGAGACCAGGATCGCGCCGGCGACGATGAGCGCAATCGCCAGCCATGCGCTCGGTGGCATGAGCTCGTCCCACAACAGCACGCCGAAAAGGCTCGCGAACACCACGGTGGCGTAGCTCAGGTTGGCCGACACGACGGTGCGCCCGTAGCGGTAGGAACGCGTCATGGCGAGCTGTGCCAGCCCGCCGAAGAGGCCGACGCCGAGCAGGGTTGCGAACTGCGCGGCATCGGGGCGGTGCAGTTCGCCCGCCAGCGTCCAGGCCAGACCGATGACCGTGGTCATCAGCGAAAACCAGAATACCGTGCGCACCTCGGGCTCTCCGGCGCGGCCGAGCTCGCGCAGGCTGATGTAGGCGAGGCTGGCGAGCGCGCCCGAGCCCAGGCCGGAGACTGCGCCGAGCCACTGCTCGGGGTGCAGGGCAGGGCGCAGCAGAACGACCACGCCGGCAAAGCCCATCATCACCGCCCCCGAGGCGAGCCAGTTCAGGCGCTCGCCGAAGAACAGCGCCAGCAAGAGGGCGACGAAGAGTGGCGAGGTGTAGTTGAGCGTGACCGCGGTGGCGAGCGGCAGCGTGCCGATTGCGAAGAAATAGCACCCCAGGGCGGTCGACCCGGACAGGCTGCGAGAGACGTGCATGCGCCAGTGTGGCGTGCGCAGCGCAATGCCCTGGGTGAGCGCGAGCGCGGCCATCATCGCCATGCTCACGACGCCGCGCCCGAGGACGATCTCCCCGGTGGAGAACGTGCTCGACGCCAGCTTCACGCACACCCCCATGCAGGCGAACAGGAAGCAGGAGGCGATCATCCAGAGGGCGGGCATGGTGTTTGTTGCGATGCAGCGAAAGGCTGTCATTGAACCACAACAGGCCGTATCGGGGGTGGCAGTGCGCAGCCGCTGGCGCTAGGCTGATGTCACTGCGGTCAGCCCCCTGTTCGGAGTCGCCATGGCCTATCTGCTCGCCCTCGACCAGGGCACCACCAGCTCGCGCGCCATCGTGTTCGATGCCGATGGGCGCGTCCGCGGGCTCGCCCAGCAGGCTTTCGCCCAGCACTTTCCGGCGTCCGACCGGGTCGAGCACGACCCCCAGGACATCCTGCGCACCCAGTTCGATTGCGCACGCGAGGCGCTCGCCAACGCCGGCGTGGCGGCGCGTGAGGTTGCGGCGATCGGCGTCGCCAACCAGCGCGAGACCACCGTGCTCTGGGAGCGTGCGAGCGGGCGCGCACTCGCCCCCGCGATCGTCTGGCAGGACCGACGTACCGCGCCCGAGTGCGCGCGTCTGCGCGCAGCGGGCTGGGCCGAGAGTGTGCGTGCGCGCACCGGGCTGGAGCTCGACCCGTACTTTTCCGCCACCAAGCTCGCCTGGCTGCTCGATCACGTCCCGGATGCGCGCGCCCGTGCCGAGCGCGGCGAGCTTGCCTTCGGCACCATCGACAGCTGGCTGATCTGGCACCTCAGCGGCGGCCGGCTGCATGTGACCGATCCGGGCAACGCCGCCCGTACTTCGCTCTTCAACCTCCATACCCTGGCGTGGGACCCCGCGCTGCTCGAGCTTTTCCGCATCCCGTCCGCACTGCTGCCGCAGGTCGTGGCGAGCAGCGGGGTGTGTGGCGAGACGGATCCCGCGCTGTTCGGTGCGGCGATCCCGATCGCGGGCATCGGGGGCGACCAGCAGGCGGCGGCCTTCGGTCAGGCCTGCCTCTCCCCGGGGATGGCGAAGAACACCTACGGCACCGGCTGCTTCCTGCTCATGAACACCGGCCATGCGGCGGTGGCCTCGACGAACCGTCTGCTGACCACGCTGGGGTGGTCCGGCGTGGAGGGGGCGTCCACCTATGCCCTCGAGGGCAGCGTGTTCATGGGCGGTGCGGTGGTGCAGTGGCTGCGCGACGGCCTCGGCCTGGTCAAGCGCGCGTCCGAGATCGAGGCGCTCGCGGCGAGCGTGCCCGACAGCGGTGGGGTGACGCTGGTGCCGGCCTTTACCGGGCTCGGTGCGCCCTACTGGGACCCGCACGCGCGCGGTACCCTGCTCGGCCTGTCGCGCGGCAGCGGGGCCGCGCACATCGCGCGCGCAGCACTGGAGGCGATCGCGATGCAGAGCGTCGATCTCGTGGAGGCGATGGCGCGCGACGGCGCCGCGCCGCTTGCCGAGCTGCGTGTCGACGGTGGGGCCGCAGCCAACGATCTGCTGATGCAGATGCAGGCCGACCTGCTCGGCGTGCCCGTACTGCGCCCGCGCCAGCTCGAGACCACCGCCTTCGGTGCGGCGTGTCTGGCGGCGCTCGGCTGCGGACTATGGACGCGGCCGCAGGAGATCGCCACCCACTGGCAGCTCGATTGCCGCTTCGAGCCGAACTGGGCGCCGGAGCGACGGGACGAAGCGCGCGCGCAGTGGGCACGAGCCGTCGAGCGCGCGCGGGCCTGGGTGCGCGACTGAGCGCCCCGCAGGTGATCGATTCCACCGTGGCCTGTGCGCATCCGCATGCCCGCAGCCGCCTGCTGGGGCGCCTCGCCGACATGCGGCAGGTCGACCTGGTCGTGGTCGGGGGCGGGGCCACCGGCCTGGGCTGCGCCCTGGACGCCGCAGCGCGCGGCCATTCGGTGCTGCTCGTCGAAGCCCGCGACTTTGCCGCCGGCACCAGTTCGCGATCGACCAAGCTGATCCATGGCGGCGTGCGCTACCTTGCGCAGGGCCGCATCGGCCTGGTGCGCGAGGCCTTGCGCGAGCGCGGGCGTCTGCTGCGCAACGCGCCTGCGCTGGTGCATCCGCTGCGCTTCGTGGTCCCTGCGCGCAATGTTGCCGAGCGGCTCATGCTGCGGGTCGGGCTCGGCGCCTACGAGGCGCTCGCGGGCGCGGATGGGCTCGGGGGGTGCAGGTTGCTCGATGCCGCCGCTCTGCAGGGGGCGCTGCCGGGGCTGCGCGATGACGGCGTGGACGGCCGGGGGCTGGGCGGCGGCGTGGCCTTCCAGGATGCCCAGTTCGACGATGCCGGGCTGGCACTCGCGCTCGCGCGTACCGCAAGTGCCCATGGCGCGTTGCTGATCAACCACTGCATGGCGCGCGAGCTGGTGCTGGAGGCCGGCAGGCTGTGCGGCGTGGTGCTGTGCGAAGCCGAGAGCGGACGCACGTACCAGGTCGGTGCGCGCGCGGTGATCAACGCCACCGGGGTGTGGGGCGATGCGCTGCGCCGGCGTGCCGACCCTGCCGCGCGCGCGCTGCTGCGTCCAAGCCAGGGCGTGCATCTGGTGGTCGACGCCGACTGCCTGCCGGGGGGCGATGCACTGCTGGTGCCGCACACCCCGGATGGCCGCGTGCTGTTCATGATCCCGTGGTGCGGGAAGGTGCTGATCGGCACCACCGATACCCCGCGCGCGGACATGCCTGCGGAGCCCGAGCCGCTCGCGGGCGAGGTGGACGCCTTGCTCGCGGCCGCGGCGCGCTGGTTGCGTCGTCCGCCGACACGCGAGGGGGTGCGCAGCGTCTTCGTCGGCTTGCGGCCCCTGCTTGGGGAGGGCGAGGGCGCGCGGGAGGGCGGTGCCACCAGCCGGCTCTCGCGCGAGCATCGGGTCGAGGTGTCGCCGCAAGGCCTCGTGAGCGTGCTCGGCGGCAAATGGACGACCTATCGCGCGATGGCCGAGGAGGCAGTCGATGCAGCCGAGGCGGTCGGTGGGCTCGCGCGGCGGCACTCACCGACCGCGACACTGGCGCTCGATTGTGGCGTGCGCAGCGGGGAGGGGCGCGACGGGGAGAAGGGCGAGAGCCAGCTGCCGGGTTCGCCGACCGGACTGCCGCCGGGCTTGCTCCCCACTGCCGCAGCGGTGCGGCGCGCGCTGCTCGAGGACTTCGCCCTCACCATCGAGGACGTACTTGCGCGCCGCAGCCGGGCACTGTTTCTCGATGCCGAGGCCGCTGCGAGGGTGGCGCCGGCGGTCGCCGCCATCCTGGCCGAGGAGCTCGGCTGGCGCGCGCAGCGGCGAGAAGCGGAGCTCGCCGCCTTCCTCGATCTCGCCGGCCGCTACCGTGCACGTAGCCGCACCACCGCCTCCAGCCCGCCCTCGGGGTGATTGCGTAGCGCGACCTCGCCGCCCTGCGCGTGCAGCAGGTTGCGGGTGATCGCCAGGCCCAGCCCGGTGCCGCCGGTTTCGCGGTTGCGCGAGGCCTCCGTCCGGTAGAAGGGCTCGAACACCTTCTCGAGCTCGTCCTCCGCCAGACCCGGGCCGTGATCGCGGATGCGGATCTCGCACGCCTCGTCCGTGCAGGCGAGCGCGATGTCGACCGCGCTGCCGAACTTCACGCCGTTCTCGACGAGGTTCCAAAGGGCTCGGCGCAGGGCTGACGGACTGCCATTGATGCGCCCTCGCGCGTCCTCCGGTACGCGCACCGCCCACCCCATGTCGCGCGCGTCTTCGCCGAGCGCGTGCAGCAGCGGGCCGAGCTCGATCGGCTGCGGCGGGCTACGCTCGTCCAGGCTGCGCGCGTAGGCCAGCCCCTCCTTCACCAGTCCCTGCATGGCGTCGAGGTCGGACTGGATGCGCCCGCGCAGACCCTCGTCCTCCACCTGTTCGGCGCGCAGGCGCAGGCGGGTGATCGGGGTCTGAAGGTCGTGAGAGATCGCCGCCAGGATGCGGGTACGCTCGGCGACGTGCTCGGCGATGCGCTGCTGCATCTGGTTGAAGGCGATGGCGGCCCGGGCCACCTCGGTGGGGCCGCGGATATCAATGGGGGGGCGCGTCGGATCCTCGCCGAGGGCGCGTGCTGCGTCGGCCATGCGCGACAGCGGCCGGGTGGCGATACGCACCGCGATCCAGGTGAGCAGTCCGACGCCGAGCGCGAGCGCGGCGAGCGCGGCCAGAAAGGGCCCTGGCCGATGCAGCATGATCGCGGGCGCCGGCGGGATCCCGGGCAGGCGCACCTGCAGCGGCGTGCCATCGGCGAGCGTAAGCACGATCAGCAGGCCGGGGTGGGGGCGGTCGTCGCGCGGATGCATGTAGAGGGCCGTTGGGCGCTGCGGCATTGCCGCGCGCAATGCCGCCTGCAGGGGATGCTCGTCGCCGAGCGGGCGCAGGTGTTCGCGCGGCGGGCGCAGGGCGAGGCGCAGCCGGCGGCGGCCGATGTCGTCGATCCAGCGCTCGCGCTCCGGTGGCGACATGTTGTCGAGCAGGTCGGCGACGCTGGCGATCTCTTGTGCCACGCCCTCGAACAGCGCGCTGCGGCCGATGCGCTCGCGCTCGCCGAGGAACAGCGCCAGGCTCACCGCCAGCACGAGCGCCATGCCGATCAGCCAGATCAGCATCAGGCGGGCGAACAGGCTGCGCGGCAGGGGAAGCTTCATCGCGGTGCGCTTCCGTCCGGTGTGACCACGCTGACCTCGGCGGCAAGCACGTAGCCTTCGTTGCGCACGGTCTTGATGATCGTCGACTCGCGCGCATTGTCGCCGAGGCGCTGGCGCAGCCGGCTCACCAGCAGGTCGATCGAGCGGTCGAAAACGTCGGCTTCGCGGCCCTGGGTGAGCTCCATCAGCTGATCGCGCGACAGCACCTTCTGCGGGTGCGACAGAAACACGCTCAGCATGCGGTACTCGGCGCCGGAGAGCGCGACTACGCTGCCGTCCTCGGCGACCAGGTGGCGATTGACGGTGTCGAGGCGCCAACGGGCGAAGTGCAGCTCGCGTGCGTTTGCCGGCGGCGCCGCCTCCAGGTTGGGTGGCAGCGCGCGCGTGCGGCGCAGCACCGCGCGGATGCGGGCGAAGAGTTCGCGCGGGACGAATGGCTTGGCTAGGTAGTCGTCCGCGCCCATCTCGAGGCCGATGATGCGGTCCATGTCCTCGCCGCGCGCGGTCAGCATCAGGATCGGCGTGTTCGCGTGGCCGCTGCCGCTCGCGCGCAGGTTGCGGCACAGGGTGAGGCCATCCTCGCCCGGCATCATGACGTCGAGCACGATGAGGTCGATGCGGAACTGCTCGAGGGCGGCCTTCATCTCGCGGCCGTCGGCGGCGGTGGTGCAACGCAGGCCCTGCTTCTCGAGGTAGTCGGCGAGCAACTGGCGGATGTCGCGGTCGTCGTCGACGATCAGGATGTGGTCGGAAGAGTGGTTCATGCGTGCTTCTCCATGGCCGGCATCTTACGGCTCACCCGGGGGGTGTTTGTATCCCAGCGTATCAATCGCCGCTGCGGAGACACGAGGCTGCAAATCGGGCCGTTGCAGACAAAGCCGGCTTACATCCCGGTGCTGTAATGGCTCCGTCGCCCGAACGGACGGGCAGGCAAAGTGCCAACCGACAGGAGAATCATCATGAAGAACTGGATCAAGACCTCGATCGCTGCCGCCCTCATCACCACCGGTGCCATCGGCAGCACGGCCGCACTGGCCTGGGGCGGGCATTGCGATGGCCCGCGCGGCGGCAAGGCCGGCTGGTCGCAGATGGAACCCGAGCGCATGAAGGCGAAGATGGCCGAGCGCGCCGAACTGCACCTGGCCCGGCTGGAGCTGGCGCTCGCGCTGGCCCCCGAGCAGAAGCCCGCCTTCGAAGCCTTCAAGGCCGACATGAAGGCTCGCGCTGAGCGCATGGCGGCCACCATGGCCGAACGCCGCGCCGCGGATGCGCCGAAGACCGCGATCGAGCGCATGCAGCGCATGGAGGAGATGAGCAAGCTGCGCCAGGTCGAGCTGGCCGACGCCCGCAAGTCGGTAGAGGCCTTCTATGGCACGTTGAGCGATGCGCAGAAGACCGTGTTCGATGCCGAGTTCCAGAAAATGGGGCCGCGCGGCGGCAAGGGCGAACGCGGCATGCGCGGTGGCATGGGTGACGGCCCGCGCGACGGCAGCGGCATGGGACCGGGTCGCGGCTGAGCGACGCGCATCGAGGTGCTCCCCGCGGCCACACGCGGTGAACGAAAAAAGGCCATCCCGCAGGATGGCCTTTCGTATCCTCCCCTGTTACCGGGGAAGCAGCCTCTTAGTGGAACTGCTCTTCTTCGGTCGAGCCGGTCAGCGCCTTGACCGAGGACGAGCCGCCCTGGATCACGGTGGTGACGTCGTCGAAGTAGCCGGCGCCCACTTCCTGCTGGTGCGACACGAAGGTGTAGCCCTGCTCGCGTGCGGCGAATTCAGGTTCCTGCACCATTTCGGTGTAGTGCTTCATGCCTTCGCCACGAGCATAGGCATGGGCGAACTTGAAGGTGTTGAACCAGTTGATGTGGATGCCGGCCAGGGTGATGAACTGGTACTTGTAGCCCAGCGCCGACAGCTCGTCCTGGAACTTGGCGATGGTCGCGTCGTCCAGGTTCTTCTTCCAGTTGAAGGACGGCGAGCAGTTGTACGACAGCAGCTTGCCCGGGCAGGCGGCATGCACGGCCTGGGCGAACTCGCGGGCGAAGCCCAGGTCGGGCGTGCCGGTCTCGCACCACACCAGGTCGGCGTAGGGCGCGTAGGCGACGCCGCGGCTGATGGCCTGCTCGAGGCCGTTCTTGACGCGGTAGAAGCCTTCCTGGGTGCGCTCACCGGTGAGGAAGGGCTTGTCGTTGGCGTCGTGGTCGGAGGTGATCAGGTTGGCGGCTTCGGCGTCGGTGCGGGCCAGGATGATGGTCGGCACGCCCATGACGTCGGCAGCAAAGCGGGCGGCGATCAGCTTCTCGCAGGCTTCCTGGGTCGGCACCAGGACCTTGCCACCCATGTGGCCGCACTTCTTCACGGCAGCCAACTGGTCTTCGAAGTGCACACCGGCGGCACCGGCGGCGATCATGTTCTTCATCAGTTCAAAGGCGTTGAGCACGCCACCGAAACCGGCCTCGGCGTCAGCGACGATCGGCAGGAAGTAGTCGACGAATTCCTTGTCGCCCGGGTTGATGCCGCGCGACCACTGGATCTCGTCGGCGCGCTTGAAGGTGTTGTTGATGCGGCGGACCATGGTCGGGACCGAGTCGTAGGCGTACAGCGACTGGTCGGGGTACATGGTCTCGGAGGTGTTGCCGTCGGCGGCGACCTGCCAGCCCGACAGATACACGGCCTCGAGGCCGGCCTTGGCCTGCTGCATCGCCTGACCGGCGGTGATCGCGCCGAAGGCGTTCACGTAGCCCTTCTTGGCGGCGCCATTGACGCGCTCCCACAGCAGCTTCGCGCCGCGCTGGGCAAGGGTGTACTCGGGCTGCAGGCTGCCACGCAGGCGGACGACGTCAGCGGCGGAGTAGCCGCGCTTGATGCCTTTCCAACGGGGGTTCTCGGCCCAGTCTTTTTCCAGAGCGGCGATTTGCTGTTCGCGGGTCATGGTCATGATGCGTCCTTATCAGTACAGAAGGGGTCAACCATCGCGGCGGGTTCAGGCACCGGTCGCGGTGTTCCGGCTGCAGCGGTTTCGAGGGAGAAAAACGCTGCAGATGGGAAGAGAGTATAGGAGGCATTCCGCGCAGCAGCAATATGTCTTATATAAGACATAAGAAAAAATCTTTATGTTTTAAAACAATGCCTTGCGCTTTTTGTTTTGTAGTGTGAAATGAAAGTGAGTCCCATGAAACGGACTTCGCCCTCCCGCCTGTTGCATTGCGATCGATTTCCGCTCGAGCGGCGTGGGGCCTTGCATGTCCTATTGCAAGCCCTCATCCATGGGCGTGGGGGGCGATTGACGTATGCCCGTCAGAGCAGGGGCGTGGCGCTCACCACGACGCCGTCCTCGTCGGCATAGACGTGGTGGCCGGGGTGAAAGGTGACGCCGCCGAAGGTGATCGGGATGTCGACCTCGCCGGTGTTGCGCTTGACGGTCTTCTTGGGGTGGGTGCCGAGGGCGAACACACCCAGGTCCATCTCGCCGATCGCCCTCGAGTCGCGGATGCAGCCATAGACGATGATGCCAGCCCAGCCGTTCTTCACTGCGAGCTCGGCGAGCTGGTCGCCGACGAGCGCGCACCGCATCGACGCGCCGCCGTCGATGACGAGCACCCGGCCGTTGCCCGGGCTTTCGACGGCCTTGCGGACGAAGGAATTGTCTTCGAAGATCTTGAGTGTCGACATCGGTCCGCCGAAGGCCGGGCGGCCGCCGTAGCTGGCAAACATGGGGGCGACGACGAGGAGCTTGTCTTCGTGGGCGTCGCAGAGGTCGGCGGTCTGGATGTTCATGCTGGCTCCTCGAAAGAAAGGGGGGGGCGGTGCGTCGGGTGGCCGACGAGGGAGCGCGCATGATAAACGACCGCGCTGCGAGCGCGGCGGTGTGGGCGCGGCCGGTGGGGGAGTGGCTGGTGTGGGAGCGGCCGGTGTGGGAGCGGGCTTGCCCGCGAACGAGGCGTCGACGAGGCGCCTCTGCGCGGGCGAGCCCGCCCCCACGGCAAATTCTGCGAACGCGTCACCGTAATGAAAAACGGCATGTTCCCCCTGGGTACATGCCGTTTCCCGTATGCGCCGGGCTTGCCCCGGCGAAGAGCGTTCAGGCCGCGGCCGTTTCCGTCTCCTCGAACACCAGCTTCACCTTGTCGTCCTCGTCGAGGTCGATGGTCACCTTGCCACCATTGACCAGGCGCCCGAACAGGAGCTCGTCGGCGAGCGCGGCGCGGATCGTGTCCTGAATCAGCCGTGCCATCGGACGCGCACCCATCAGCGGATCGAAGCCCTTCTCCGCCAGCCAGGCCTTGAGTTCGTCGCTGAAGTGGGCTTCCACCTTCTTCTCGTGCAGTTGCGCCTCGAGCTGCATCAGGAACTTGTCGACCACGCGCAGGATGATCTCGTTGTCGAGCGCCTTGAACGAGATCATCGCGTCGAGCCGGTTGCGGAACTCCGGCGTGAACAGGCGCTTGATGTCGGCCATCTCGTCGCCTGCCTCGCGCTTGGCGGAGAAGCCGATCACCGCCTTCTGCATCGACTCGGCGCCGGCGTTGGTGGTCATGATGATGATCACGTTGCGGAAGTCCGCCTGGCGACCGTTGTTGTCGGTCAGTGTGCCGTGGTCCATGACCTGCAGCAGGATGTTGTAGATGTCCGGATGCGCCTTCTCGATCTCGTCGAGCAGCAGCACGCAGTGCGGCTTCTTGGTGATCTGCTCGGTGAGCAGGCCGCCTTGGTCGAAGCCGACGTAGCCCGGCGGCGCGCCGATCAGGCGGCTGACGGCGTGGCGCTCCATGTACTCGGACATGTCGAAGCGCACCAGTTCGATGCCCAGCGTGTAGGCGAGCTGGCGCGCGACCTCGGTCTTGCCGACGCCGGTGGGGCCGGAGAACAGGAAGGAGCCGATCGGCTTCTGCGGGTTGCCGAGGCCGGAGCGCGACATCTTGATCGCCTTGGCGAGGGCCTCGATCGCGGCGTTCTGGCCGAAGACGACGTTCTTGAGGTCGCGCTCGAGCGTCTTGAGGGCGGCCTTGTCGTCGTTGGACACGGTGCGCGGCGGGATGCGGGCGATCTTGGCGACGATCTCCTCGATCTCGTTCTTGCCGATGGTCTTCTTCTGCTTCGACTTCGGCAGGATGCGCTGGGCGGCGCCGGCCTCGTCGATGACGTCGATCGCCTTGTCGGGCAGGTGGCGGTCATTGATGTACTTGGCCGACAGCTCCGCGGCGCTGGAGAGCGCAGAGTTGCTGTACTTGATGCCGTGGTGCTCCTCGAAGCGGCTCTTGAGCCCCTTGAGGATCTCGACCGTCTCGGCCACCGAAGGCTCGATCACGTCGATCTTCTGGAAGCGACGCGAGAGCGCATGGTCCTTCTCGAAGATCTGGCGGAACTCGTTGTAGGTGGTCGCGCCAATGCACTTGAGCTGTCCGGAAGACAGCGCCGGCTTGAGAAGATTCGACGCATCGAGCGTGCCCCCCGACGCCGCGCCGGCGCCGATCAGGGTGTGGATCTCGTCGATGAAGAGGATCGCGTTCGGGTTCTCGATCAGCTGCTTGAGCACCGCCTTCAGGCGTTGCTCGAAATCACCCCTGTACTTGGTGCCCGCGAGCAGGGCGCCCATGTCGAGCGCGAACACCTGGGCGTTCTCGAGGATCTCGGGCACGCGCCCTTCGACGATCCGGCGCGCGAGGCCTTCTGCGATCGCGGTCTTGCCGACGCCGGCCTCACCGACCAGCAGCGGATTGTTCTTGCGCCGCCGGCACAGGGTCTGGATCACACGCTCGACTTCCTTCTCGCGTCCGATCAGCGGATCGATCTTCCCCACCAGCGCCTGCTGGTTGAGATTCTGGGTGTAGTTCTCGAGCGCGCCGCCGGCAGACTTCTCTTCCTGCTCCTGCTCGCCCTGTTCCGACTCGCCGCGACCCTGCGGCTGGGCGCCCTGTGGCGGCGTCTTGGCGATGCCGTGGGAGATGAAGTTCACCACGTCCAGACGGGAGATGTTCTGTTTCTGGAGGAAATACACCGCGTGCGAGTCCTTCTCGCCGAAGATCGCCACCAGTACGTTCGCGCCGGTGACCTCCTTCTTGCCCGAGGACTGCACGTGCAGAATCGCACGCTGGATGACGCGCTGGAAACCGAGCGTCGGCTGCGTGTCGATCTCGTCCGTGCCTTCGATGCGCGGCGTGTGCTCGTTGATGAAGTTGGTCAACTCGCGACGCAATTCGTCGATGTTGGCGGCGCAGGCCTTGAGGACCTGGGCTGCGGACGGATTGTCCAGCAGGGCAAGCAGAAGGTGTTCCACGGTGATGAACTCGTGGCGCTTCTGACGTGCCTCTACGAAAGCCATGTGCAGGCTGACTTCAAGCTCTTGCGCGATCATTCAATTTTCCTCCATCACGCATGCCAGCGGATGTTGATGCTGACGAGCAAACGAGGTGACCTGCTCAACCTTGGTCGTGGCGATGTCCCTGGGAAAGACGCCGCATACCCCCATGCCCTCTCTGTGGACTTGGAGCATGACTCGCGTGGCACGTTCGCGATCCATGCCGAAATATTTCTGCAGGACGACGATGACGAAATCCATCGGCGTGTAATCGTCGTTAAGCAGCAGGACCTTGTACAGAGGTGGCGGACGAGTCCGTGTCCGCTTTGCTTCCAGAACGAGATCATCTTGTTTTCGGGTGCCCATAAATCCATTCTAACGATGCCGAAGCAGAGTGCAACACGCCTCGGGTCACACCTTCGTGGCGGTTCCATGCGGGGGGTGTGCTGTGGCGTCCGGCGCACAGACCGATCCGCTTTCGTGCGCTGCGTCAAAGAAGGTGTGCCGCACAAGATATGGAGTTCATTCAGAAACTCCCTTGTTGCGGCCATTCAGGCTGTTGCGCTGCGCCAAAAATGGGCGCGGAAAGACCGTTGACGCTGCATGGGCGAATGCGTAAAAGCTAGGACACGCGCCGGCTGGAGCTTGGTCCCGAGCAGTTTGCCGTTGGGTCGTCTGGTCCCCGTCAGCGCCGACACCGACCGTTCCGGTCATGCCGGGATGGCGTAACACGCAACCTTGAAGGATCCAAGCAATATGGCAACTGGTACCGTGAAGTGGTTCAACGATTCCAAGGGTTTCGGTTTCATCACGCCCGATGATGGAAGCGAGGACCTGTTCGCACATTTCTCCGCCATCAACATGAGCGGTTTCAAGAGCCTCAAAGAAGGCGAGAAAGTGTCCTTCGAGGTGACCCAGGGTCCCAAGGGCAAGCAGGCGTCGAACATCCAGCGCGCGTGATCCCGTAACGCTTGTAGTCGCATCCGCTGTCGCTCGCCGGTGGTGGATGAAAAGCGGAAGGGCCATCGGAAAATCCGATGGCCCTTCGTGTTTTCTGGAGCAGCTTCGTTTCGGCCGAGACGCGCGGAGCGTCTGCCGAGACGGATTACTTCAGCTTCACTTCCTTGTACGGGACGTGCTTGCGCGCGACCGGGTCGTACTTGTTGAACTCGAGTTTCTCAGGCGTGGTGCGCTTGTTCTTCGAGGTGGTGTAGAAGTGACCGGTACCTGCGGTCGACTCCAGCTTGATCTTTTCGCGGATGCCCTTGGCCATGGCGTTCTCCGTTCAGTTCGGTTGCTTACAGCTTCTCGCCGCGGGCGCGAAGCTCGGCAAGGACGACGTCGATGCCTTTCTTGTCGATCGTGCGCAGACCCGCGTTGGAAACGCGCAGGCGAATCCAGCGGTTCTCGCCTTCGCTCCAGAAGCGGCGGCTCTGCAGGTTGGGCAGGAAACGACGCTTGGTCTTGTTGTTTGCGTGGGAAACGTTATTTCCCACCATCGGTGCTTTACCGGTCACTTGGCAGACGCGAGCCATACGATGCTCCAGGGAATTCGGATTTCGGAAAACGTGCGAGGATAATGCAAGGGCAGCGGTCAAGGCAAGCCCCGCGCCGGAAAATGCGCGTGCGCTCGGCAGTCGGGGGTGCCGCGCCAGGTGATCGGGCAGCGACACGTCAGAGCAGCCCGCGTTCGGCGAATGATACCGGAGAACCGTGTGCCGGGACCACGAAATGGTCGAGCACGCGCACATCGACAAGGCTGAGTGCCTCCTTGAGGGCGCGGGTGAGGAGTTCGTCGGCAGTGCTCGGCTCTGCTGCGCCCGAGGGGTGGTTGTGTGCAAGGATGACTGCGGCGGCATTATGGGCGAGGGCGAGCTTCACCACCTCGCGGGGATAGACCGAGGTCTGGGTGAGCGTCCCGCGAAAGAGATCGACGGCCTCGATCAGGCAGTGACGGGCGTCGAGCAGCAGGATGCAGAAGGTTTCGTGCGGCAGGTGGCCAAGGCGCAGGCGCAGCCAGTCGCGCACGACCTGCGGCGAGTCGAAGAGCGGCCGTGCGCGCAGGGTCTCGAACAGCGCCCGTCGCGACAGTTCCATGACCGCCTGCAGTTGGGCATACTTGGCCAGTCCCATGCCGGGGACCGCCGAGAATTCCTGCGCCCCGGCGGTGCACATGCGGGTAAGGCTGCCGAAGCGCGCGAGCAGCGTGCGTGCAAGATCGACCGCGCTCTGGCCGCGGATGCCGACGCGCAGGAAGATTGCCAGCAGTTCCGCATCGGAGAGCGCAGCGGGGCCGCGTGCCAGCAGTTTCTCACGCGGGCGCTCGTCCGCGGGCCAGTCGGTGATCGCCATTGCGTTTCGGACTCCTGGGGATGCAGGGTGGGCGCCTTGACCACAAGGCATGAAATGCCGAAAGTATAAGTGAATGTCATGAGCATTTTGAAGGGTCGCAGAATCGTTCTCGGGGTCAGTGGCGGCATCGCGGCCTACAAGGCGGCAGAGTTGGTCCGCCTGCTGGTCAAGGGGGGGGGCGACGTGCACGTCGTCCTGAGCGAAGGCGGGGCGCATTTCGTCACCCCCGTCACCTTTCAGGCCTTGTCCGGCAACAGGGTGTGGACCGACCTGTGGGATGCGCGCATGCCGAACAACATGGCGCACATCGATCTCGGGCGCGAGGCCGATGCCATCGTGGTCGCGCCGGCGACGGCGGATTTCCTTGCCCGCTTGGCGCAGGGGCGTGCGGACGACCTGCTCACGACGCTGTGCCTGGCGCGCGACGTGCCGCTCGTCGTCGCGCCGGCGATGAACCGCCAGATGTGGGAGTCCCCGCCGACGCAGCGCAATCTCGCCCTCATCCGTGGCGACGGCGTGACGGTGTTCGGGCCCGGCGCAGGCGACCAGGCCTGCGGTGAGGTCGGCATGGGCCGGATGCTCGAGCCCGAGGAACTGCTCGAGCGCCTGGAGGGCTTCTTCGTGCCCAAGCTGCTCGGCGGGCGCAAGGTGGTGCTGACTGCGGGGCCGACCTTCGAGGCGATCGATCCGGTGCGCGGGATCACCAATATCAGTTCGGGGAAGATGGGGTACGCGCTGGCGCGCGCGTGTGCGCAGGCGGGCGCGGAGGTGGTGCTGGTGAGCGGCCCGGTCAGTCTGCCGGTGCCCGCCGGTGTGCGCTGCGTGCCGGTTTCGAGCGCGCTGCAGATGCGCGACGCGGTGCTCGACGCGCTGCCGGGCGCCCAGGTCTTCATCGCGGTGGCGGCGGTGGCGGACTACCGCCCGCTGGCGACGGCCGAACACAAGCTGAAAAAATCGGCGGATACGATGACCGTGTCGCTGACCCCGAATCCGGACATTCTTGCCGAGGTTGCGGCGCGCGAGGATGCGCCCTTCTGTGTCGGCTTCGCCGCCGAGAGCCGCGATCTGGACGCGTACGCCGAGGGCAAGCGGCGCAACAAGCGCCTCCCGATGTTGGTAGGCAATCTGGTCAGCGATGGCATGGGCGGGGACGACAACACCGTGATCCTCTACGACGATGCCGGGCGTCACCCTCTGCCGCGTGCGCCCAAGGCCGAGGTGGCGCGCGGAATCGTCGCCCACCTTGCCCGACTGCTGGCTGGCTGAGGCAGCCCGCCCTGGATCAGACCCGAATCGCACCTCGTCGCCTCATGCGGCTGGTGCGCAGGAGAGAGACGAGATGCACCGAATAGACGTGAAGCTGCTCGACGAGCGCCTCAAGACCCATCCGCCTGCCTACGCCACCGAAGGTGCGGCGGGTCTCGACCTGCGCGCGTGTCTCCCGGGGCCGATCACCCTCCATCCGGGCGAGACCACGCTGGTGCCGAGCGGCCTGGCGATCCATCTTGCCGACCCCGGTCTGGCCGCGATGGTGTTGCCGCGTTCGGGACTCGGTCACAAGCACGGCATCGTGCTCGGCAATCTCGTGGGGCTGATCGACTCCGACTACCAGGGGCAGATCTTCGTTTCGGTGTGGAACCGCGGTCGGGCGAGCTTCACCATCCAGCCCATGGAGCGCATTGCCCAGCTCGTGGTGGTGCCGGTGCTGCAGGTCGGCTTCAACCTGGTCGACAGCTTCGATGCGAGCGCGCGCGGTGCCGACGGTTTCGGCAGTACGGGGAAGCACTGATGCACCTTGGCATCCCAACCGGCGTGCATGTGCTCTGCGAGCGCGAGGGAAGGCTGCTGCTGATGCGTCGCGCCGGTACCGGCTTTTTCGACGGCCTGTACAGCCTGCCTGGCGGGCACGTCGAACCCGGTGAGTCGATCCGCATGGCTGCGCGGCGCGAACTGCGCGAGGAGACGGGGCTCGAGGTGGCCGAGGCCGATTTGCGGCTCATCGGTGTGGTGCACCGACTCTCGGATACCAACCGGATCGATTTCTTCGTGCGCGCGGAGCGCTTCGCGGGTGAGCCGCGCATCGTCGAGCCGGACAAGTGCGATCGCCTGGACTGGCACGATCGCCAGTGCCTGCCCGAGGCGCTGGTCGGGTACGTGCGCGCTGCGCTGGACGCCGGTGAATCGCCGTGGCTGCTCGAGCTCGGCTGGTCGAGCCGTGCCTGAGATCTTGCCGCCCCTCCGATGAGCGGCGCCCCCCGTCGAGCGCCGGGCGGGTCTGCCGGCGGGTACGACGATCGCGCGTCTGTTCAGTCTATCGTCAAAGTCTTATAAACTCGGCCGCGGGCGTCGGGTGGATGCCCGCATACACGATGACGCAAGGGAGGCGGGCATGAAGGCGTGGAGCAGGCTCTGGATTCTTGGTGCGATGGGGCTCGGCGTGCCGTGGGCGGTGGCGGCGGCGGAATTGCCGAAGGTCGACCTGGCGCGTGCCGCCGAGATCAGCGCCGGACGTTGCGCGCTCTGCCACGGCGCCGACGGCGACAGCTCCTCGCCGCTGTATCCACGCCTCGCGGGCCAGCACCACCAGTACATCGCCAAGCAGCTCGGCGACTTCCAGTCGGGCCGGCGCAAGAGCGACACCATGAACGGCATGGCGCAGGACCTTACCCCCGACGAGATGCTGGCGCTCGGCGTGTATTTCGAGCAGAAGCCGACCAAGCCGCGCGAGGCGCGAGACGCGGAGTTGGCTGCGGTCGGGCGCTTCATCTTCCATCGCGGCAACGAATACTCGGGTGTCGCTGCCTGTGCAGGCTGTCACGGCGACCAGGGGCACGGCACCGACCAGCTGCCGCGCCTGGCGGGGCAGGTGCCGCGCTACATCGAGGCGCAGCTGAAGTCCTTCAACAGCCGCGCGCGCACCAACGACAACGAGATCATGCACTCGATCGCCTCGAAGCTCTCGGAGCTCGAGGTGAAGGCGGTGGCGCTCTACATCAGCACGCTCGACTGAACAGCGGGGCCGCAGGCGCGCGGTAATAAAACGACGGGGTCCCGCGGGACCCCGTCTGCGCTTCGGCGCGCCGTCCGCCTCAGGCCAGCATGTCCGCCCAGATGTTGCGTGCCCAGGCGAGGGCGGTCTTGCCTTCGATCTCGTTGGCGGCTGCGGACAGTCCGCCGGCGCCGCTGACCGGCATCGGCTGGCGCTTGTCGGCGTCGAACTGATGCACGGAGGCGACGTGGATCACGTTCTTGCCGTCCACGAAGCTGTAGCAGGTGTTCATCACCACGGGCGCCGGGTTCGGCGGCAGGCCGGCGGCGAGGTTGAGGATGGCGGCGGCGACCACCTTGCCGTGCTGGTTCGCCATGTGGCCCGACTTCGGCATGGCCGGCGCCGGGAACAGTGCGTCGCCGATGACGTGCACGCCGGGCATGCCCTTGGCCTCGAGGGTGAGCCAGTCGACATCGACCCAGGCGTCGTTCACCAGCTGCAGGCCGGCGGTGGTGGCGATGTTGCCGGCGCGCATCGGCGGGATGACGTTGAGCACGTCCGCCTTGATCGAGTCGAACTCGAGCTCGGCGGTGAGGCTGGCGGCATCGACGCTTTGCAGCGCGCTGTTGGGGACGTACTCGATCAGCGCGCCATAGCGCTCGAAGGCCTGGGTGAAGAGGCCCTTCTTCGATTGAATCTCGCCGTTGGCATCGAGCACGAGCACCTTGGATTTCGGCTTCGCCTGGCGCAGGTAGTTGGCGACCAGGCAGGCTCGCTCGTAGGGGCCCGGGGGGCAGCGGTATGGGGCAC